>DASRAA010000174.1:0-24928 GCA_035638375.1 Binatia bacterium | reverse complement strand
CCCACGTTTGCGCTAGAAATGTATTTCGCACAATTCATCAACTTTAGACCAGCACGACGAGAGGTACCCATATGCCAAATCGGCATGAATGGAATCCATTCTACCGCGTTAGTGTGCAGTGCTTGGAAGCGGTCCGTTCCGCAAGCCAGGTGAAAACATTGAGTGTACTCCTTCTGGGCTGTGCCATTGCCGTCGCTCTGCTAAGCGGCTGCGACAAGAAAGAAGAGGCAGCCAAACCGACTCCACCCGAAGTGCTCGTCGCCGACGTTGCTCAGCAGAACGTGCCGATCTTCGAAGAGTGGGTTGCGCAGCTCACCGGCCCAGTGAATGCGGACATCACGCCAAAGGTTCAAGGCTATCTGCTTAAGCAGAGCTATCAGAACGGCTTCTTCGTGAAGAAAGGCCAGTTGTTGTTTGACCTCGACCCACGCCAGTACCAGGCGGACGTGGACAAGTCCCAGGCCACGCTGGAGAGGACACAAGCGCAAGTGGCGCGGTTCGAGGCGGATGTCGCTCGCGACACACCGTTGGCCGCTCAGAATGCGATTCCTCAAAAGCAGCTCGACACGGATCATGCCAACCTGGCGGCTGCTCAGGCAGAAGTCCTTGCGGACAAAGCTGCTCTCGACAACGCAAAGCTGAATCTGTCCTGGACCAAGGTCTATTCGCCTATTGACGGCATTGCCGGCTACGCCAAATCGCAGATCGGCGACCTTGTAGGAACCACTACCAAGATGGCTACTGTCTCCGAGGTCAATCCTATCTGGGCGAACTTCAACATCGCCGAGAACGTATATCTAGCGAATGCTGCCAAAATTGCACAGGCCATTCGAGGCGGGAAATCGGCGAGTGTTCCTGTGGAGTACATCCAAGCCAACGATGAAAACTACCCCCACAAGGGACGCGTCATTCAGGTGAACCGAGAGGTTTCGACGGGCACTGGAACCATCCAGCTCACCGCCGAGTTTCCCAATCCCGATTCAATCCTGCGTCCCGGCGGTTTCGGACGCGTCCGCATTCAGACGGCCAACAATCAGAACGCTCTGCTGGTGCCCCAGCCCGCCGTCATCGAAGTACAGTCGCAGTATCAGATTATCGTTGTCACGCCGGAGAACCGGGCCATGTTCCGCCCGATCAAGGTTGGCCCGCGCGTAGGCCCGAACTGGATTGTTACCGAGGGTCTTAAGCCCGGCGAGCGCGTAGTGGTTGAAGGAATCCAGAAGCTGCAGCTTGCTGCCGCTGCCAATCCTCGGTTTGCCAAAGAAGGAGTTCCGGTCAGTCCCAAGCCTTATCAGGCAACGACTGCCTCCACAGCAGCAGGGAGCAACTGACTATGTCGACATTCTTTATCAATCGGCCGATTGTGGCCATCGTTATCGCCATCCTGATGGTCATGGCCGGCATCGTGGCAATGCTTGAGCTGCCGATCGCCCAGTTCCCGAACATCGCCGACCCGATGATCCAAGTGAAGGCGACCTATCCGGGCGCAGATGCGGTAACCATTGCCGAGTCGGTGGCGACTCCGATCGAGCAGCAGATGTCGGGTGTGAGCGGCATGAACTACATGTATTCGCTCAGCGCCAGCTCGGGCGGCGGCATGTCGCTCTATGTGGATTTCCAGCTCGGTACCGACGTCAACACCGACCAGATTCTCGCGCAGATGCGCACCGGCCAGGCCAACTCGCAGTTACCGTCTGAGGTGATCCAGCAAGGCGTCATTGTGCAGCCCGGAACGACCGCACCGTTCATGTTGCTGGACCTGTACTCGCCGACCGGAGCATACGACAGCATCTTTCTGGCGAATTATGCCATCATCAATTTGCAGTACGCGCTTACGCGGATTCAGGGCGTCGGCCAGGTGCAGATTTTCGGCGCCGGTCCCTACGCCATGCGCATCTGGGTTAATCCTGACACGCTGGCGAACCTCGGCGTTACCGTGACCGACATCATCAATGCGGTGAAGGCCCAGAACAAGGTCAATCCTGCCGGACAGGTAGGCGGCGAGCCTGTTCCGCAGGGCCAACAATTCACGTACAACGTCCGTGCGCCCGGCCGTCTGCCACGCGCAGAGGACTTCGACCAAATTGTTATCCGCGCCAACCCCGACGGATCGATTCTGCGGTTGAAAGATGTCGCCCGCGTTGACATGGGTTCGCAATCCTATTCCTTTACCGCGCGTCTAGGCGTTGTTCCGGAAGAAGGCAAACCCAAGCCCTCTCAGCCCGCTGCCCTCATCGCCCTTTATCTCACGCCGGGCAGCAACGCACTGGTCACGAAGGCCAACGTAGACAAGATGATGGCGGAAGCCAAGGGCAGATTCCCGCAAGGATTGGAGTACATCACGGCACTCGATACCACGTTGTCGGTCAGCGAGGGCATCAAGGAAATCGAGAAGACTCTGTACGAAGCCCTCATCCTCGTCATCATCGTGGTTTATATCTTCCTGCAAGGTTGGCGCGCCACCCTGATTCCGCTGATTGCCGTACCTGTTTCGCTGGTGGCGACCTTCATGGTGTTCCCAGCACTGGGTTTCTCCATCAATACTCTATCGCTGCTGGGATTGGTGCTGGCGATAGGGTTGGTGGTGGACGATGCCATCGTGGTGGTCGAGGCCGTGGAACATCACATTGAGCACGGAAAATCGCCGCACGATGCTTCGATCCTGGCAATGCAGGAGGTGTCCTCGCCGGTTATTGCCATCGCGCTCATTCTTGCCGCGGTGTTCGTTCCCACCGCGTTTATTCCAGGCATCACCGGACAGCTCTACAAACAGTTTGCCGTCACTATCGCGATTTCGGTATTGTTCTCTGCGTTCAATGCACTCACCCTGAGCCCTGCGCTCTCGGCAATGATGCTGCGTCCCAAAAAGGAAGCTCGCGGTCCGCTGGGTGCATTTTTCCGCTGGTTCAACAGAGTCTTTGGCAAGGCCACCGACGGCTACGTGAACCTGTGCGAGCACTTCATTCACAATGCCTGGCTGGCGTTCCTGTTGCTTGGCGCCCTTGCCGTCGGCGCCTGGTATTTCGGCAGCCGGCTGCCCAAGAGCTTCCTGCCTGACGAAGACCAAGGCTATCTCTATGCCGGACTGCAATTGCCCGACGCCTCTTCACTGCAGCGCTCCTCAGAATCCTCACGCCAAGTTGAAGAGATCATCATGAATACCCCGGGCATCAAGTACGTCAGCTCCGTGATGGGGTACAGCATGTTGAGCGGTGTCAATGCCACGTACAGCAGCTTCTACTTCGTTTCGTTCAAGCCGTGGCACGAGCGCACCACTCCGGAAAACAGCTATTTGGGAATCAAAGGGCACCTGACACGCGCGCTGGCCCAGGTTCCTGTGGGCATAGCCTTTCAGTTCTCTCCGCCCGCAATTCCGGGCGTAGGAACCGCCGGCGGCGTGAGCTATGTGCTCGAAGACCGCTCCGGCAGCGGCATCGATTTCCTCGCCAAGAACACCCAGATTTTTATGGCTGAAGCGCGCAAGCGACCTGAACTCGCAGGCGTGATGACCACTGCGCTGTTTGGCGTGCCACAGGTCGGTGTGGACGTCGATAACGCCAAGGCTATGGTGCAGCAGATTCCGCTGCAAGAGCTGTACCAAACGGTGCAGACGTTCATGGGCGGGTCACTCATCAATTTCTTTAATCGTTTCGGTTTGCAGTGGCAGGTGTACGTGCAGGCCGACGGCGACTTTCGCACCAAGGCGTCGAACCTGGGCAAGTTCTACGTCAGAAACAACGCGGGCAACATGGTGCCGATGAGCACCTTGTCCAACACCTATCCTCGTGCAGGCGCCGAGTTTGTCATGCGCTACAACCTGTTCAACTGCGTGCAGATCAATGCCGCCGCTGCTCCGGGTTACAGCTCCGGTCAAGCTATGGCAGCGCTGGAAGAGGTTTTCCGAACATCCATGCCGGCCCAGATGGGCTTCGACTACATGGGCATGTCGTACCAGGAGCAGAAAGCGGCGCAAGGAGTATCACCGGTGGTTATCTTCGGCGCGGCATTCTTCGTGGTGTTTCTGATTATGGCGGCCCAGTACGAAAGCTGGACGCTGCCGTTCTCGGTGTTGCTGGGCGTTCCCATCGCGGTTTTCGGGGCGTTCCTCACCCTGCATCTTCGCGAACTCGACAACAACGTGTACGCGCAGATTGGCTTGGTCATGCTGATCGGTCTGTCCGCGAAGAACGCCATTCTGATCGTCGAATTCGCCAAGATGGAATTCGACAAGGGCAAACCGCTCATGGAAGCCGCTTTAACCGGTGCCCGGCTGCGATTGCGCCCGATTCTAATGACTGCCTTCGCATTCATTCTGGGTTGCGTGCCGCTGTGGACAGCCACCGGGGCGGGAGCTATCGCCCGACAGACCCTTGGTACCTGCGTCATCGGCGGCATGTTGGCTGCCACCGTTCTTGCGATCTTCTTCATCCCCGTCAGCTTCGACGTGGTGGAGAAGTTCGGCATGTGGATCAGCGGCGGGAAACATGAGCCACACGCGGGAGTTGCTCCGACGCCCGCTCCAGGAGAGGCCCATGACTAAGCTGAAGCTCTATCTGGCAATTCTGTTGCTGCTGTCAGTCTGCGCCTGCAAGGTCGGGCCGAACTACCAACGCCCTGCGACAACCGTTCCCGCCGACTATCGGGGACTGCCCCCCGGACCGCAGCCCGCCGGCGAATCGTTCGGCGACATGAAGTGGTGGGCGGTATTTCAGGATGAAGCTCTGCAAAACCTGGTCAAGACCGCACTGCAGAATAACTACGACATCCGCATCGCGGCCACCCGCGTCCTTCAGGCACAGGCGAACTTGGGAATCACTAGGGCCAACCAGTTTCCGCAGGTCAACGGAAACGGCTCGATTATCAATGAGCGGAACCAAATCACAGAGTTCACCAAGACCAATGCACCCACTTACGGCAGCCTGAGCATTCAGTTGTCGTATATCGTGGACTTCTGGGGCCAGTATCGCCGCGCTACCGAAGCGGCCCAGGCTCAACTACTGCAGAGCGAATATGCCCAGAATGTGGTGCGAACCACCCTGGTGTCTTCCGTTGCCACCGACTATTTCCTGCTGCGCGCTTACGATTCGCAGTTCAAGTATGCGAAAGACACGATTGCGGCGGACGAAGAAATCTTGAAACTCAACAACATTCGCTTCAAGGGCGGGGAAGCTTCGGCCATGGAGGTCTATCAGGCCGAAGTCCTGCTGCAAGCGGCGCAAGCGCAAGCTATTGCTCTACAGGGCCTGATCGAACAGACGGAAAACAACATCAGCATTCTGCTCGGACAGAATCCCGGCCCGATTGTGCGCGGCATTGACGTTACGGAGCAGCCGCACATGCCCGAGGTTCCTGCCGGATTGCCTTCGGCCTTGCTGGAGCGGCGTCCTGACATTCGTGTCGCGGAAGAGAATCTGGTTTCCGCTAATGCCAACGTGGGCGTCGCCAAAGCGAATTTCTTCCCGCAGTTTGCTCTGACCGGATTGTTTGGTGCGCAAAGCACCGCGCTCTCGACGTTTACTGCGGGTCCGGGAACGTTCTGGGCTGTCGGCTTGCAAGCTGCCCAACCCATTTTCCAGGGTGGAAGGATCAGGAGCCAGTACAAGTTGGCTTGGGCGCAGCGTGATGAGGCTGAACTGCAATACAAGAAGACCGTGAACCAGGCCTTTGGCGACGTCTCAAACAGCCTTACGGGTTACACCCAGGCGCGCCAATATCGCGTAAAAATTGAGGAGCAGACAAAATCGTATGGCGATGCGGCTCACCTGGCTGACGTGCGGTTCCGGGGCGGCGTTACGAGCTTCCTCGAGGTGCAGTACAACCAGCAACAGTATTTCAACTCGCTGTTGCAGCTTTCTCAAGCCTGGTATTCAGAACTGGCGAATTATGTTTCGCTGTACCAGGCCCTGGGCGGCGGCTGGCAGCAGTAGCGGATCCTTTGTCCAGCCTCTTGATACATTAACAACAGGTTGATAGTAGCAAATTACTAATTACTGGTTACAGTTACCGCTTCTAATTGCTGGTTGCTAGCTGCGAGTTGCTAATTCGGCGCCCTCATATCCGATCCGTCATCGTCGACGTATATCCGCACGTATCGCCCTTCGTTGCGAAATAGGATTCTCAACCAGTAGCGCACTGGTTCATCCATCGCCTGCACAAACTCGAATTCGACGAACTTGCCAACTTCGATCCGGGCCGAGGTCTCGAAGGCCAGCCCAACACGTCCCAAATTGGCGCACACACCGACCTAAGCGACCGGATTTCGGTCGATGCTCAAGATTCGGATTGGAAGCCGTGTCCTTATGCGGTCGTGCTGACGGCGGTCCGGCGCGATAGGGACGTCGATGCGACTGAGAACGGGATCAACCCTGTGGGCTATGGCGGGAATCATCATCGGCAATCCGCCGCCCACACTTGAATCCCGCGCCCGTAGGTTACACTAGCGCTTCTTTCCTGCCGGAGGACGAATCGTTGGCCAAACGGGTCACCGCGCTCGTGCAGTCGCTGGAGATGGCGAAACGCTCGTATGGCCCAGCTTGTGCAGTTAAATGCGAGCAGGTCTTGAGGCGGCTGAAGGGTGTTCAGTTTGGCGATGCTTCCACTCTCATACGAGCCCATGACACTTTACTGTTCCTCCGCGCCTTTCCTCAAAGCGCGAAGGTCGCGAGGCTGGCGGATAGCCTCTTAGGTGGGCTGGAACTTCAAGTTACGCACCTGCTTGAAACAACTGGCGACACGGAAGCATTTGATGACGAGGCCGTCTCCGGCATCGCCGGTACAACTGTGACCAATGCTCTTACTTTTGACCTTGTGCGTCAGCTGGCATTGCGGCACGGGCGGCAGCTCACAGCCGAGTGGAACGTCGATGAGCACTATCGGCAAATGGGACTGACCCTGCCCACCGTCCTGCCGCTGCTCGACGACGATTCTTTCGTCGAAGCCGACACACCGTACCTGAAATGGATCGAAGCGGCATCGAAGCGGAGTCAATCCAGCTTGAGTTGGCTGCTCGACAACTTTGCCGGTATCGACGTTCCTTCCGTTTTGCGCACCAGCCTGTTCTCGGGCCTGGGCATCAATATCGCTTGGAACCTGCACAACTCGCCGGCCAGCCGCACTCTGGCGCGGAAGCCTGTCAAGAAGCTCTTCTGTCACAACGAACCACTTTTGCAGCGCAAAGACGTGTCGATTGCCCGCGTACTGGCGGCACCGCCGCTTTCTCTGCATCGACTCAGCCGCAAAGAAGGCCGGGCTATTCTCGACATGGTGCAGGACGCCGTGACTGTGCGCTATCGCGAACTGCAGGGCACTACTTACGCCGATCCCGACACGGTTTTACATTGCGACGTCGGCCGCGGCGTTCAGTTGTATCTCTGGGGTTTGCTTCCGGGGTGGCGGCTGCCATTACGCAGCTACTATGCCGGTTTCGCGGTCAAGAATGGCGTGCCCATCAACTACTTTGAGGCCATCGGGCTCTTCGAGTGGATGGAGATCGGCTTCAACACCTTCTATGCCTATCGCGAAGGTGAAACGGCCTGGATCTACGCTCAATACCTGCACCTTCTCCATCATGTTGCGGGCACAACCTGCTTTTCCGTGTATCCCTATCAGATCGGCCAGGACAACGAGGAGGCCATTAAGTCAGGCGCATTCTGGTTTTATCGCAAGCTGGGATTTCGCCCCGGACGTCCTGATCTGCTCGCGCTTACGCTGGCCGAAGAAAAGAAGATGGCGCGGGATCCTAAACATCGCAGTTCCTTGCAAACGCTGCGCAGGCTCGCTGAAGGGCACATCTTCTTCGAAATTGGTGAACGCCCGCAGGGCGCTTGGGACTCGTTCTCCACCCGCACGCTCGGTCTAGCGGTTCAGGACAGGCTCGCACCTGAGTTCGGCGGTGAGGCTTGGGATTTGCGCTGCCGCTCTACCGCTCACCTAGCCAAAGCACTCGGCGTGAATATTGGCCGATGGAAGCCCACTGAGCAGCAGGCCTTCAGCAACTTCGCCCTAGTGCTCTCACTCGTGCCCGAGGTGGCAGATTGGCCGATACGCGACAAACGAAAACTGCTCGTCATCATCCGCGCGAAAACCAGTCCAGATGAAACCAAATACATCCGCCTGCTCCAACAACACGAAAGCCTCCGTGCAGCATTCCTTCGTGTGGGATCCGCTACTAGCTACTGACCACCAGCCACTGGCCACAGCCTTTACTGACCCGGTGGCTTCGCAGTCGCCGGCGGAGGCACATTCGCTTCATCCGACGGCATCCTGTACTCCGGATTTGGCTTTCCTTGCAGCCACTGATCGAACCAGCCCACAATGTGGTCCAACCGCTCCACCCGATGCCAGGGCTGCCCTGAGCGCGACAGTTCATGTGATTCGCCGGGGAAGTGCACCATCACTGTCGGGATGTGCCGATACTTCAGCGCGCGAAACATCTGCTCGCCGCCGCTCTGCGGAGGCGTGCGCCAATCCACATCGCCGAGGATGAACATCATCGGCGTATCGACATTCTTGATGTAGGTAATCGGCGAGCGCTCAATGTAGTCCTTGGGATCGTCGAATGGCGGCGCCTTGAACCAGTTTGGCTGGAACAGCGTGAAGTCCGCGGTGTACCACCACGAGGTCCAGTCGGCGATGTCGCGCTGCGCCACTGCCGCCGCAAAGCGCTTCGTGTGTCCAACGGTCCAGTCAGTCAGCACCCCACCGCCGCTGCCACCAGTTACGCCGAGCTTCTTCTCATCGACTAGGCCGCGCTTCAGCAGCTCGTCAACGCCCGCCATCAGGTCCTTATAATCATCGCCGGGGTAGTGATACTGGATAATGTTGCCGAAATCCTGCCCATAGCTGGTGCTGCCGCGCGGATTCGGATACAGCACGACATACCCCTTGGCCGCCATCCACTGAAATTCGTGGTCAAAGATCCATCCGTAAGCAGCGTGCGGCCCGCCGTGAATATTCAGAATCAAAGGATACTTCTTCGAGGGATCGAAGTCCGGGGGTTTCTGCACCCATGCTTCGATCTTCTTGCCGTCAAAGCTCGTGTACCAGATGTCTTCCGGCAGGGTGAGGTTCAACTCGGAAAACAATGGGCCGTTGACGTTGGTGATCTGTTTCTGCGACCCGTCTTTACCAAGCACGAACAGCTCATCGATCATCGTCGGCGTCGAGACATTTACCACGATTGTTGTGTCGTCTTCGGAGAGGTCGAAGTCCTCCACCGCCTGATTGCCTTTGGTCAGCTCTGTTACAGCGCCCGTTTTGGCATCGATGGATACCAGGATTGCCCGCCCTTCTTTTGCGACTACGTCGTAAATGCGTGTGCCGTCCTTGCTCCAGGCCGGCCCCATGTGTCCCGCCCCGCGAGGCGCGCGGTTGTCGCCCCCCACTCCGTTACCGACGTCATAATCGTATTTTGCGGTGAGGTTTACCGGCTGCTGCTTGCCAAGGTCCAACACCCACATATCAGGCTGGGAATACGAGCGCACCGGCTGCTCTATGCTGCCGACAAATGCCAGCCGTTCGCCATCCGTCGACAAAGCCATTTCGCCCACTCCGTCCAGCAGCCCGCCGATATGCAAAGTAGTCAGCAGCTCGGGTGTTCCGCCCGCAGCCGGGATCGACATGATTTCCGTTGTGGGCAGGCTGTAATAGGGCTCCGCATTGCGGTTGGTGTGGAAGATGATGCGACTTCCATCGGGCGTGAAGTGCGGATCGCGCTCGTCGAAGTTGCCGCTAGTCAATTGCTTCGGCGTGGCCTTGCTGTCGCCGCCCGCTGGCACGTCCAGAATCCAGAGATGTTGCGGTCGCTTTGGATCCAGATAGTTCTGTCCATTGAAGCGGTAAATCGCGCGCGTGATGACCTTCACGTCGCTCTCGTGCTCCTGCTCTCCGCTTGTGTCTTTCTTTTGCCTCTTGGCGATGTCGTCAGGATTGGCATCGCAGAGGAAAGCAATCTTCTTGCCGTCAGGCGACCACACCGGATTCGTCGCCGAACGCGGCAGATCGGTGATGGTCCAAGCCTCGCCGCCCGCCAGCGAAAGTACCGCCAATTGCGACGGCGGTGGCTTTCGTCCGGGATCGCTGGCACCGCCGCCATCCATCGGCCCGCGTAAGAAGGCAATCCACTTGCCGTCAGGTGACCAGCGCGGTTGCGAATCTCGTTTTGCGCCCGTGAGGCGGACGGGAGGCTCGGAACCATCCGTCTTCACCATCCACAACGCGGTATCGTAGTTATCTTTCTTATCGTTGACCGTCACGCGCACGAACGCCACACGGGCGCCGTCGGGCGAAACCTGAGGGTCGCCAATCCACTGAAACTTGAAAATGTCTTTGTCGGTGATGGAGCGTTTGTTTTGAGCAACGGCAAACTGGCAGAAAAGGGCAAAAATCAACAGAACGGCACAACGGCGCATGCGTGATTGACCTCGATAGGTGCTGGAATTCAGTTATATCCGTGCAACGATAAGATTGTCGAGGCGCATGAGCTCTAGGTCATCGAGTCAGCAGGACGGGATTTGTGTAAGCCCGCGGTGAGAGCATCATCAGAAGTCACCCGAGCCGGCTTCCGCCGGCGCCACACAACCGCTGAATTTCCAATTAAACTAGGGCGATCATTTCGTAGGAGCATTCAAGCACAATGCCATACCCAGCTCTCGATCTCACCGGCCGTTCCGCGGTCGTCATTGGCGGCACGACAGGTATCGGACACGCTATCGCACTCGGACTCGCGCAAGCTGGCGCCGATGTGGCGGCCAGCTCGCGCCGGGCCGAACTGGTGGACCGAGTTGCCGGTGAAATCGAAGCTACGGGCCGTCGCGCCTTGCGCTGTCCTTCGGACGTGCACGACCGCGCCAGCTTAGAACGCCTACTGATGGAAGCTGTCGCCGTCTTTGGCCAGGTGGATATCCTTGTCAACTGCGCGGGTCACACGAAGCGCGCACCCACACTCGACTTCTCCGAAACCGACTGGAACGCCATCTTCGAAACCAACCTCACGGGCGCCCTACGCGCGTCGCAGATTTTCGGTCGCCACATGCTGCAGCGTGGCTATGGACGCATCGTTCACATCGCGTCCGTCGCCAGCTTTCTCGCGCTGTTTGAAGTCGCCGCCTATGCCGCCAGCAAAGCCGCGCTGGCGTCGCTTACCAAGTCGCTTGCTCTCGAGTGGGGCCCGCGGGGAGTGAATGTCAACGCGATTGCCCCTGGAGTTTTCCCAACTGATTTGAATCGCGGCTTGCTGGAAGGCACCGCCCGTGGGCGGGAGTTCCTCTTACGTATTCCTCTGAAGCGCTTTGGTAATGTCGAAGAACTCTGCGGCGCAGCAATCTTCCTCGCCTCCGAATCCGCCAGCTACGTGAATGGGGAAGTGCTTGTTGTTGACGGAGGCTTCCGCGCCAGCGGCGTGAACCAGTAACAGGCGTCGGTCTCACGTGTCAGGTTTCGGGTCGCCTGATATATGATGCCTTTCTCCACGCTTATAAGTTCTCCCGAATCGCTAGAAAACCGGTTTGCTAGGGGCTATCGGAGGTCTCCATGCAGCGCAACGATTCCCGCAATCGCCGTGATTTTCTAAAAGCCGGTACCGCCCTCACCGCCGGACTAATCGCACAGTCGGCTATGCCAGCGTCGGCAACAATACCGGCGCTACCCAAGAATCCCGCCACCGAAGGCGCCATGCCGACCCGCAACCTCGGCAAGACCGACTACCGCGTCGGCATCTTCAGTCTCGGCGGCCAGGCTGCCCTTGAGCGCGCCGACAACGCCGCGATTGCCGTGCCCATCATCGAGAAAGCGCTCGACCTCGGCGCCAACTACATCGATACGTCTTCAATCTACGGCGGCCCCAAGCGTTGGAGCGAGCAATACATCGGCGAAGTCATGAGGAAGCGCCGCAGCCAGGCCTTTCTCGCCAGCAAGACGATCCAGCGCACCAAAGCCGGCTCGCTAGAGATGCTCGAAACCTCATTGAAGCTGCTCAACACTGACTACCTGGACCTCTGGCAGTTGCACGACATCGGGTCTGACAATGAGGTACAACAGATTTTTGCCAAGGGCGGAGCGATGGAAGCCTTGCTGCAAGCCAAAGACCAGAAGATGGTCCGCTTCCTGGGTATCACCGGCCACTTTCGTCCTGAGCCGCTGATCGACTGCATTCAGCGCTACCCATTCGACTGCATTCTCATGGCGGTCAACGCTGCTGATCCACATCACTACAGCTTCTCGCAGGAGCTTCTGCCGTTAGCTGTCGAAAAGCAGATGGGCATCATCGGCATGAAGGTTCCGGCGCGCGGCCGCATTCTCAACACCTGGACTCCGCCCTCTGTCGAGGCGCAGAAACATTCCTGGGAAGGAATGGCGATACAAACGACGATGCCGGGCACGCTCGATATGCGTCAGGCCATGTACTACGCGCTGTCGCTGCCGGTCTCGACTGTCATCATTGGCTGTGATTCCATTCCGCAGTTGGAACACAACGTCCAACTTGCGCGCGAGTTCACACCTTACAGCGAAAAGCAGATGGCAGCACTGGTGCAGAAAGCGGAACCGGTTTCGAAGCAGGCACTGTTCTTCCGCTTTTACCAGCACGCGTAAGCGAGCTGCTGAAAGGCTTGGGCGATTCCTTTCTGTTCTCTAGTTAGCTGCTCGGCTTTTCTCTTGGAGGCGCATAGGCGAAGAAGTCCTGCCGAAAGCGCTGCGCATAATTCCAAATCAGCTCCTCAATCCGCTTCGCGTCGGGCGAGCGCACAATCAGCCCGGCATGATGTTCCTTGTTCATGCGCCAGACTATCTCAGGGTCGGTGTAGGCCGAGGTATCCGGATGCTCCTGCTTCGCCAGCGAAATCAGCAGGCCAGCCGCATCATTCCGCGTTGGCGATACGCTATACGGTTTCTGGCCTCCGGCAATTTCCAACTTGGCCCACTCAGTCCAAAGATTAATTCCTGTCGCAGCTTCCACCAGGTCAGCGATGTGAGCACCACCAACGCGCGAGGCCGTTTCCAAAAAGTACAACTTCCCATCGCGGCCCTGGATAAACTCACTGTGCGACACCCCGCGTACCATCCCGAAAGCTCTCAGCACTTCCTGATTAAGCGAGCGCAGCCCTCTTTCTGCGTCCGAGCCTTGCGGCAACGTGCGCGTGGTGAAGATGTCACCCTCGTGCGAGACATCCATCGGTGGGCGCCCGTACTTGCTAGCGATTGAAAACAACAGTTCCTTCTCGTACGTGATGGTGTCCACGTGGAAGATGTCTCCCGGAACATACTGCTCCAGCAGAAAGTACGACTGCTGGTCGCCCAGCCGGGCCACCGCGGCCCAAAACTCGTCGGCGTTGTTGATCTTCTTCACGCCGATTGAGCCTGCCATCGAGCGCGGCTTCAAGACCCACGGCGGGGAGACACGCGACAGAAATTCACGTAGCTTCTGGTAGTTCAGGATGTGGATGAAATCCGGTACCTGCAGGCCCGCGCTGCGCGCCCGGTCGCGCATCGCCAGCTTGTCGCGAAAATAACGCGCGGTTGTGTCGCCCATGCCCGGCACGCGCAGGTGCTCCCGCAAGGTTGCCGCGATTTCCACATCGAAATCATCCAGCGGCACGATTCGATCGATAACCTCAGTCTTCGCCAGGTGACTGATGCCCAACAGCACATCCTGAATTTTCCACGTCTTGTCCACATCGGGCACATAGAAAATGTCGTCCAGCGCCTCACGCGGCCATGCCGCATTGGCCAGGCTTTGCGAAGTTACCAGCAGCGTCCGGCACCCCTGCCGCTTGCACTCGAGCAGAAATTCAGTTCCCTTGAAGTAGCTTGCCAGGCAAACAATGGTAATCGCCTTCGAGGATGGGTCCGCGTGGGATGAAGGATCGGGCAAAGCGGCCTCCTGACTGCGTAGCACAAAAAGGTAACAGATCGCCTTGGCCGCATCCAAGCAGTTTGCGCGATTCCGGCGAGAACACGAGCTACTATGCTTCGCTCCGCTTGGTCTCGCGAAACAGCTGCAAATTGGAGCGCAGAATCACCGCGGGATTCAGGTAGTGAGTAACCAGCTCAGCGTCGTGCAGCAGATGCTCGGCGAGACTGCGCACAGCTATCTGGCCTTGCCGGTATGGTCGCTGGTGCATTGAGGCATCAATGATGCCCTTACGAAACAGTGGCACCATCGCCTGAAAGAGGTCAGTCGCGATGACGCGTATCTTGCCCGCCCTGCGCGCTGCGGTTAGCGCCTTGCACACCGGCAAACAGTTGACTGTGTTGATATAAATGCCCGCCAACTGGGGAACTCGTTTTAGCAGCTTGCGCGTTTTGCGAAAGCTCTCCTCGGCATCTTCGTGACCTTCGATGGTCGCCACCACAGACCCGCCCTGGCAGTATTGCGTAAAGCTGCGGGTGAACCCTTCGGCCTTCTCGCGATGATCAACCGTTTTGAGCATCCCCGTAATGATTGCCGTCGCCGACCCCGGCGGCACAAACTTCGCCATTAGTTCTCCGGCGATCAGCCCGTTCAGTCGCGGCTCTACGCACACAATGCTCGAGCGCTTGCTGGCAGGTGCATCTGTCGAGACACACACAACGCGCGTGCCATTGGACTCGGCCGTATCGATGAGCGGCGTCATGGTTACCGGATTCCCTGGCGTGACCACGATACCCTGCACGCCCGTATCCAGCAGCTTGCGAAACAGGCGGCGCTCACCTTTGCCGAGCTCGGGCACCTCCTCCAGCAGGAAATCGACGCCGCGTGATTCGTAGCGGCGTACCTCGTCGTGGATGCCGTCCCACATTTCGTTGTAGAAGTAGCGAATTTCCCTCGGCACGCACACGCCAATTCGAATTCGCCTGCCCGTCGACAGTGAGCGCGCCGCAAGGTTCGGACGATAGCCGATCTTCTTCGCAATATCGAGCACATGCTGCCGGGTCTCCTCATTGATGCCCGGCCTTCGGTGCAGCGCGCGGTCCACCGTGCCGATGGATACCCCCGCCAGTTCGGCAATTCGCGGAATTCCGCTGCGTGTGCTTTTCATCGTTGCGCCGCGCCGCTTACGGCGTGACCTCCAGCGTGGCGTTTTGCAAATCGACTGAGTTGGGCCCCACCATTACCCTAATTTTGCCCGGCTCGACTACCCGCTTCATCTGTCGGTTATAGAACTGCAGTTCCTGCGGACCAAGCTTGAAGGTGACGCTCTTCGTTTCACCCGGCTTCAGCGTGATGCGTTCGAAACCACGCAATTCCTTCACCGGCCGAGTGACCGAGCTCACTTCATCGCGAATGTACATCTGCACCACTTCGTCCCCGGCACGCTTGCCGGTATTGGTGACGTCCACGCTCACAGTAGCTGTCGCGCTTGCTCCCATGGAACTGGGAGTTACCCGCATGTTCGCATAGTGGAAAGTGGTGTAGCTTAGCCCAAAACCGAAGGGAAGCAGTGGCGATGTATCGCTGAAAATGTAGCCGCGTTTGGCCGTCGGTTTCGAATAGTAATAAGCGGGGAGCTGGCCAACGGAGCGGGGAACTGTGATCGGCAAGCGGCCCGCGGGATTGTAATCGCCGAACAACACATCCGCGAGGGCAGTGCCGCCTTCCTGCCCAAGATACCAACCATCGAGAATGGCCGGTACGTTCTGCGCGATGAAATTCACCGAATTCGGGCGGCCGTGGATCAACACGACCACTACCGGCTTCCCAGTGGCGAGCAACTGTTTCACCAGCTCATCCTGCCGACCCAACAGATCAAGGCTGTCGCGATCACCAAGATGGTTCGGCGCCCAAGCCTCGCGCACCGTTTGCTCGTTCTCCCCAACAACGACCACGCCTAGGTCTGCCTTCTGCAAGGTTGCAACCGCCTCAACCATGCGCGCCTGATCCTTCTCGGGATCGGCGGGCACCACCGCATCGGCATTCCAGTCGGGCATGCTCTCGGTAATGCGGCAGCCTTCCGCGTACAGGACCTCGCCCTTAGCGCCAACCTTGTTCTTGATGCCTTGCAGAATACTGACACCGCGACCCGGCTGGCCACTGTAGCCGCCAAGGTGCACGTCAGCGGCATTCGGCCCAATCACGGCGATACGCTTCATTTTGCTGAGATCGAGCGGCAGAACATTGTTCTGGTTCTTCAGCAGCGTAATCGCCTCGTGCGCTGCACGCAGGGCAAGCTGCTGATGCTCTGCATTGTTGCTGACCTCCTGCGCGCGCTTCGGATCTACGTAGGGATGATCGAACAGGCCAAGCTCGAACTTTGCCTTCAACACGCGCGCCACCGCTTCGTTCACTAGCGACTCGGGAATTTGTCCACTCTTCACCAACGCAGGCAACTCGGCATAACACTTCCCGAAAGGGAGCTCAATATCAACCCCAGCCTCGATGGCGTATTTTGCCGCCTGTGTGCAATCGGCGGCGATGTGATGCTTCGTGATCATTTCGTCGATCGCGAAATAGTCGGACACCACCAGTCCATTGAAGCCCCACTCTTTCCGCAGCACGTCGCGCAGCAGCCAGACATTACTGTGGTTAGGGATACCGTCGAGTTCGTTGTAGGAGGGCATGATAGTGCTCGCGTGCGCCTGCTTAATGCCCGTCTCGAACGGCACCAGGAAACTCTCGCGAATCGTGCGCTCAGCATAGGGAGCTGGACCGACATTGGTTCCACCCTCCGGCTGGCTGTGTACGGCGAAGTGTTTCAGGGTGGCGTAAACATGGTCGGCATCCGCGGATGGGCCGACACCCTGCAATCCCAGTACGGCGGCATTCCCCATTCGACTGACAAGGTAAGGATCCTCTCCGTACGTTTCTTCCGTGCGTCCCCAGCGCGGGTCGCGCGCCAAATCTACTACTGGCATCAGACATTCCTGCACGCCGCGAGTGCGGACTTCCAGCGCAGTCGCCGTGAATATCTCCCGCAGCAGCGCTGGGTCCCACGTGCCGGCCAGGGCGATCGCCTGGGGGTAGGATGTGCCCTTTGTCGTGGCCAGACCGTGCAGGCACTCCTCGTGGAACATCAGTGGGATGCCGAGGTGGGTATCTTCCAGCATTATTTTTTGCAGTTGGTTCGTGAACTCCGCCATCGCTTCGGGAGGCGCAGGGTTGTGGTTGACTCCGGCCAGCGCTTCACTAGGACGGCTGAGCTGGCCGAGGCCGTTCTTCAGTATTTCCTTAGCCTTCGCTACATCGAGCTTGCCGTTCGCATCCATGAAGAACTGCGACGGCGGCATGGAAGATGTTCGGTTCTGCCATGTCGATTGCAACTGGGCAGCCTTCTCTTCGAGGGTCATGCGGCCCATCAGGTCTTTTACGCGCTCATCGATGGGCGCCGACGGGCTCTTGTATAACGGGGTCGACTGCTGGGTGACTGCCGTCAGACCCAACAGAACGACAGCGGTTGCAGAGAGTAGAAATCTCATCAGGAAGGGCCTCATGGCAAGGGTGCAATTGCTGGATTCGTACGCCCTCAATATATCACCGTTAACGTACACGATTTGACTTTTCTTTCATACCAATCCGGGCGATAATCGCAGAGGCAAGCCTTGGGGAATCGCTCTCATGCCGGCAAAACTCCTGGGAATTGACGTTGGGACCGGCGGCACGCGCGCCGTACTTATCGATGGTGACGGCAAGGTTGTCGCCAGTTGCACCTCTGACCATGTCCCGTTCGCCTCTCCGCAGACCGGCTGGGCTGAACAGGATCCACACGACTGGTGGCGCGCCACCTGCGATGCCGTAAAACAGGTGCTAGCGAAATCCGCCACACCCGCCACCGATGTCGCGGCAGTCGGCTTCTCCGGGCAGATGCACGGTGCCGTGTTGCTGGGAGCCGCCGGTGACGTGCTCCGTCATTCGATCATTTGGTGCGACCAGCGCAGTGCTGCCGAAGCCGACGAGCTGACCGCCCAACTCGGCGCCGACAAAATCATAGGCTGGACTTGCAATCCCGCGCTGCCGAATTTCACACTTACGAAGCTCCTGTGGGTGCGTAAGCACGAACCGCATTTGTTTGAGCGCTACCGAAGGCTGCTGCTCCCCAAAGACTACGTTCGCTACCGGCTCTCCGGCGAATACGGTATGGACATGGCCGATGCCTCAGGCACGCTCTTACTCGACGTGGCAAACCGCCGTTGGTCGAACGAAATTGCGAACGCAAGTGGAATCGATCCCGCCAGCCTGCCTCCGTTGTTTGAATCGCCAGACATCTGCGCCAGGGTCTCGAAGATGGGAGCGGAGGCGACAGGCCTGAAGGAGGGAACGCTGCTCGTCGCTGGAGCAGGCGATCAAGCCGCCGGGGCCGTCGGCCTAGGCATTGTTCGTGCCGGAGCCGTGCACGCCACGATCGGCACGTCGGGCGTGGTGTTTGCCGCTACTGATCGTCCCGCGCTCGATCCCCGAGGTCGGCTGCACACCTTCTGCCACGCGATTCCAGCACGCTGGCATGTAATGGGCGTTACCCAAGCTGCTGGACTTTCGTTGCGCTGGTTCCGCGACAACTTCGGTACGCAGGCCACCGATGGCCGTGATCCCTACGATCGTCTATCCGAGGAAGCCGCCGAGGCACCGCCCGGATGCGATGGCGTGCTCTGGGCTCCGTATCTCATGGGCGAGCGCACGCCGCACCTCGACCCTCACGCCCGAGCAGCGCTTGCGGGGCTGGCAGCCAGTCACAGTCGCGGACATGTCGTGCGCGCCATCATGGAAGGCGTCGCTTTCAGCCTTCGCGATTCTTTCTCAATCTTTGCCGAAATGAACGTACCGGTCACCAGGGTTCGCCTCGGCGGCGGCGGCGCACGCTCCTGGCTCTGGCGGCAAATTCAGGCCGACGTGTACGGCCAGCCGGTGCAAATCCTCGAGGCTGAGGAGGGCGCAGCTTACGGTGCAGCGCTGCTGGCCGGCGTCGGCGCGGGCACGTGGTCCAGCGTAGACGATGCTTGCGAACAAGCTGTGCACGTGGCCAGAGAGATCCAGCCGCACAAGGCGAACGCGTCAATCATGAACAAGCAGTACGAAGCTTACCGCCGTCTTTACCCGGCGCTGCGGGCTGTACGGGGGAATTGACTAGCTTGCGACGAAATCGCTTTTCCAAAGGTCGCGTGTCAGAACACGACTTCCGCCGTGCTGTAGACGCATTGAAAAGACATACGGGCTTTGGCTCCTGAGGTAAGTTCCTGAAGACAGAAAAATTGACTATTTTGACAAACTCTTCAAACGCACGGGCGACTAAGCAAATTCTGCGCTGTAGCGCCTGAATTCACCCAAATAGATTTTCGGAGGAATCATGGCAGACCATAAATACACCCCCCGGCCGGAGCACAAATTCTCCTTCGGCTTGTGGACTGTCGGCAATCGCGGACGTGATCCATTCGGCGAAGCAGTGAGGCCGACCATCCCGCCGAACGAAATCGTCGCCCTTCTGGCCGAGGTCGGCGCCTGGGGCGTGAACTTGCACGACAACGACCTCGTTCCGATCGATGCCACCCCCGCCGAGCGCGATCGCATCGTACGTGAGTTCAAAGCGGCCTGCAAAGAGCACGGCATCGTGGTGCCGATGGCGACCGTGAACCTTTTCTACGATCCCGTGTTTCGTGACGGAGCCTTTACCGCCAACGATCCCGCCGTTCGCGCCTACGCCGTGCAGAAGACCATGACCGCCATGGATCTCGGTGCCGAGCTGGGCGCAAGGATCTTCGTGCTTTGGGGAGGGCGAGAGGGAACCGAGACCGATGCCTGTCGGCGCCCTGATGAAGCGGTGAAGCGGCTGCGCGAGGCCATTAACTACCTCTGCGAATACAACCTCGACAAAAGGTACGGGTTCAAGTTCGCACTTGAAGCCAAGCCTAACGAGCCGCGCGGCGACATCTACATGGCGACAACGGGCGCCTACCTCGGATTTATTCCAACCCTCGCGCATCCCGACATGGTCGGCGTAAACCCCGAAGTCGCCCACGAGCAGATGCCCGGGCTGAACATGCTGCATGCCGTTGCTCAAGCTTGGGAAGCCGGAAAACTCTTCCACATCGACCTCAACGACCAGTATCCCGGACGCTACGATCAGGATTTCCGTTTTGGATCTTCAACCCCGAAAGCCATGCTCTGGCTGGTGAAATTCCTTGAGGACGTCGGCTACGAAGGTCCCCGTCACTTCGACGCGCACGCGTATCGCACTGAAGACATCGAAGGCGTAAAGGACTTCGCCCGCGGCTGCATGCGCACCTACCTCATCCTGAAAGAAAAAGGGTGCCAGTGGAATCAAGATCCTGAAATACAGTCCATCGTGAAAGAAATCGCCGCAGCCAACTCGAACGGCAGTTCGATAGGAAGCTATTCGCCCGAAGGCGCAAAAAAGCTGCTTGCGACTCCCTACAACCGCACGGCGTTGGCGAAGAAAGGATTGCGGTACGAGCGCCTCGATCAGCTCACTATGGAACTGCTGATGGGCGTGCGTTGATAGGTTCGATACAGGTGGCACGTTTGACGACTTGACATCAGAGACGGCAAGAAAATCTTCGTGCTTGCGAATGCCCGGTTGTCAGCTGGTGACCTCACAGACTCCCCAAAAACCTCATTTGGGCACAACAATGAGTCAGGGCACGACTTTATGTTGTGCTGCATACATCGCTTACTTCTGTCATTTCGAGCTCACTCAGTCGCCGACAGATCTGCTTTTCACATTTCTTTCCGCTGCCCCCGTCGGAGCGAAAACAGCTTAAAATACGAGCCAACCGATTCCGATGTTTCCTGAAAGAACGTCCGATTCGCAAGGAGGATGAAGATGGCGGTTACGCTTCCCGCGAGCCACAAAGATCTATTCGACAAACCAGCGTTCGGTGCCTTTACTACTCTCATGCCCGACGGCAGCCCACAAACCACGCCGGTTTGGGTTGATCTCGTGGACGGCAAGGTTCTGGTCAACACCGCCGTTGGGCGGCAGAAAGATAAGAATGTTCGCCGAGATCCACGAGTTGCTGTGACCCTGCAGGATCCGCAGAACCCTTATCGCTATCTCGAAATTCGTGGCAAGGTCGACGAAATCACCACCGAGGGCGCCACGCAGCACATCGACAAAATGGCCAAGAAGTACATTGGCCAGGACAAGTACCCGTGGGCTCGACCCGGCGAGCAGCGCGTGCTGATCAAGATCACGCCCGAGAAATTCCACACGATGGGCTAAACAGGTTTCTGTGAGACTGTTGCGAACGGATTGCTGCCAGGGCACGGTTTCAGTCGTGCAGTTGAGTCCTTCAATTTCTTAACCCGCCGCGCGGCCTTAGTTAGTCCTAGCGGCCCAGGCTTAACCAACCACTTCCACAAATGTGAAGCCGAAAAACTATGCATGACTGAGACACAAAGGTACTGAGAGAGAAGCAGGTTAAGAATTCTCCGTGCCCTCCGCGCCTCCTTGGTGAATGTTTGATTCGGTAACCCGCATCGACTCCGCAGGCTCAAACCCATACGGGCAATGCCGGCACCCGTTCGTGCAGCAGGATCCTCGCTCGCGCAGATAGTATTCCGTGAACACCATCAGTCCGTTCTCGAAATAGTAGTCGACACCCTCAACCAGTTTGCGGTCGATCACTGTGCACCGGCTTCACGCAACAGAGTAGCCCGTTCCTCCGGATCTACGGCCACACCATCGCGGAACTTCACATAGCGTCCCGAAATCGCTGGCGTGCGCTCGCCCGGCACGATGAAGCCCACCAGGTTCAGCGGATCGGCTGCCGAGATCACCAGTGTCTCCCCGGTTGGCGGCAAATTCCGCATACCCCGCAGCGACTCCACCGCTTCGGGTAACGCAAATTGCTCGCCCAGAAACCCGCTGACAAACCTGCCCCCGCGCACTTCGCCACGGTCTTCCAGTCTGCGATATGTAATCAGCAACTCGCGCCACTTGGGCAAATTCGATTCTCGCGCCAGCACCTCGCGGAATACCACGCCATAGCGCTTCAGCAGCATCCAGCATGTCGCCTCGAGTACCTTATTACGGTCAGCCGAATCGGCCGCATAGAGCAGCGACCACCTTCCCGTCGAATGCCGTGGCCGAGTCACCCTGGGTGCTCCCGGCAGGGGGCGTCTGTCGGGATTAATCAGCGCCCGCAGGTTCTGGAAGCCGTCCGCCGTAACCAATCCCGCCGCCACAAGCTCCCACAGCGCAATCTCCACTTCAGCTTTAAGTTTGCCCACCGCACGCACGATGTCGGCGAAAAACGATGCCCCCCGCTTGCGCAGAAAATCAGCGACCGCACGTGCATTGTCCGTCAGCACGCGCTCCTCAGCCTCCACGTCTTCCGGATTGCGCGGCCGCAGCCAGTCCGACTCTTCGCGGACGAAAAACGTAATCGGTGCGACGCTCGTTGGCACCACCCGCCGTCTGCCGTTGCTGCCTTCCTCCAGGGTGGCCGGATGCGGCGACAGCCGTCCCCACCCCACCGCGCCCGTCAGACAAAGCTGGTCCAGAATTGCGGGATCGTACGAATTCACGCGCAGCTTCAGAACCTGCTTCTCCCATGCGTTCGCCGGAATCTCGAAACCTTGCAATTGCCGCAGCACCTCCAGCAGCCCTCGCTCTCCCGAGACTTGCGCGTTCGGCGCCACATGTTGCCATCGCAGCAGCCAGCGCATGTACTGCGCAGCGGTGACCGGCTCGACCTGTTTGCGCAGCGTCGCAATCGTGAGGTGATGAATCCGCGCCAGCAACCGCCGATCGCACCACTCGGCGGTTTCGGGTTCATTGCCGGAAGCATGGCTCGTAAAGTTTCCCCGCAGCGTTGACCCGCTGGCCTCCATCTGCAGCAATGTGCGGACGACATCATCCTGCGGCACCCCCAGAAGAAACGCCAGCGCGCAAGCGCTCGTCGGTCCTACATGCTGCATCCATCCTTTTATCATCCCTAGCAGCGCCTGCTCGCTCGTGCTCACATTTGACGGCACTTGCGGGGGTACCACCTCAAACTTTGCCTCGGGATAGATCAACGCAAACTGCTTCGCGCACTCTGAAGCTACGAGGTAACTCCGCTCGCCCACTCGCGCACGCAGCACTCGCCATCCTTCCAACAACTCGCCGATCAGCGGACGCCACCGCTCGACTATCTCCTGCCATTCCGTATCCGGCATCTTCTCTGGCAGCGCCACCAACGTCTGTAGCGTATCGTGTAGCTCGTCGGCATCGCGCACATCGGGACGCGCTTCCTCCCGCACCCGGGCAATCGCGGTCTGGTCCAGCCGCCCGACTTCGTTGAGCACAGCCTCGGGCAGCACTCGCCGCATCTGGACGGCGCGGGAGCGCCGCTCCTCCAGGGGAGCGTCGTCAAGATACGCATACGGATTGGCATTCAGGATTTCGTGCGAGAACTGTGAGGGCACCGGCGTATCCACCGCGAGACAACGAATCGAACCATCACGAATGCCCGTGAGCACCGCGCACAAACCATCAAGATCCATCGCCTCCGTCAGGACATCCCTCATGACCTCCTTAACCAACGGATGGTCCGGAATCTTTCTATCGCCGTCGATGTTCTCGAAGCACGCGGCTACCTCCGGGAAGACTGATGCCATCAAATCGTCGCTGCGAATCCGTTGAATCTGCGGTGGAACCTTCTTGCCGCCCTGAAAGCGCAGCAGCGCCAGAGCGCGGTTGGCATCCCAACGCCAGCGCGTCCCGAAGATGGGTGAGTCCAGCGCCGCTTGTTCCAGAATTTCCTTCACTGTTTCCAGTTGCAGAAAGTGAAAGACGTCGCTTAGCGGAAAACTGTGCTGCTCGGCTAGCGCGATATTCAGGCCGTCATCTGTGGCGGCGGCCTGCAATTCGAAGTTGAACGAGCGGCAGAAACGCTTGCGTAGCGCCAGTCCCCAGGCTTTGTTGACTCGTCCGCCGAACGGGGCGTGAATGATGAGCTGCATGCCACCGGCTTCATCAAAAAAGCGCTCGGCGATGATCGTCTTCTGCGTAGGCACCTCACCCAGCACCGCGCGCCCGGTAACGATATACTCGATTAGTTGCTCGGCGCCCGAGTCATCAAGTCTGCACTCGGCCTTCAACCAATCGACCCCGTTCCGCACTTCCGCCGTCAGCTCGATCCCGCGCAATCGCGGCTTCGGCGCCGCCTCAATGCCATCTGTAGTCAGCAGAGTCGGTGTCGGCAGTGGCACTGCGTTCGGAAGCAGAGCACTCAGCTTCTCGCGCAAATCCGCCACCTGAAGCGAGAGTTCCGCCGTGCGCGCCGGGGCCTCGCCGCGCCAGAAGGGAACCGTCGGTGGTGCGCCATGGGCGTCTTGCACCAGCACGCGGCCGGTTTTGCCCTCAACCCGGGTGATCTGCCATGAGGTATTGCCCAGCAGCATGATGTCGCCGGCATTCGATTCGACCGCGAAGTCCTCATCCAGCGTGCCAACCACAACTTCCTCCGGCTGTGCGACCACCGTAAACAGCGCTGTGTCGGGGATCGCTCCTCCGCTGGTGATCGCCGCCAGCCGCGCGCCTCGACGCGCCCGCAAGCGGTGGTTGACCATGTCGCGATACAAGTATGCGCTGTAACGTCCACGCTGCGCGGCAATGCCCTGCGAAAGCATCTGCAGAATCTGCTCGAACTCTTCGGGTGTGAGCTCGCGATATGGATAGGCGCGCCGCACCGTCTCCCATAACTCCGTCTCGTCCCACTCGTCGGCAGCGCACATCGCCACAATCTGCTGCGCCAGGATGTCCAGCGGCTTGTCCGGCACCGCGATACGGTCGAGATCTCCCTGCTGAATCGCGCGAACTGTGGCGGCACACTCGGCAAGATCGTCACGCGTTGTGGCAAATAGCCGCCCCTTCGGAATTGCACCGCGCCAGTGTCCCGCGCGCCCAATGCGTTGCAAGGCCACAGCAATTGCGCGGGGCGAATTGATCTGGCACACCAGATCGACATTGCCGATATCGATGCCCAACTCCAGCGACGCTGTCGCCACCAGCACCCGTAT
>DASRAA010000173.1:0-21667 GCA_035638375.1 Binatia bacterium | reverse complement strand
GAGCTGGTTTTCGAAGCTCCCAAGGGCGAACTCGATACGATCAAGCCGCTCGTTATCGGGGAAATGGAAAAGGTCCACAAACTCAAGGTGCCCCTGAAGGTCGATTTAGGCGTCGGCCCCAACTGGCGGGACGTAGAATAGCAGGGCATCGATCCGATCTGGCTTAGGCGAGTCAATCTTGCCTGACACAGCAATCTCTGGCGCCGTCGAATTTGAAGCTCATCATGGTCCGTCCTGGGCCGTGATGACTGAGCTGGTGTCAAGTGCGGCTGAGTTGCCAAGCCATTTCCCACGAAAAGGATTCGGGTTTGAACCCCAGGCAACGACGCGGTCATTTGTCCGACCCAATGTCCGGGAGACTGCTTCGACTGTCTGTTCGACCTTGGGGCGGAGGTTCGGTCGGCTTGGCGGTTGGGGGTCTGGGCACTAGAATCATCGCAAGCGCAGGCACACGGAATTTCGAACGCTCCGAGTTCATTGGTCACCAACAATTAGAACCTTTTGAACCAAACAAGTCCGAGCCGTTACGCGATTTGACGAGCGCGCAAAGCCACCAGCGTTCTGAGGCTATGAGTGCCTTTTCGCAAGACTTCGGCGATGTATTCCTGAGGACAAGCGAAGATCTCTGCTAGCGTGCGGATTTTCAGTCCTTGAGAGTGTTTCAGCAGAACAACGACACGCTCAGCGGGCGGGAGGCAGCGCAAGCTTGCAGCGAGGGTGGGCAAAGCGCCTCGTTCCTGACAATCCGTCGCCGCAGGCTGGTTGAGCCGGCAGTATTCAAGACAGTGCTTAACCAGGATTCGATACAACCAGATAAAGACCGAACTTCCACAGTCCAGCTTATTCATGGAAGCAAATGCATCAAGGAATATCTGTTTGTAGATGACCTGCGCCGTGTCTTCGGAGCCCGTCAGCGCAAGGACAATCCGCATCACCATCGCATCGTAGGAGCGGACCAGTTCCTGAAACGCGGCCGCGTCACCACGTTGCGCTGCGAGCATCAATTGGGAGCCGCTCAGATCTCCTGATCGGAAGCTGAGGCCAAATCCCTCGAAATTGGTCCCTTGTGCCATTCCAAGCCTAAAAACTCGGTTGCAAAGCCTTAAATTTCTACCAGTTGCGCCGAATTACGGTCAGGCTGACATCGTCCGACAATGGCTTGCCATTCGCGAAATCCTGCACGGCAGCGAGCAACGCCACAAGCGCGTTCGGTGCAGTCAACTGCTTCGTCTGCTGCAAAGCTGTTAATAACCGAGCCGAGCCGAATTCCTCACCCGCTACATTGCGGCACTCCAGCACGCCATCGGAGTAAGCCAGCAGCGTGTCCCCCGGTTCAAGCCGCACGTGACCCGACTGAAACGTGGCGTCGTCCATTGCGCCGAGAAGCGGGCCGCCGGCCTCCAGCAGTTCGACCTGGCCATCGGCACGCAGCAAAATCGGTGGAAAGTGTCCGGCGTTGCAGTACGCCACCTGCCCTGAATTGCAATCGATCTGTGCGAGAAAAGCCGTCACAAACGGCGCTGCGGGACGCAAATAGCAGAGATGGCGATTCATTTCCTTAACGGCTTCCGCAGGGTCGGAATCGGGATGACCGTAACTCTGTAACAGTCCGGCGAGATTGGTGAACCACATGCCGGCCGCGAACCCCTTACCGGCAATGTCACCGAGCGTCGCGAGCACCTTGGAACCATTCTGCGAGAGGACGGCGAAATCACCGGAGAGATATCGTGCCGCAAAAACTTCGCTGGCGAACTCCATACTTCCGCATTGCACCGACCGCGGGCCGCTCAGCTTGCGCTGGATCTGCGCGGCTTCGAATAATTGCGCATGCAGATCGAGACGTTCGCGTACTAGCGAGTCCATTTCTTCCAGCAGGGGCACATTAACGGCCACAGTTGCGGCCTCGGCTCCCGTTACCAGATCACGATTGCGATAGCGGCTACCTTCACGCGGCTTGACTCGACTCCTCGGCATACAGCTCTCCATGTTCAAAGCGGTCCCACTGTTAATTGGCGGTTGCGACAGTGCTAGCCCACAAACCTGTATCCCGTGCCATGCACCGTGAGAAAGTACTGCGGTTGCTCCGGATCGGGCTCGAGCTTCTGACGCAGACGCACCAGGTGCGTATCCACCGTTCGGGTAGTCGGGTAGTTGTCATAACCCCAAACATCTTCCAGCAGGCGATCGCGGCTCAGCGTTTCGCCCGAGTGGACAATAAAATATTTGAGCAGTTCAAATTCCTTGGAAGAGATATCAATCGGCTTACCTGACCTGAGGACCCGACATTTACGCAAATCGACTTCCACCTCACCAAAGCTGCGACGGTCCTGGTCCTTGGGAAGGACGGAGGTTCGCCGTAGAACGGCCTTCACTCGTGCCAGCAACTCGCGAATGGAAAAGGGCTTGGTTACGTAATCATCTGCACCCAGCTCGAGGCCGACGACCTTGTCGACTTCCTGGCCGCGCGCCGTCAGCATGATGATCGGGATCGAGCCCCTCTTCGCGCGTAGTTGTTTGCAGACTTCGAGCCCGCTCATGCGGGGCATCATTACATCGAGCACCACCAAGTCGGGAGATTCCTCCAGCGCGCGCTGAAGACCTTCCACGCCGTCGCGCGCAGTAATGACCTGGTATCCCTCAAATTCGAAGTTGTCCCGCAAACCGGCGACCATGTTGGGCTCATCTTCGACCACCAGAATCTTGGCAGTGACTTGTCCTGCATTCGACTTCACTCGCCCCTCCGCTTTCATGCTGGCGTCTCCTGTGTTTGCTGTTGAACCGCAGGATTTAGCACCGGAAGTGTGATGGTAAATTTGCTACCTTTGCCCGGCGCGCTTTCTACCACAACCTCGCCGCCGTGCGCCTGCACAATATGGCGCACCAGCGAGAGCCCTAATCCGCTTCCTTTCGTGTTGTGTACCAGTGGATCGCACACGCGATAGAACTTGTCGAAGATCTTCGGTTGCTCGTTCGCGGGAATGCCAATCCCGTGGTCAACGACCTCCAGGTTGACGCTGCCGTTGTGCCGATAGAGACTCACCCCCAGGTACCTGTCCGAGTCCGAATACTTCACCGCGTTGTTCACCAGGTTCAGCAGTGAGCGTGCGATAGCCTCGCGGTCTACCTGCAGTGGTGGCAGGTTGTTCTCGATCTTTTCCTCGAAGTGAAACCCATTCTGCTCGATTTCGAAACGGTACGATTCCAGTGTGCTGCGCACCAGATCAGCCACATCAGTCTGGCGAAAGGTGTATTCCTTCTTTCCCGCCTCAATGCGCGAGAAATCGAGAATATTATTGATCAATCCTGTCAGGCGTTCGCTCTCCTTGCGAATGATCTCGTGGTACTCATGCTGTTTCATGGGATTGGGAAGGCGTCCCAATTCAAGAGTTTCGGCATAGAGGCGAATCAGAGCGAGGGGTGTCCTGAGCTCGTGCGACACGTTGGAGACAAAATCCGACTTCAACTTGGCCAGCGCAAGCTCGCGCGACACATTGCGATAGGTGAGCCACACACCCGCAGCCAGTAGCAGCGAAAGAGCACCCAGAATCATGTAGCTGGTTCTAAGAAACTTGTTGCTGATGCTCTCGATGGTTGTTCCACGAAGCTTTATGCCGAGAATCAGGCCCGGGAAAACCGTCTCAAAGCTGCGTTCGACTTCCGGACCCCCACCATCCCAACATACGGAAGCCGCCAGCGGGCTTTGGTCCTTGGCGGTGCGCACCATGATTGCCGTTTGCGGATGCGACGTATCATTTGGATCCTGGTCTGGCAGCACGGTGTTCAGGGCCTGGGGAAAGAACGTATTCGCAAGATAATCGGCATCGTAAGCGAAGCCCGCCAACGCGAGATGATCAGACGTGCTACCTCGGGGAACGAACAGCACCACGGATTGGTATTGCCACTTGTCCCCCTTGGCTATCCAGTTTGAAGTGATGAAGACCTTGCGCCCGGCGCTCGCTTCGAATTTCTTCAGCTTGAGCGCATATTCCTTCGAACCCAGGTCAAACCAGTTTTGAACACTGGATGCGAGTCTCCTGCCCTCCTCGCGGAACTCAGGATCATTCGCTCGCCGCGGCTGCGATTGAAATATCAGTTTGCCTTGACTCTTCCACAGAAATGCATGGGCA
Organism: Binatia bacterium; assembly: GCA_035638375.1. GTDB lineage: Bacteria > Acidobacteriota > Terriglobia > Terriglobales > Acidobacteriaceae > DASRAA01. Next base: position 17,540 of record DASRAA010000173.1, on the reverse strand, counting down.
ATATCAGGATGCGCCTCAAGAAAGCTGTCAAGTTGTTCAGGATGGTCGGCGTCTGGGAACTTCGCCCTGGCCGCCTCATTCATTTCAAAGGCACGCTCGGCGATACGTTTTTCTGCGATGGCGAGGACGTGTTGATAGTCCCTCTCAAGGATGGCCTCGACGGCTTTTTCGCGCTGAACCGATCTCAAGTGGTACCCAAAGGCCACGACGAGTCCCGCCGCCGGCAGGACGACTGCAAGCATCAGGACCATCATCCGAGTCCGTTCCGACCAGCGCCGAATTTGCAGTGTCATCATGCGAGACTTTGCGGCAACCTAACCGCAACCCATCGAGGTGAGCATAGAGTAGTCGGTTCAGGCAAGTGTCAAGGCGAAGCAACAAATTGCAACAAATTGTGAACTAAATTCTGTGGGGCCCCCGTTTGTCTCTGCTTAACGAGAAAGTGGGGCTGACGGCCGGATTAACTCTCTCAAACTATTGAGGAAGCGCGGGTTATGGCGGGGATAGGTATTGGCCTAAAAGGTTATAAATCTAGCATTGGCTTATCACGTTCCGGCGAGACGCACCGCACAGGCGGCCAGCGCCGTAGGTATAAAAATGCCGGGCCAAAGCACATGGATTCCTCCTTTGGAGGTTGTTATGGCGCTGGCAGTTCGGATAAACGGGAACGCGGCGCACCGGTTCTAGTCTGGATGGCCATCGGCACGGTATTTATTCTAACCCTGGCAGCCGTAGATTATTTCGGCGCGATTGCGATCCGATAGAACTTCACACCCCGATTGCCCTCTGCAGCGCGACAGCGATGGTCCTTACGTGGCGCTCCATGGCTTCTTCCGATTCGGCCTCGACCATCACGCGAGCCAGCTTTTCCGTCCCCGAATAGCGCACGACCACGCGACCGTTGCCGTCGAGTTCGGCCTCTGCGGTGTGAATAGTCTGCATAACCTCCGGTAGTTGATCCAGCGGGACTTTCTCACGTACGTTCACGTTCTCGATGCGCTGAGGGAAGACCTTCATGTCGCCAACCAGTTCAGCTATGGGCTTGCCGGCCCGCGCCATCACTTCCATGACGCGCAGTGCGGTAAGAATGCCGTCGCCAGTTGTGGTATCCATGTCGCGGAAGAGGATATGGCCGGACTGCTCGCCGCCTAGCGTAGCGCCGGTGTTGATCATCTCTTCCAGCACATACTTGTCTCCGACAGGAGCGCGTAGCAAGCGGATGCCGCTTCGCTTAAGCGCAGCTTCGAATCCCATGTTCGACATCGTGGTGGAAACGACTGTGTCATTGTGTAGCAACACGTGGGCCTTCATGTCGCGCGCTGCCATCAGCAGCACGCCATCGCCGTTGACAACCTTGCCTTGAGCGTCAGAGAACATGGCGCGATCGGCATCGCCGTCAAATGCAATACCAAGGTCATACTTGCCATTTGATTTGGCGACTCCGGCAGCGACGTGCTCGGGATGTAGAGCCCCGCATCCGGCATTGATGTTACGGCCATTGGGGTCGATATGCAGGAAGTCGGCGTTAATGTCGCAATCCCTAAATACCATGGGCGCGATGGCGCTGGCGGCGCCATGGGCGCAGTCAACGAGCACGCGGAGCTTTCCGAAGCGGCCCGGGCCGACGAGCGAAGCCAGCCACTCGGCGTACTGCCCACGCAGCGGGGCTTGGCCGGGCAACATGCTGTATCCGGCATGGTCGGCCTGCGAGGCGCCGTTCGCGAGCTGCTCGATATGGGCAAAGATATCGGCCTCGATGGCGTGCTCGAGGTCATCGGAAAGCTTGTAGCCGTCCGAACCGAAGACTTTAATGCCATTGTCGTACCAGGGATTGTGCGAGGCTGAGATGACGATGCCAGCCGAGTAGCCATTTTGTCTCGTGAGGTAGGCGACGCCCGGAGTGGTAATGACCCCAGCACTTATAACCCTCACATTCGACGCTTCGAGTCCAGTGGCAAGCACCTGGCTGATCCAAGCACTGGATTCGCGGGTGTCTTGACCGATGACGACACGAGCGTCGGCGCCACGCTCGCCGAGGCGTTGTCCGAGGGCGCGTCCGATAGCGTACACAGTAGGCCGATCGAGTGGATACTCACCGGCAACCCCGCGGATGCCATCGGTCCCAAAAAGCTGCCGTTGTAAGTTCTGTTGCGAGATAGCGCTCAAGGATCGCCTGCTCCTCGGGATGGTCTCCCCGTGGTTACAGTAACGTGAATAGGCCCGGGACGCTGAACCCGTACCAGCGGATCAGCGACATACGCGTGCGTCGTAAAGGTCGCTTTACCCACGACGCCGGTTGCATCCACGGGATCGGTGATGGCGGTGTCAATGGAATTGACGCGATTCTGCGGGCCCTCGATAGTGATTTGCGCGGGGTCGACTGTAACGTCTGTGATGCCGTATCCCGCGATAAACGAGCCAATGATACGAGGACGCACATCCACCTTACGCGTGGCGCTGGGATTGAACTCGATGTGAATTTGTGAAGGGACGACTCGAGTGACACTGAGACCACGCGGCACATGCACTTGCCTGGGCCCGAGATCAAACGTGCGCTCGCCGGGGTTAACCCCGGAAAGGTCGAGTACGGCGCTGACTTCCGAGGGTCGTAAAGAGCGCACGATGCCCTCTGGACCGCTGACCGATACTTGCACTTCAAACGGGCTCTCGGAGCTCATGATAAGGCTCTCGGGAGGATGGCGGAACTCTACCGGCGCGGTCACGATGGATTCCACGATAGGATCACGGCCGATCATCCACCACAGGCCGATGGCAATGACCAGTGCGAGCGCCTTCAAATCCAGATCAGAGAACAAGTAGCGGCGGAACAGGTCGCGCATGGCTAGAGCTCAGCTCCATCAGGAATGTGATCTTCACGCCTGGCAGCTTCGCGCGCAGGTGGCATGCTAGCAAGCTCCCGATCGGTTTCAGCAGTGGGTAACGTGGTACGTGGGATGTAGCGACGTAGCAGCTCGCTGATACGCTCCCGCAAGTGCTCGGGAGTAAGATCACGCTCGATGGCTCCGCGATGAGCGATGCTAATGCCGCCGGTTTCCTCCGAGATGATTACGGCTATAGCGTCGGTCTCCTCGGTAATGCCAATACCGGCGCGGTGTCGGGTGCCCATCTGCGCAGAAAGCTGCGGATCGGTGGCCAAGGGAAGGAAGCAGGCTGCAGCCGCAATCTTATCTTTCTGCACGATCACAGCGCCGTCATGCAACGGAGCTTTCGGCAGGAAAAGCGTAGCCAGCAAGTCATAGGACAAATTGGCATCAAGAGGAACTCCGCTATCAATGTAGGTACCGAGATCATCCTGCCGCTCGATGATGATGAGCGCACCGGTTTTGTTCTTTGCGAACAAGGTCGCGGCCATCACGATGTCGTCGTAGGTCTCGACTCGGCGACCGCTGAGTCGGGACATCGAGAGCGTGCGTCCCAGACGCACCAGGGAATGCCTGATTTCCGCCGCGAACACCACGATGAGGGCAAAGATGGTCAGTGGCGCTACGGCTGTCACCATCCAATCCATGGTGTTCAGCCCCTTGAAATGCGCCCAGTACACTAGCAGCACGACCAGGGCCACGCCGAGTAAGGCGGGCATTGCGTGCGTCCACTTCAACAGCTTCAGAAACCCGTATACAATCAGCGCCACAAAAAGAATGTCGATGATGGAGCTCAGTGATAACACCGGCATGTGGCCAAGGCTCTGGAGCATGGGGTTCTTCGCAGAGTAGAGCCTGCGATTATCTCCATTCTAAATCAGGGGATGGAGAGGACCGACTGCTTTGGATGATTAGGGCAGCCTTGCGCACAGCTCGCCAGTCCTACTCCGTAGGACGATCTCGAGATATGCGCTTTACCTCGGCAGAGAATTCGCCATGACCGAGTCGCGCGCGGACACTATCCCCGAGCTTGAGTTGGGAGGCGTCCTTGACGAGCCTTCCCGAGGCATCAAAGACGAGCGCGTAGCCACGGGAAAGTATCGCCGTGGGCGAGAGCGCCTGCAATCTACCGTGAAGACCTTCGAGATGTGAACGGCGGGCAAGCAGCACGTTTTCAGCGGCGCGGACGAAAGCGAAATTCGCGGTGACGAGCTGCGATTGCTTGATGGTCAGCAGATTCCCCTCCTGGGTTCGAAGGTCGTTTTCGAGCCGCTCGAGGCGACGGCGAGTTGCCCCGAGACGCACTCGCATGTCCTGGTGACGCAAGCGGGTATCGAGCAGCTCGTAACGTCGTCGGAATGTGCCCAGAGTGTACCGTTCGGCCTGCGCCAGACGGTAGACCATGTCATCGATCCTTTGCTGGCGGCGGGCAATGGCGTCCGGCATGCGCACAAACGCAGGATGTTGTCCGAGTCTCGTCAGCACATGATTGGCACGCTCCAGCTTGTGCTGAACTGCCTGTCGCAGCCGGCCGAAGAGTGTCGTGAGCCTGGCGGCCAGTTCCTGTTTCGACTGAATTACCAGCTCGGCTGCCGCGGAAGGTGTCGGCGCACGCAAATCGGCAACGAAATCGCAGATAGTGAAGTCGGTTTCATGGCCAACGGCGGAAATAACCGGAATATTGGAGGCCGCGATGATGCGCGCCAGCCCTTCTGCGTTGAAGGGAAAGAGATCCTCGAAGGATCCGCCGCCGCGGGCAACCAGGATGACATCTACGTTGCGAGCCCGGTTGAAGTAGCGGACACCTTGCGCGACCTCGGCCGCCGCGGTATCGCCCTGAACACGAGCATCATAGATGAGCACGGAAACGGACTCATGGCGCCGTCGCAACACGTTCAGGATATCGTGCAACGCAGCGCCCCGTGCCGAAGTCACTACTCCGATGCGCATGGGCAAGGCGGGTATGGGCTTCTTGCGGTCGGCGTTGAACAGTCCTTCGGCGGCAAGCTTGGCCTTCAATTGCTCGAAAGCCAACTGGAGCGCGCCGGCTCCCTTGGGCTCAAGCATTTCGGCCTGCATCTGCAGGTCGCCACGTTCGTCGTACACCGTCACGCGACCTCGCACGATGATGACGAGGCCGTTCTCGGGACGGAATCGCAACAGCCGAGCCTGGGTGCGCCACATCACGACACGCAACTGGGCCGAACCGTCCTTCAGCGTAAAATACAGGTGACCCGATTCGACCGGCCGGTAGTTGGAAACTTCTCCTTCCACATAAACATCAGTGAACGAGCGCTCGATCTCGGTGCGCAGAGCGGCCACGAGTTCGCGCACCGCATACACTCTGCGCTGGGGAGGAGCGAATATCAGTCCGAGTTGTTGGTCACCGGGATGCAACGTATCGCCTGCATGGCAGTTTAAACCAATGTCAATACACAGTTACTTCAGCGACCTTCGTGTCGCGGAGCGGGCCTAATCTCTGTGCTATCATCGGCTCGGAAGCTACCACGGGAATGAAACTGGTTGAAGCGCTTGAAGTCCTGAGGAACAGCCCTCCTGCGGAATCGCCGCTCCTTGAAATTCAACTTGCCTGCGGGTTTACTCCCTTACATTTGCAAACTTTCTTGGGAGCGCATCTGCGACGGTTATTCCCTAAGCATCGGGTAAGTATCACTACCGGAGCATTCGGCGACCTGACGGGTAATCTCGAGCGTCTGTCACAGCTGGAAGGTGGTACCGTCGTGGCAGTGGTCGAGTGGAAGGACCTCGATCCCCGCCTGGGGATTCGGATTCTCGGAGGTTGGAAACCGAGTCAGCTCAACGAATTCGCCGAGACGGTACATGCTCACGCAGAGCGCCTGCTGGCGGCAATCGAAATACTGGCGGGCAAGAATACAGTCGCCCTTGCGCTTCCTACTCTTCCGATACCTCCAGTTGCTTTCACGCCGGGTTGGTGCATGAGCCAATTAGAAGGTGAGCTACTGGGATCCCGCGCCAACCTATCCAGCAGGCTATCGAACCTATCGGGAGTTAGAATAGCCAGCCAGCAGAAGCTGGATGTGGTTTCGCCGATTGCCGATAGATTCGATGCCAAAGCTGAGCTGAATACCGGGTTTCCCTATAGCCTGGTACATGCTGATAAGCTATCTGAATTACTCGCTAGCATAGTCAACAATCCACAGCCTAAAAAAGGACTGATTACAGATCTTGATAATACGTTCTGGTTTGGCATCCTCGGCGAGGTAAGCCCAGAGGGCGTCAGTTGGGATCTGGACCATCACACGCTCCGTCATGGGCTCTATCAGCAGTTGCTGGCATCCCTGGCAGAATCGGGGGTTTTGATCGGAATCGCTAGCAAAAATGATCCAGCGCTGGTGGAGGAAGCATTTCGCCAGCGTCAGCCGGTACTGGCACAGGAGCAAATCTTCCCAATTGTCGCGAATTGGGGTCCGAAGTCGGAATCGGTGCGGAGGATTATAGAAGCGTGGAACATTGGCACCGACAGTGTGGTGTTCGTCGACGACAGCCCGCTGGAACTGGCAGAAGTGCAGGCAGCGCACCCCGGCATCGAATGCATACTGTTCCCCAAGGACGATGACAAGGCGGCGTATGAACTGCTGTTTCAGTTGCGCGATAAGTTTGGCAAGACCGCGGTAACCGCAGAAGATGGACTGCGTCTGGAAAGTTTACGTGCCTCCGCGGCAATTGCAATGGCCGGCAGGGGTGAGGGTTACACCCCGGAGCGTTTTCTGCAGGAGGCGGGTGGGAAGCTAGCAGTCAGCTTTGTGAGGAATCCTCCGGATCCGCGCGCGTTGGAATTGATCAACAAAACGAACCAGTTCAACCTGAACGGCAAGCGGCACACCGAGGCGTCGTGGCAAAAGTATCTGGCGAATCCAAACGCATTCCTCATGGTGGCAGCATACGAAGACAAATTTGGTCCGCTGGGGAAGATTGCGGTAATGGCGGGCCGCGCTGAAGACGGCACGGTAGCCATCGATCATTGGGTCATGAGCTGCCGCGCATTTTCGCGGCGAATTGAACACGGCTGCATACAGAAAGTGTTCGCCAAATTCGGTGTACGCGAGGCGAGTTTCGACTATGTGAAGACTGAGCGTAACCAGCCGGTGTTGGACTTTTTTCGGGAGCTCAAGAAGACTGAGGTCTCGTCCCTCAGCAAGCAAGAGCTGGATGCAAACTGTCCGGCAGTGTATCTCGAAATTCAGGAGCGATAGAGTGAACGAAATTCAGGACCGGCTTGACCGGTACTTTGCGGCGGTGTTTTCTGATCTGCCGGAAGCGCAGATAAGATCCGCCATTTGGGTAGTACGAGTTCGTAATCACCGCTGGGCAGGCGGCATAGCAGATTGTCTGTGATCCGGAAATTGGGGCGCCGGGCTCGGCTAGCGGACATTTCGGCCACCATCTACTCGAAGCAGATCGAGCGTTGGCGCAGCGGGCACGGGATCACCATCAGCAGAACAAACGGCTATCACGCCACGCAAGCTGGGCCGGGAGCCACGAGGGGCTCCTGCAGGCTCTCGAACCAGAGTTCCAGCATCAGGAGCGCGTAAATCTGGTGACAGTTATTGCGACGGCCACTCTCGTGCTCATCGATGAGATAACGCGCGAAGTCAGGCGAGACGATATCGCGATCCAGAAACTTCTTACCCAGAACGCTATCGTGGACAAGCTCGCGCAGAGGACCGCGGAACCACTGATCGAGCGGCACGCCAAAGCCCATCTTGCCGCGCGTGAGTAATTCGGGCGGCAAGCGGTCGCCAAGAGCTTCCAGCAGGATGCGCTTGCCTTTGCCGTCCTGACATTTCCACGCCGTAGGAATCTTCGTCGCAAACTCACAGAAAAGGTGATCCAGCATCGGACAGCGGACTTCCAGCGATGCTGCCATGGAGGCGCGATCAACTTTGGCCAGGAAATCGCCAGTCAGGAGATTCGTGGCTTCAAAGTACATCAGCTTGGAAAGAATGCTGTCATTCCCGGCATTGAAGTTGTCAGGCAGCATCTGCTCCAGGAAGGCAGCATCGGCGGGCAGCATCCAATCGGGATTGAGCATGCGCTTGCGCAGAAAGTACATCGTGTAATTGGTATTGAAATAGCGATCCAGCTGGGTAGGCGAGCCGAGCAAGCGCAGCTTGTTCTTGCCGTACGCAGCATAGGGCAAGCTCTGTGCTATTGAGCTGATGAGCCTGCGTAGCGGAGACGGAATGCTATCCACATAGGAATAGCGCTGCATATCGCCGATTACGTTGTAGCCGGCAAAAAACTCATCGCCGCCATCGCCGCTCAGGGCAACCTTTACGTGCTGCACCGCGAACTCGGAAACGATATACGTGGGGATCGCCGAGGAGTCAGCAAATGGCTCATCGTAGTGATGAACGAGCTTTTGGATGAGGTCAACGGAATCGGGATGGACGACGATGTCGTGATGCTCGGTCTTGTACTTCTTGGCTACGAGCCGGGCGTAATAGAGCTCGTTGTAGGCAGCTTCTTCGAAGCCGATAGAGAACGTCTTCACAGGCGCACTGGATTGCAAGGCCATTGATGCTACTACCAGGCTGGAGTCGATGCCTCCGCTAAGAAAGGCTCCCAAAGGCACGTCGGCAATCATCCGAATTCGAACGGACTCATCGAAGAGCTCGCGAATCTTCTCTTTGGTCTGCTCCCGCGTCAGCCCGGTCTGGTTGTGTTCATGGAAAGGCGGCAGACGCCAGTAGCGTCCTGGCTTGATTTCGCCGTCGGCTGAGCACTCGAGCCAGCATCCTGGCATCAGTTTGTGAACGCCGCGAAACGGCGTATAGGGGTCCGCAATATAACCAAACTGGAAATAAAGCCGCAGGGCCTCCTGGTTGAGTTCAAGAGGCACACCAGCGACACGCAGGCATTTCAGCTCACTGCCGAAGAAGAAGCCCTCGGGAGTATTGGCGTAGTAAAGCGGCTTCTTGCCGAAGCGGTCGCGGGCGATGAAGAGCTTGCGACGATTGCCGTCCCAGATGCAGTACACAAACATGCCGCGCAGAAGCGCAAGACCATCAGCTCCCTTCTCCTCATAGAGGTGTAGGAGGGTTTCGGTGTCGCTGTTGGTGCTAAACCGATGGCCGCGAGCAATCAGATCCTGGCGGAGCTCCTGGTAGTTATAGATTTCGCCGTTGAAAACAACCCAAATGGTGCCATCCTCGTTGGAGATGGGCTGATGTCCTGTGCTCAGGTCAATAATGCTTAGCCGGCGCATGCCGATGCCGCAGGGGCCCTCGGTATAAATGCCCTCATCGTCGGGGCCGCGGTGGCAAATGACGTCGGTCATGGCGCGAACAGCGGAGGGTTGAGCTTGGCCGTTGCGCAGCACAAATCCCGCGATCCCACACATAGTCTTTCAATCGTATCATTCCGCAGAACGCTGGTTGCTTGCATTGCATCCGGGGTTGAAAGCGGGTTTAACCACTTCGACACCCGGGCAGGCGCACGTGAGAGGATTCGCGCTCGCATGCTGACTGCATGCGATAATCGAACATCGACCCGGCTCATGGCCCCGGGTTCCTTCATCTTTCATCATGACGGAGAGCTTTACAGGCACGCGGCAGCACGCGGCAGAAGTCGCCAGCAGGCAACGATTTGAATTCGGCAAGAACTGGGCATGGTTCCTGGAGGGGCTGAACGAAGACCGGATCTCCGAAGCGGTGAAATCGCTGTGCGAGATGTTAGAGACTGACAGCCTGGTGGGGAAATCATTCCTCGACATAGGTTCGGGCAGCGGCTTGTTCAGCCTAGCGGCGCGACGACTGGGCGCACGGGTGCATTCCTTCGACTACGATCCCAATTCTGTGGGTTGCACACAGGAGTTGCGGCAGCGTTTTTTCCCCGATGACCCTGGTTGGATCATTGAACCGGGATCGGCGCTGGATTCCAATTACCTGCGGTCGATGGGCAAGTTTGATGTGGTGTACTCGTGGGGCGTGCTGCACCATACAGGCGATATGTGGACGGCACTCGCCAATGCTGCGATTCCTGTTAGGAGCGGAGGCCAGCTCTTCATTGCAATCTACAACGACCAGGGAACAGCCAGCATCCGCTGGAAAAAGACCAAGCGGCTGTACAACCGGTTGCCGAATGGGCTGCGTTTTCTGGTGGTCTTGCCTTCATTTTTGGTGTTGAACTGGCGCAATCTGCTAAAGGACACCCTGAAGCTGCAGCCTCTGAAGTCGATCCGTTCTTACGGCAAGGGTGGACGCGGCATGTCATTCTGGCAGGATGTCATCGATTGGGTGGGCGGGTATCCTTTCGAGGTCGCGACGCCTGAGCAAATCTTCGACTTCTACCGTCAGCGGGGATTTGAGATGACACGGTTAAGGACAGTAGGCGGCAGTCTTGGTTGCAACGAGTTCGTATTTCGCAAGCTGTAATTGGGCTCATCGCGTAAAGTAAAGTATCTCCAAATCGCTATGCGGAAATTCCTCAAGGGGTGGGTGCACGCGCTGTTCCTTGTGCTGACGTTTGTTCCTGCGCTGCTCGCGGGCTTCGGCCATCTGAAGCCGATGTACACATTTTTCGCGCATGGGTTCGCAACCGTGCCGGGAGGCATAGGCGACTATCTGCGCGGAGCGTACTACCACCTCACGTTGCGAGCCTTTGACCTGTCCAGCAGGATTTCCTTCGGATCGTTTTTTGCGCATCCCGAAGCTAGCATTGGCAAGAACGTGTACGTGGGGAGTTACTGCATCCTTGGCCGGGTGGCGATTGGCGATGGGACTCTGCTGGCCTCAGGGGTGCAGATGCTTAGTGGCGGGCGCCAACACACGCGAGATACCGAAGGACAAGCTTTTTCCGGCGGCGAGTTCGTACAGCTAACGATAGGATCTAACAGTTGGATAGGGGCGGCGGCAACCGTGATGGCTGACGTTGGTTCGAGAACAACAGTCGGCGCCGGGTCGGTAGTGACTAAGCCGATACCGGACGATTGCGTGGCTGTGGGCAATCCGGCACGAGTGATTAAAGAAATGGTCAGTAGCTAGTGGTCCGTCGCCAGCAGAACAATAGCAGAGTTCCTGTCCCAATCCGCGAAGAAAAATCCGCTGAGAGACCGGAGATGGAGATATACCTCTACTGCGCTTTAATCAGGCTCTCGAATGCATCTGTGATGGCATCCCACGAATAGCGAGAGGTCACGAGGTGGAGCGCGTAGGCAGCGACAGATTCGCGTTCCGCACGATCGTTGAGTAGCGCGAGACACCGGTCGGCGAAGGCCTGAGGCGTGTCGGCCAGGCGAATGTTCTCCGGGTGCGAAACATCGAGACCTTCGGCGCCGATGGTGGTCGAAACAGTTGCTGTACCAGCGGCCATGGCTTCGTAAATCTTCAGGCGGGTGCCACCGCCTATGCGCAAGGGAACGATAGAGACACTCGCGCCCCACAGATATGGGCGCACGTCGGGAACTGTGCCCGTGACCTTAATGCGTGAGTCCTGCTCGGCAAGCGCTTTGATATTGGGGGCCGGCGTGCAACCGACGATGGCCAAGCTGCAATCGGGCTTGCTCTTCCAGATAAGTGGCATCACTTCACGGACGAAATAGTTGACGCCATCGCAATTGGGTAGCCAATCCATCGAGCCAACGAATACGAGATCGCTAGTGCGCGGCGCGTCCGCAGGGCGACGAAAGTAGTCGAGATCCACACCGGTGGGCACGGGATAGGACTTTACCCCGAACGTTTTCTCGAACATTGCGGCATCCTGCGGTGACACGGCAATCACTCTCATGGCCGCCTGGCAATAGTCGCGCTCACAATTGAACATGCGGTCGGCCTGCATTTTGAAGTAGGCGCGGCGCAGCGGGTCAGGGGCTTGCTCGGCGTGGCGGCGCCAGATCACGGTTTCGACGTTGTGCTGGAAGATAACTGCCTTGCTTATGTCGGGAAAATTCGGCGCAGGTGTAAGAAAATCGCAAACCAGGCTATCGAAGTTGATCTTCGTCGTGAGTTCCCCGATTTTGTTGCGCATCGTGGTCGAGCGATAACGGGTGATGGAAAGCGGCAAGGGCGCGAACAGGTTGCCCAAGACTTGGCCGGCGAACTTCGGCGAGTTCCGCGGTGGAACATCGAGCCTAAGGGGATAAACGTAAGAGCAGTATTCTTTCGCGCGCTGCAACCCTTCCGGCTGTGCCGGATTATCATAGGCGACGTAGTGGACTTCGTGACGCGCATGCAACCGTTTGATTGTTTCGAGCGTACGGATCTGTCCACCGCGCGTAGTGGGGTGGAGAAAGTCAGTTTTGACCCATAGAATGCGCATGAATCCAGTTTCAAGTTTCGAGTTTCAAGTTTCAAGAGAACAAACAAGCGCGGAGTTGTTGGGATGGTTCAAGGGCGAATGGCCCTGAGCGAGCTACGCGCTAACTGCGGCGGGCATCAGGCCCTCCCACAACCGTTGGCGGCGGCCAGTTAGGTATATGTCTCCCCAAAGTTGGAGGTTAAGCAGCCGCCAGATGCGATCTGTGGCATCGTGTATGCCGCGCACGTGCTTGTCGAGCAGTTCGCTCACGTAACTCGAGTTGGCGTAGGCAGCGAGAACACCTTCAGGATCGCGGAGGTAATCGCGAATGGTGCCAGCCTCCTCGCGCAGCAACCATGCTGTGATCGGCGTGGGGAAGCCCATCTTCTTGCGATAAACAATGTCGCGGGGGATGAGGTCCTCGACGGCTTTTTTGACGATGTATTTGCCCTGTTTGCCTCGGAGCTTCATGTGCGGTGGTACCGAGGCGGCGAACTCCACGAACTTGTGATCGAGGAAGGGAACGCGGCTCTCGATGCTGGTTGCCATGCTCATCTGGTCCTGCTTCATCAGCAACTCGACCAGGTAAGTCTTCTGATCCGAGAAGAGCAGTCGAGGCAACGTTGGAGAGCCTGATACAGAATTCCAGCGATGGAGGAAGGTCGCATAGGGGTCCTGCTGAAAAGACCGGTTCAGCAACTTCTGCTGCTCATCCAGCCCAAAGGCACTATAGAAATTGTTGAGATAGAGCGATTCAATTTCGGCGCCGCGTCCAAGAAACGTGTGCCCGAGCTTGCGGCGGAGATCCGCGGAAAGCAGAGGCCAGTCGTTCACGCCACTCCGGATCGCTCTACGCAGGCTCGCGGGAAGCACGCTGTAGGAGCGCATCCATTCCGAGTTGAGCTGATAGAAGCGATAGCGGCTGTATCCCGCGAAGAGCTCGTCGCTGCCCTCACCGGTAAGAACGACCTTGACTTCCCGGCGCGCGAGCCGGGAAACAAAATAGAGCGAAACGCTGGAGGGCCAAGCGATCGGCTCGTCTTCGTGCCAAACCAGGCGCGGTAATGCGTTAAAGAAGTCCTCCATAGAGACAAAGACTTCATGATGGTCGGTACCAATCCGTTCGGCAACCTGACGAGCCTCAGAGAGCTCACTGTAACGCGACTCGGTGTATCCGACCGAGAACGTCTTCACCGGCCCGTCAGCGTGGCGCTTGATGATGGCCGCTATCGCGCTCGAATCGACTCCTCCACTTAAGAACATGCCGAGAGGGACGTCCGACATCAGGCGCATACGGACGACCTGCTCAAGCTGCGAGCGGCATTCGGCGATCCACTCGTGGTCTGGACGATCGTCAAATGAGGTCGGGCAGGGGGCCTCCCAGTATTGCTTAATCTCTATGCCCGCATCGGGCCCGCACGTCACAGTGAGTGTACGCCCCGGCAGCAGGCGACGAATGCCGGTAAACAGCGTCTGGTCGCCGCTTGTGTACCCGAAGGCGAGATACTCGGGCAGAAGCGCATCATTGAAACCGGCGCTGATCTCCGGATGCTCCAGCAGGGCCTTGATTTCAGACGCAAACGCGAAAAGCCGCCCATTCCAGAAGTAATAAAACGGCTTGATACCGAGCCGGTCGCGAACGCAGAAGAGCTGCCGTTTGTTCTCATCCCAGATGACGTAGGCGAACATCCCGCGATAGCGCAGTGGCGACCGGTCACCCCATTGTTCGTAGGCGTGAATAATCGTCTCGGTGTCGCAGCGGCTCTTGTAACGATGCCCCGCGGATTCGAGCTCAAGCCGAACATCGGCGTGGTTGAAGATTTCGCCGTTATAGGTAATCCAGACCGAATCGTCTTCATTGGACATGGGCTGACCGCCGGTAGAGAGATCGATGATGCTGAGGCGGCGGTGCCCGAGAGCAACCTCGCCACGAACGCAAAAGCCGGAAGCGTCAGGCCCGCGATGCGCAATGAGGTCGGTCATTCGGCGCACGATGCGCTCGTCGGCAGAAACACGATCGGTGTGTAGAAAGCCAGCGATGCCACACATGGGCTAATAGGTCCCAACAGGAACGGGTTGGAGCGTGGAGTCGGCAGGCGTCATTGCCTCTCCTTCATAAACTGCCCAGCGCCAAACATGGCGAGCAGCCCCAATATGGCGAGAATCAGTTGCGGCCGCAGCTTACCCATAAATGGGACAACTTCCGTAAAAGCGGTGTAGCTGGAGAACAGCAAGAACGCGAGCCGAGGAAAGGAACCTCGAAGCAAGGGATTGGGCTGGCGATTGATGGTTGCAGTTGCGGCCACGTTCCCCCAAAAACAACTCTGGCAAGAGTTTAGCATGATTACCGTGAGGAACTGCCGGCAGTCCGTTCCCCACCCTCGCCACAGATGCTATACGGCAGCTTCCAGCGGTGGTCTGACCCGTTTGGAGCCCGCCTTCTTCGGCACAAGTTCACAGCGAACGATCGAAGTAGTGAACTCGCGAGTCAGGGCGTTGTGCAAGAGGCGCAACGGACGGATGGGAACACATTCAAACCAGCTCGCCATCAGTGGACTGCGCTGCACGAGCCGCACAAAACGGCGGATCGTCATCTGGTTCAGGCCGCCGGCCACCTCCTGAAACCGGGTGGCGCCATCCGTCTTGAAGTCGGAGCGCCAGCGCAGTAGGGCTTTCTCAGAAAACAACAGGTGCGCCCAGGGAAAGACGGAAAACAGGTGCCCTCCCAGTGGGTGATACCAGGTTGGTCCGAAGCTGATGCGCACGCAACCTCCGGGGTTAAGAAAGGAGTGCATGATCTCGAGAATTTCAGCGGGCCGCTCAAAATGCTCGAAAGCATCGAGGGAGATGATGATGTCGGCATTTACGGGTGGACGCGTGACAAACTCGCAAAGCTTGCCGACGCCACTTTGCCGCGCCAGTTCGCGAGCACGAGCGAGCAACTCGTTACGAATATCTACGCCTATGACCCTTTTGGCCCCGCGTCGGGCCAGTTCGATGCACTCGTGACCTTCACCGCAACCGAAGTCGACGACGGTCTTACCCGCAACGTTAAGCGGCGAACCCAGCAGGTCGAGCTTCGAACGGCCAAGAAATGCTGCTCCGGTGCAAACATCAGGTTCTTTAGGAGAGATCCAACAGAGACAATTGTATTGCAGGTGGTCTACTGCTTCTGTGGCCCAAGACATCCTCAACCTCGACTCCCTTGGATGGAATCGAAGCGGCGCGGCTATCAATCGACAATAGGGTCAGCTCGTCTATGTTAACGAACCTGCTCACGCTACAATCCTGAAAGCATGTTCGAAAGCACGATAAATTGCGCAGCGAAAGTAAGAATTGCGCTACTAGTTGTGCTACCACGATGCGGCGATGATTTCCCCGGATTATTGCAGCATCGTGTTAGTGCTCAGTACACTGAGCATTCGCCGTTCAGCTTGAGCACGACGCCTTGTCACGAGCTGCTGGAATGAAACTGGCCTACCTGCTGAGTGAGTATCCGACGCTGGGACATACGTATCTGTTGCGCGAAGTGCGGCAACTCCGCAGCGAAGGCTGGGATATTCAGACCATTTCAGTGCGCCGTCCCGGCCCACGACCCTCGCCTTTATCGGAGGCCGAGGCCGAGGAGTTACAGGCAACCTGGTACATCGTGAGCAGCGGGGCCCTGGAACATTGTGCCCGCCATGCGGCAACACTGGCGGGACGTCCACTGCGATACCTGCGTGGGCTCCAGACCGCCTTGCGTTTCGGAAAATTTCGCCCTCGGCAAACGGCTTTGCACCTCGCATATTTCGCTGAGGCGGTTTGGGCAGGACATCGCCTGCAACGCGCAGGGATTACCCACATCCACTCCGTGTACTCCACAACGGTGGCGCTGATTCTGTCGCGAATCTTTGACGTGCACCTCTCCATGACCCTGCATGGGCCAGCAGAATTCATCGACCCGGTGGGGTTTGCAATCCCAGAGAAAGTAAAGGCCGCCGAACTGGTGTGCTCGATCAGCTATTTCGGATGCAGCCAGATCATGCTTTGGTCATCGCCTGACGACTGGCACAAGCTGAAAGTCACCCCTTTGGGAGTCGATCCGGCTGGATGGACGCTGGCAGAGTTTCGCGAGCAACCATCACCATTCGAATTCATATCTGCGGGACGACTAACCGCAATCAAAGGTTTTCCCCTGCTGTTCGAAGCAATGGCGGAGTTGCGGCGGCAAGGACGCGATTTCCGGCTGACTTTGGCCGGCGACGGTCCTGATCGCGCAATGCTGGAGCAGCAGGCCAAGCGTCTGGGAATCGCAAATCGCGTGGTGTTCGCCGGTTGGAAAGATCAGGATGAGCTCCGGAATCTGTATCGCCAAAGTGATGTGTTCGTCATGTCGAGCTTCGCCGAAGGCGTACCGGTGGTGCTCATGGAAGCAATGGTTACCGGTGTGCCGTGCGTTGCACCGAGGATCAACGGCATTCCGGAGCTGATTCGCGATGGAGTAGATGGACTGCTCTTTACGGCCTCCGATGTGGCGGAACTTGTCGGTGCCTTGGGGCGAATGATGGACGACTCTGCAATGCGCCACAAGATGGCAGAGCTGTCTCGCAAACGCGTGGCCGACAAATACGACCTGCGGAAGAATGTGGACCGGCAGGCGGGGTTGTTGAAAGAATGGATGGACAAAAGCCGGGAACCAGCTACAGCAGCGAAGGAGAGGACCATCCCCGTTGAACTGCCAAAGCCACCAACAGTGTGAAGCTCAACGCTGCCGGAAGGATTCGTCGGTTTCCTGCATGGTCTTGGCGGCTTCGAGCATCACAGTTCGCCCATCCGTCGTCGAGATTGCGCGCCGAAGCAGCAGCCATCTTCTTCCGTCCCCGGAATCCTGTGACAAGTGCACCAGCTTGCGAGAGAGCTCCTCCACGTTCCCCGCTTCAAATAGCGCGCCGTTCACTTGGTCACCAACCAACTCCGGATTGCCGCCACTCTCGCGATGCCACCACCCAACACTCGCAGGCCATCGCCTCCGTAAGCGAGTTCGAGAGAACTTCGGTGCGCGACGGCAATACGAAAATATCGATCCGGCTGAGGAATTCGGCGACCTGCGAAGTTGCCGGCTCGAAATGGCAGCTCTCGGCAAAGCACAATTAGGGCGGCGAGAGCCTTCAGCCGCGTCTTCTCGGGACCGCTTTCTACGATCACCAGCATCGAGCCAGAACAGTCCAGCCTGGCAAAGGATTCTCGCAATTCGGCCTTCCTGCCTCAGTCCCTTCTGGTCTGAATGTTGTCACTCCACAAACATGCAGTCTCCGTAGGAATAGAAACGATAGCGCTCGCGCACGGCATGTTCATACGCCGCCAGCACGCGTTCCCGCCCGGCGAACGCCGAGACCA
>DASRAA010000172.1:0-3875 GCA_035638375.1 Binatia bacterium | reverse complement strand
TGCTTGGCACTTTCGACTCGAGTGCCGGGGCAAGTATCTTGATCTGGGTTTCTGCATTGGGGGCAAGGCTCGGTTCCACCGGTGTGCCATCCTGACTGATTGGCGTGTTCACGAAATGCCAGTATTTATGCAGATTCTTGTCGCTGTAGCCGAGATTTTCGTTACCGCCAAGGGCAGGCGGTTGGTTTCCTCCAGCAGGCCCATCTGCCTTGTAACTCTTGTCGCCGCGAATTTGGTCCGGCCAGGTTGCAGCTATCATGAACAACATCAGGTTCTGCTGATCTGGGGTGAGGCCCGCAGGTAATTTGCTCTTCCAAGCTGCATACGACGGGTTTAGGCGGAGAAGCTTATCCGCACGAGCCTTTGCCGGCGGCTGCAAGTGCTGGTACGCAACATGAGCAACAGCCATGTGGCCAAAGCCGTTCCATCCATAAGAGGAAGAAGCGAATGAGAAACAGGACAACAGCACCGCCAACGTACGTCGCACAGTCCCTCCTTGCTTTCAATGTTCGTGTTAGCGAAGGGTACCACGAGGGGTCGTTTTGTGAGCATTACAAAGCAGCGATGAGCGTGCCTTCTAGTTGGGTTTCCGGTTCGTGGAGATATGCGGTAAGCGAAAAGACTGGGTGAAAGTTCGGCCCCTTCTCGCTTCTAGTGCTTTCTATAGCGTTCGAATCTCGAATATCTCCAGACCACGCCGCCGGGCTTCATTAGCGAATTCGGCTGTGTAATCCGGAGCGCCTCGTTCTGTTCCGTCCCAGATGATTGCGGCGCCCACAGTCGCGCCCGCTTCGTGACCGATTCGAATCGCCTCATTCAAGACTTCATGGCTGGCGGCAATAAACGGTTCCGCCCCACCGGCGTTGTCCATGATTACAAGATCCCCTTTAGCACTTACGTCATCAAGGATGCAATCGTAGAGTTCGCCCCAGTCGCCTGGACGGTCGATCACGGACTTCTTGCGAAACCGCTGCCGGTCGAAGGGCAAGATGACTCTTCTTCGCAGGTTCGACTTCCCTGCCTCCGCGAGGCTGATCAGGTCGGCACCACACGCTGCCGAACTGACCAGCGTCGCCACCTTCTTCTCTTTCAGCAGCGCTTGCACAGCTTTGCTTACTTGCTGGATGTTGGCCGCCGGAAATCGCGCCACACTTGCATCACTCGCATCAATCCGTCGGCCTGCCAGCGCAAGAATCATTGTCACCGCCGCCGACTAGTCTCGCACAACCGCCACGATTCTCGGTAATTCAGGGCACGCGGCCTTCCGTTCTCAGTATTTGGCGGTAGCCAGCTTCGGCGTCTTTCCTTCCAATTCGGCCGCGAGTTTCAGGTAACGCCTCGCGCTGGTCGGATCTCCGGTTCTGCTAGCGATCTCTGCAGCGTGCCGGAACATCTTCACATCCTGAATCCCTACTCCCAGCGCCGCATTCATCGGATTGCGTGCCTCGGAATCGCGCCCGTTCACGTGCAACGCCCACGCGTAGCAATCAAGTGTGAAGACATCGTGACGTCTCGTATATTCGCGGGTTGCAACCTCTAATGCCTTAGCCGGCTGATTGGCATAGTCGGCGTAATACAGGATGAGTTCGTGGTTAGAGTTGTCCGCCTTTGCGGTTTCCAGCAGCGACTTCTGCTCGAACTCCGCGAACGCGTTCTTCGCCTCACTCCTTCGCCCAGCAAGCTGCAACGCCACGGCTAAATCAAAAAGGTTCTCCGCATGCGGAGCAGCGTTGTATCTCTGCTTTAATAGCAAAACCCCCTCTTCGTAGCGTTGCTGCTGAATTCGCACTTTCGCCAGATTCCCCAGCGCGTAGTGGTATCCGGGAAACATCGTCAGGGCGTTTTCCAGCAGGCCCTCGGCTTGGGTGGTCTTTCCCATCCCGAGCTTAAGGTGCGCCATCTGAGTCGTAATCCACGCGCGGTCTTCCGACTCGCTCGGCGGAGAGGACTCCAGTGCCATCTGCATCAGCTCCAGCGCACCCTGCGGATCACCGAACAATTCGCGCAGATAAGCCGCGCGCGTCAGTGCCGGCAAGTAGCCCGGCCGAAGATTCAGCATCTGCTGCGCCGCTTGTTCCGCATGGCTGTAATTGCCGAGTTCCGCGTTCGCGTCGGTCAGGAAGCTCCAGACCATTACGTCATCGGGCATCTTTCTGTTGAGTGGTTTTGCAGCTTCCAGTGCCGCGGCAAACTCATGCTTCCCCAGCAGCAGCCAGACTTCGACCCGTTTTCCATCGTAATTTCCGGGCGAGATGGCAAACGACTTCTGCAACACCTGCTCACCCTGGGAATAAAAGTTTGGGTTTGACGTCTCTCGGGCACGCCGCGCTAGGGCCAGGGCCAGCGCGTTGTATGCCTCGTAGTCCTTGGCATTCTTGTCGATCAGTTTCTGTGCTTGCTCCATTGCCTGCTGCGCCGGAGACAGCCTGGACTCTGAAACGGCTGCATTCTGTGCCAGCGCAGCGCCAAGGCCCATCAAAACCGTTATTACCGTAACCAATCTCTTCATACTCCCTCCCTGTAATTCTTGAGGACAGGCTGCGTCCTACACAGCGGACGCAGCCATGTTGAAGGGCCTCAGGCCGTTAGTGCACCGGGCAGATTCCGTCAGGCTGACCGCTGCATCCCGGCTGCCCCGGACCTACGTGGTGCGCATCGCGTCCGCTCTGCGCCGGCATAACGTACGGGAAGGTCGTGCCGTAGCCCACGTCGTTGATGTTGACGCCATCGCCAATCGCAGCGCCGTAGGTGACGCGATCAGCCAGGATGCCGGCGACCACACGTGCAGCGATGTCGATCACGTCGTCCACCGGACGCCGCCCGTTCGGAAATCCCGCAACATCACCCGCGAGGAATCCCAAACGCTTCTGCTGTTCCACAGGTGTCGGAGGAATGCCGGTGTTCAACCGCAGAAGATCTGCGATTGGTCCGGCATCGTTCGGTCCGCATCCGGGACAAATCGGGGCTGTGTACTGCACCAGCGGCAGCAAGTCGAGCCGCGGCGCAGGCGGTATCGGCAGGCCCAGCACGCTGTTGAACAAATGCGCCAACAGCGGATCAAGGAAGAACGGCGCAAACTGCGAGTCGTTGCTGGGGTCGCTGGTGCTGAAGGTATCCTTCGACCCCGTGCCAATGATCAGCTCGTTGATGAGAGAGTTCCCTTCGCGGTTGACCTGGACCCACTGGCCGCTGCCGCGGGTTCCATTGTTCCGACGCACGGTAATCCGTGGACGAGCTGTCGATCCGTAGGTGCCGATCACCGCTTCCTTTTCGCCGGGCTGGTGGAGCTTGCCATCCACGGTCAACAGCGTGATGGGAACTTCCAGCACGATGCAGTTCACGTTGTAGCCCGCCACGGTGTCGGGGGCGTAGTTGTGGGTATCGTCAGCATCGACCGAAGAGCTCAAGATTCCACCCACGCCCATCCGGAAGTTCAGCGAGTCGAAAGCCGCACCCAGATCGACGTAGAAAGGATCGTCCACCGTTCCGGCGAACACCCTTATGTTGTCCTTGAGCTGATAGATTCCCTGCTGGAACAGGACGTTATAGCTGGGCATGGTCAGCGGGCCGACGTTCGTGGGCACCGCGTACAGCGTCTGTCCACCCGTCAAGTCGTAGACCTTGCCTTTCTTGATCATCGTGACCGTGTAAGTCTGGCGAATGCCCAATCCTTCCGACCCCGGTCCATTCAGCGCCGTGATCTGGGGAATACCGGCAATTCCGCCTACGAATCCGGTAAATACGCCAGGCAACCGGTATTCGGTGTTGAAACGGAACTGGAAGGTGATGTCTTCCTCTCCATCGTGGTTATTGTCGATCTTCATCTGGTAAAGCACGTTGGGATCGAACGGAAAGTAATTCGGTCCGTTTGCCGG
>DASRAA010000171.1:0-3986 GCA_035638375.1 Binatia bacterium | reverse complement strand
GCAATCGTTGTCAACACGCCACGGCTTCTTCGGGTTCTTCTCGAAGGTACACTCGCCCCAATCCTCGATGTTGACGCACTTGATCTCTTCAACCACGCCAACCGAGCAGGTGCCAGAACTCGACAGGCCATGCGAGTCGGTAGCAGTGACGGTCACCGTCACAGTCGAACCAGGCAAGCCAGCCGTGTTCAGTGTTGCCGTCGTGCCGGTTCCGCTAATCGTTCCGGAAGAAGCACTGTAAGCGTAGTTGGTGATCTGCGCACCATCCGGGCTGCTGGCGCTTGCCGTAATGGTTGAAGTCTCACCCGATTTCACGGTCGTCGGATTCGCCGAGCAGCTCACCTGCGGCGGCGTAAAGGGTTTGATTGTGAAGCTCGTCGAGCAGCTTGCGGAGTTGTTCTTCTTTTCCTTGGGATCGGTAATGGTCGCATTGGCGGTGTAGTTGCCAGGCGCCAGTCCAGTCGTATCGATCTGCGAAGTCGCTGCGCTCGGAGTCGCCAGCTTGCCGCCGGTCGTCGTCCACGCGTAGGTCGTGGGGTGCTTTGGGTTGAAGTTGGTCCCGGTAGCCGTAACCGTTACCGGCTCACCGGCAAAGACCGGCGTCGTCGGATTGGCCGAGCAGGCTGCCGACAGCGGCGCCGTGTAGTAGTTGCCCAAATTGAACACTAGGCCGGCCGACAGTCGGACCATGTTCCAGGTCGAAGTGTGCGCGGTAAATACCTGGGGATTGTAGGTCGTATAGAAGTAATCCGCCTGCGCTACACGAATCGCAAGCAGGTGAGAGACCTGCAAGTCGAAGCCGCCGCCACCACCAACGGTCGCCCGCCACTGAGAAGGAAGGCCAGCGGGGCTGATGTGGGCAGCGCCGACCAGTACATGAACGAACGGTGAAAACTGTTCGTTGCGAAACTTATACTGCAGACCCGCTGTCCCTAGGCCCACATTGGCCCGGGTGCTGTTGTAGTGACCGCTGCCGTCTACGATGAAGCCCAGGTTCCTCATATTCGGCAGATAAAAGGTACCGGATCCGTTCCAACCATCCACAATGGAGGGAACCTTGCCCCAATCTACATAACCGTTTGGATTCAGCCAGGAGTAGCCGCCAAAAACCTCGGCCCGCGGCTGCAGGGTTTGTTGCGCCGCGGCCAGCGCCCCCATCATGCAAACCGCTATCGCAATTGCGATCGATGTCGCCAACAGCCGTTTCGGAATACCATCACAAAACGCCATTCTTATTCCTCCGGAACTTCAGCAGTACCGTAAGCTTTTTTGGTGGTCTTTACACGATTGAACTTTTCAGGTACCTAAAACAACGCCTGCAAAATGGCCGCCCCGATTGTACAGCACACCTCAGGATACACAAAGCCCTTGTTTCCTAATGTTTACTGCTTTTGTAACCGGACAGTCAAAATGGTTGCTTACGGTCATTGCATCTCGCCTTCGTATCTTGCGGCTGGGCCGCTCGACTGTCGCCCCGACGTACGGCCGAGTTGCAGGTGTTTTTATCCTACATCAAACCCTTAGGTGTCGTTAAGTACAAATCCTCGAAAATTCAGCCCTTTGTCTATCATGGCAGGGGAGGGATTTCAGCCTTACGATCACCCCTTTCCGTCCTTCTCACACTGGTAGTTGGGCCTGCAAAGCGGCAAGGTGTTACCTTAGAGCAAGCCACCGAGTCGCGAATCCCCCATCCGGAGTTTAAGGCTCACTTCCCATCGTGACCAGTCGGTTCTTTACAAAGCGCGCTGCGGCGCATTATGACATTGCGATAGCGGCCCTGACTCGGAAAGGCAGCGTTATTTCATGAATCAAGAACGAGTGCTGATCGTCGAAGACGAGGAGAATGAGCGTACTGGTCTCGCAGAGCTCATTCGCGCCTGGGGCTATCAAACCGAGACCGCTGTCGACGGCGTTGACGGCTGGACCAAGGTCGAGTCCTGGGGCCCTGCCATCGTGCTGACCGATCTCAAAATGCCCCGTATGGATGGTATGCAGTTGCTGGAGCAGATCGCCGAAGCTCCCCAACAGGTCGCCGTCATCTTGCTCACCGCACTCGGCAGCGTCGATGCCGCGGTCAGCGCCATGAAGCGCGGCGCCTTCGACTTCATCGAAAAACCTGTCAATCCCACTCGACTGCGCAACATCCTGCAGAATGCGTCGCGCTTGCGCGGCACCGAGCGCGAACTGGAGGCGAACCGCCGCCGTCTTCGCGATGTCGGTGTGCTTGGCTCGCTGGTTGGCTCGTCTAAAGCCATGCAGGAGATCTTCCGCCTCATTGAGATGGTCTCACCCAGCACCGCTTCCGTGTTGATCACTGGTGAAAGCGGCACAGGTAAAGAACTCGTTGCCCGCACCATACACTCGTTAAGCAGCCGCAAGGCGCGTCCGTTCGTCGCCATCAACTGCGCCGCCATTCCGGAGACCCTCATCGAAAGCGAAATCTTCGGCCACGAAAAAGGCGCCTTCACTGGAGCGCTCGAACGGCGTACCGGATGTTTCGAGCTTGCCGAGGGCGGCACCTTGCTGTTAGATGAAATTGGCGAGATGCCCATTGCGACGCAAGCCAAGCTGTTGCGCGTTCTCGAAGACCGCAAGCTGCGCCGGCTCGGCGCCAAGGCCGAAACCGCCGTGGATGTGCGCGTTCTCGCTGCTACTAATAAGACTCCCGAAGAAGCCGTGGCGCGTGGCCAGCTGCGTAATGACCTCTTCTATCGCCTCAACGTCTTCAACATTCACATGCCGCCTCTTCGCGACCACATGGAGGATCTGCCCGATCTTGTCCTCGCGCTGTTGGCTGACATGAACGAAAAGCACGAACGCGCTGTCATTGGCGTAAGCGAAGCCGTGATGACAGCTTTCCAAACTCACGGATGGCCCGGCAATGTGCGCGAGCTCCGCAACACTTTGGAACGCGCAATCATCATGTGCAACGGTTCGACCGTCGAGCCCAAGCACTTGCCTCCCGGTTTCGGCAAGTTCGTGGCCCGCGTGCCTGTGCAGGAGGCAAACTTAATTCATCTCGGAGTCGGCACGACGGTGGACGAGGCCGAGCGCTTGCTCATCCTGAAGACGCTTGAAGCGACTCACAACAACAAGACCAAGGCGGCGGAAATCTTGGGCATCAGCTTGAAGACGCTTCACAACAAGTTGAAGGAATATGGTTCGCACGCCGGCGCCACACACAGTAGTCACGAAGCCGACGCTGCCGCGAGCTAGGGCAACTGGCTACTGGCGACGGGCGACTGGCTCGGGTAAAATAACAAGGTTGCCAACACATCGAGCGTGGTTCAGCTCGGTAGCTTCCCGCGCCGAAGTGGCGGAATTGGCAGACGCGCATGGTTCAGGTCCATGTACCCGCAAGGGTGTGGGGGTTCGAGTCCCTTCTTCGGCACCAGATTAAACAGTGACGCTTCAGTAACTTAGAAGCGTCACTAGTTTTTTGTACACATTTTGTAAACGCGATCCTGCTAGGATAGCGGCATGACCATCACCGTGTTCACTCGCCACTCAGACAATTGTCCCCACAAACACGACCGTTACTGGAAGCGCTGCCGCTGCCGCAAGTGGCTCTATGTTGAAGGCTCGCGGAAACCGATCACAGCAAAGACCCGCTCCTGGGCAGACGCGGAGAGAAAAGCTGGTGAGCTGAAACAGCAGCTCCAGCAGGCTGACGATAAGCCTGCCGGTGCTGGCCTCGAACTGGCACCAGAGAGAGTGTCCGAGGCAGTCAAGAAATTTCTTGAGAACAAGCAGCAAGAAGGCATGTCGAAGGCTTGGAACCGGATGCTCACCCGCGAACTCACTGACTTCGGCCAGTGGTGTGACACGAAGCTGATCACCATCGCCCTACTCAAGAAGATGGCTCTCGAAGACTATCGCAAGACGTGGACGCAGGGAGCAGGGACTCGTGCGCGGCGGCAGGAACGCCTCTCTCACTTCTTCAAGTATTGCGTCGAGCACGGTTGGGCACGCGAAAACTTTGCCGC
>DASRAA010000170.1:0-9600 GCA_035638375.1 Binatia bacterium | reverse complement strand
CTCGAGTATACGCCGCTATGGATTGCTCGAATGACAGAAACCCGCAGCAGCTAATTCCGACGATCTCGTATTGAGTTTCGAGCTTGATCCGCGTCATCCCCGAAATTTGTCGGCTAAATTTGTTAGCCGAAAACTGGCAAGCGGCCACTTACTTCGCCGGAATCAAGTGAATATCGCTCCCATATAGAAACAGCAGCGCACTGTGCAGCCGCTTCGACCAGGCATTTTCATTTCCTTTCGCGCCTTCCTCCACCACTACGTCCAGCTTCGCCGGCCCCAAGCCTTTCGCGCGCAGAATCTTCTCCAGTTCCTGCACCGCCTCTGCGCCTTGGACACCTGTCTTCTCGTCTGCGCCTTCCGCCGTGCCGATCGCGATGTACATTTTCTCGGGAAACTGGTTTGCTTTCTCCGCATCCTTCAGCAACTCGCCGTTGCCGATTTGCAGTGCCGGGCTCTCAATAAGAGCTTTTCCGAACACACCGGGATGCGTAAGCACCGTGTAGAATGCGACCGCCCCGCCGTACCCTCCTCCTCCTAGCCCGGTGTTGTGTGCGCCCGTCAGCACGCGATACTTCTTCCCAACCAGCGGCATGACTTCGTTGATCACAAAGTCGCCGTACTGTTTGCCGTGCACATCCTGCGTTTCGTATTTGCCGAGTTCCTTGTTGTCGGCATCGGGATACGGCAGATACTCATTCGCCCGCCGCGGGGTGCTATCGATTCCCACAACAATCATCGGATGAATCCGCATGCTGCCGGTCAGGAACTGCACCGTCTCGTCAAATTTCCATTCGTGAAATTGCGCCGTGGCCTCATCGAACAGGTTCTGGCCGTCCTGCATGTAGAGAACTGGGTAGTGCTTACTGCGATTGACGGGAGCGAAATAGTTGGCTGGCAGCCACACCCGCAAATTTCGAATGTTCTTATAGACCTTGCTGTTGATGGTGATGATATCGAGCACACCTAGGACGCTGGGCTCTTTCGGCGGAATCAGCGGTACCAGCTCGGCCGGCTCGGGGGCTTGCGGCTGGCTGGCTTGCGTCGGGGCCGTTGTAGCTTTGGTTTTGTCGCTCTGTACAGTGCCCGGGCCTGAATCCTGAGAGGGGCTCATAGCACCCAGGCAGACGAGTGGGGCTAGAAGAAAGAACCCAGCACGAAACTTTTGCATGCAGAAAGCTTAGCAGGACAACGTGAACTCCTCGTGAAGTATTTCGATCCACGTCTTCCGCGCAATCCGCGGTTGTGTCTATTTGTCATCTTGATCGCTGTCAATCCGTGGTCGGTCTTTCGCCCTTTTACATGGCGACTGGCAGCCGCCTACTGGCGATTCTTCCCCTACCTCAGCTTCAAATTCACCAGCTCCATCTGCGGGTAGCTCTGGTCCCAATCTGCCGAGATGTGCTCCACGGTTACGCGCACGGTCTTCCTCTGGTGCGGCAGGATAGGCGCGCGGCTCATGTCCACCAGATCGGGATACCCAGCCAACTGGTTTTCCGCCAACACGTGCAGGGGCAGCGTTTCTTTCTGCACGACCTGTCCCAGGGTGTTCTTGAACTCCGCATACACGTCGGCGCCCACGAGCGCCTTGTCGCCGTCATTTGTGATGTTGAAGTCGAGATAGGTGACGGTACCGCCCACATAGTTCTCGGCGGCGCTGAGCTTAATGTCCGAGAGCTTTAACTGCTGCGCATACTCATTTGCCTGCGGACCCGTGGATGCTTTCTGGCGCCCGAAATACAAAATCGCGGCCACGGCAGCGACCACCGCCACTACTCCCACCAGCAGCGGAGTCCAATTGCGTTTTTGATCAGGCGCGGGGGCGCGTTCGTAGGCCTGTTCCTTCACAAGCCGATTTTACTCCGCACCGCCGGACTGCAGGCGCAGCTTACTTCCCTTTCACGGTGACGATTTTCAATTCCGGAACTTCATCATTCCAGGCAGAAGGTACCTGTTCCACCGATACGCGGAAGAATCGGGTCTCGTTGGGCCCAATTGGATTGGCAGCGAATTCACCGCCGACAGCGCCCACTCCGCCCTTAGGCATGCCCGCTAACGGCTGTTGAACACTCGCAATCGGCTGGTGTTGGTCGTTCAGGAAAGTTACTTCCACGGTTGCTCCCGTGACGTGAGCTTTGCCGTCATTGCTGACACGCCCATCCAGGTAGAGCGCTTCGCCGCCGACCGCCTTACTCATCTGAATGCTGGTCAGCTGCAAGTCCGCAGGCGTCGCCGGTACTACTACCTGTTTCACGTTGCTATGCGCGTTACGTGCACCCGTGGGCAAGAAGCGGAGCGCCACGCCCAGCCCCACCAGCGCGATGAAGGTGCTGATCAGCCGTGCGCGCGTGGACGTCGGGCCACGCTTTCTGGATTTGCGTGTGCTGCTGACCACGTTGAATTCTGGCCGCTCACTCAACGAGCCTTGCGGATGGGTAGCCATTCAAAAACCTCCAAAGGTGCAGGCCACAATCTTCAAAGAGCTGGCGGCCAGTATTCAGTACTTGAGTGAGTCCGTAGCGCTGGATTGCGACAATTTTTTGATAGCAGCAGTTGTGGTAGAAGATTAACTAAATTGTATTTATCTTAACACTCCCGCACGATCAAAGTTATTTCGATGGTTAAGGTTTTGCCCTTAGAAAACGAAGATTTATCCATGACGCTTTTTGGCAGTTACTGAACGGTTGGCTCGGCAACAGAAATCTTGGTTTCCGTGCGAAACTTGCGGTAATCCGAGTAAGTCACATGTACGTTCTCGTTAACGCCTTTCAGCAGTGCAACGCGTGCATCCAACTTAACGTCGAAGCGCTGAGGCAGCCACAATTCATCGTTGATCCGTACCTGCTGCATCTCAAAGACCGATCCCTTGTGCAATCGAGCTACGACTACCCCAAATGACAGCGTATCGATCACCTCGGCGCGCAGCTTCACCCAACTGTAGTCTTGCTGATCAATCCAGAAGCGCGGCTTGATTTTGGGCAACATCTTCGATTCGCGTCGCTTTCCCTCGAAGCCCGGACGCGGCACGCCGTCAATCACCCAGACGCCGCGCCCGTTCGCCGTCTCGCTGCCGAGCAAGTTGAAGTCATACGCATCCAGGACCTCGCGTACGAACGCTCGCTCGTCGTCGCGTTCTTTCTCATATTTCTGCATGCGCTTTTGCCGCTCTTCCGGAGTCTCGTTCTCGCGCTTCCGCGTTTCCTTGTCAAACTTCTCGTTCTGTTTTTGTTGCTCTTTTTCCGACAGTGGCTTGTCGTCCTTCGCAACTAGGCGCTCGAAGGGCTCGCCGTAGAGCACCATGATCTCGCGGGTCTCGGACTTGCTCGACTTTACGTTCCCGTCACCGTCGAGCGCATCCTCCCGCGTCCGCTCCAGGAACGTGTAATCCTTCGCTGCCTGCCAGTTAACGATGTCCTTGGCCACCGCGCGCTCCATGATTTGCCGCGCGCCCACCTGCGGAGGCGCTAACCCTTCCTTCACCCCCGCAGACGTTCCAGTTCCATTGTGTGAGAATTGGGCGGAGCGCTGCGGCTCTTGCGCGCCCGCCGACATCATGCCAACGGTAAGCAGAACCGCTACGCAACGGAGTTTCCTACCCATCGTTATTGCAGACGCAATCGACGACAAAAAGTTTCGGCGCTGGAGCAGGTTTGCTGTCAGCGCCGTGAAAATCGTGTGAACGCTTGCTTCGTTCGTGACTGGCCCGCATATCCCTTCTTTTCGGGCTATTATCTTACTCGCCCGCCACCGTCATGCCGTCAATCCGCAGGGTGGGAGCTGCAATCGAGTTACGGAACTCAAGGTCGTTACCGATCTCGCTCACGTTGGCGAACATATCTTTCAGATTTCCGGCTACCGTGATCTCTTCCACGGGATACCTCAGCTCTCCGTTTTCGATCCATAATCCTGTCGCGCCACGCGAGAAATCGCCTGTCACGAGATTTACACCAAAACCGAGAAATTCCGTCACAAATAAACCCTCGCTGATATCGGCGATGATTTCCTGCAAACTCTTTGTCCCTGGCTGAAGGAAGAAGTTACCCGGGCCTATGCCGGGCGTTCCCGCCAGGTTTCGTGATGCGTTCCCCGTAGTTTGCATACCGAGCTTTTTGGCCGCGTAGGTATTCAGCAGATACGACTTCAGTATTCCGTTCTCTACGACCACTGTTCTGCGGCTCTTCACGCCTTCGGAATCACATGGGCTCGTGCCGAACAGTCCTGGCAGTGTGCCGTCATCCACGATGTTGATGTTCTCACCGGCTACCTTCTTCCCCAGCTTCCCCGCCAGGTACGAAGCTCCGCGATACACCGAGTCGCCATTCACCGCCTCGAAGATATGCCCTATCAGAGAACCTGACACAGTGTTCTCGAAGACTATGGGCACCTTCGCGGTCTTCACTTTGCGCGCACCCAGCCGGCGCAATGTGCGCTTGGCCGCGACCTCGCCCACGTGCTCCGGCGAATCCAGTTTCTTCAGCGTCATTGCCACGGAGTACCAGTAGTCGCGTTGCATCGCCGCGCCTTCGGCTTGCGCAATAGGCACAGCCGACACCGAGCAGTACGACCGGCGCGAATCGCCCACAAACCCGTTCGAATTCGCCAGCACCTTGTAATAGATGGAAGCATCGAAGCTGCCCCCCTCCGAATTCGTGATGCGCGGATCGGCCGACATCGCTGCCTTCTCCGCCCGTCTTGCATAGTCGATGCGGTCTGCCGTCGATAGAGAGTACACGTCTTCGTTGTACAGTTCGAGATCGTCCTCCAGCTTGCCTTGCTGTTCAGGCGCGGGAATCCCGGCCATCGGGTCTTCGCTGGTCACTTTCGCCAGGTGCAGCGCCGCATCGACCATAGTGCGCAGCCCCTCGGGTGAAAGATCGCTGGAGTGGGTGCTGGCTGCGCGTTGTCCAAAGAACACGCGCACGCCAATTCCCTTCGAGCCCGACTCCTTCAGCGTCTCGACTTCGCCCAGTCGCACCGTGGTGGAGAACTCGCTACCGTCCACGGCGACGGCTTCCGCGGCAGTGGCGCCGCCCTGCATCGCCTGGCGCACCACATCGACAGCGATCTGCTTGAGGTCGTCGGATGATACAGGCGTGCTTACCGCACCTTCTTGCGCGATTGCGTTCATGAAGTCCTTGTATGAATGAGAAAGTATTGAGCCGAGGACTTTCACGCTTTTACGCAGATGAAAGCCAGTCTAAGATCACTCTCAATTCTTATCCGTGTAATCCGCGGGGAAATCTGTTTTGACTTTGTCCGATCCGCGCCACCCGCGGAATCCGTGGTTACCTCTTGTCTTTTCCGACAACCGAGGGCTGACAAATGACAACTAAGTTCCCGTTCCGCCGACTGTCAACCGGTCCACTTTCAAGGTTGGAATTCCCACGCCCACCGGCACGGACTGCCCGTCCTTCCCGCAGATCCCGATGCCTTCGTCGAGCTTCAGATCGCTGCCTATCATCGACACCTTGGTGAGCACATCCGGACCATTCCCGATCAGTGTCGCATTCTTCAGTGGAGCTGTGATCTTGCCATCCTCAATCAAGTACGCTTCCGACGCCGAGAACACGAACTTGCCATTGGTGATGTCCACCTGTCCGCCACCGAAATTCACCGCATACACACCACGCTGCACCGAGCGAATAATGTCTTCCGGCGCGTCATCGCCTGCGAGCATGTAGGTGTTCGTCATGCGCGGCATTGGGATGTGCTGATAACTTTCGCGCCGTCCGTTTCCCGTGTTCGACATGCCCATCAGACGTGCCGACAGCTTGTCAGTGAGATAGCCCTTCAGAATCCCATTCTCGATCAGCACGGTATTTGCCGTGGGATTGCCTTCGTCGTCCACGTTTAACGAACCGCGCCGCCCCGGCATAGTGCCGTTGTCCACCACTGTGCACTTGTCACTGGCCACGCGCCGGCCCATCATCTCAGTGAACGCCGACGTCTTCTTGCGATTGAAATCCGCTTCCAGTCCGTGGCCGATCGCCTCGTGCAGCAGCACGCCGGGCCATCCCGGTCCGAGCACCACTTCCATCTCGCCCGCCGGCGCAGGCTTCGCGTCCAATTGGATGATCGCTTGCCGGGCCGCCTCTTTCGCGTAATACTCCGGGGCCTTCTCGCTGAGGAAAAAGTCCAGTCCTACACGCCCGCCACCACCCGCCGTTCCAGGCGCCGACTCGTTGCCCGACTTCGCCAGGCAAAACACATTCAATCGCGCCAGTGGTTGCGTGTCTTCGGCGAAGCTGCCGTCCGAGCCGATCACCAGAATTCGCCGCAACTCATCGGCATAGCCCACCCGTACTTCCTTGATCCGCGGATCGTAGGCCCGCGCCGCCGTATCTGCACGATTGACCAGGTCTACCTTCGCCATCACATCGGCCTCCACCGATGGCAGCGGAACAGAATACAGGTTGTGCGCGAGCCTGTCGCTTAGTCCAACAACCGGTTGCTTCGCCGGGCCGCTGGCAATCAGGGCAGCCGTGCGTGCCGCATGCAAAATGCGTTCTGGCGCAAGATCGTCCGTGTAGGCATAGCCAGTGCGCTCGCCCGAAAGTACACGCACGCCACATCCTACCGAAATGCCCTGCGAGGCCGACTTCACCATGCTTTCGTGCAGAGAAACCGATGTCGTAGTTTGATATTCGAAGTAGAGGTCGGCGAAGTCTCCGCCCGCCGAAAGTGCAGCAGCCAGATAGCGCTCGATGTCCGCTTGCGTCAGACCGTAGCGCTCAAAGAAGAACTTTTTGTCCATAATCATCTTGGTTAGATGCCCGCCAGCCACATTCGACGCTGGCTCCCCCATCCTTTCCCTTCTTTGGAAAGGGTAGGACTGAAATCTCCGAACTTTCGATTATCACACACGGTCGCCCATTGCTTTGTCATCCCGACCGGGGACCGCGCGAAACAACGCGGTCCGAGTGGAGGGGGCCCCGCATTTGGAGTCCGCACCAACTTGTGTGAGCCTAATCACAGCGGCGCTACGCTTCCCGCCACCTTAAAAACACAAGCGCCGCTACTGCGTTTACATCATGGCGAACCGCTCTTTGACACTGTACATCGGCGCAACCAACGGCCTCAAGCGCCGCGCCCCATCTGAAGCTACGGGAGCCTCGGCTAGTGGCACGCGTCCGATATCACCAGAATGATGGCGGCTTCGGCCGCAACCGATACTTCGCCGGCCGTGAGCTCTCCGAGTCGGCGCCGCTGCTATTTCTCATTGCTCCCGCACTGCGCGCACATCCGGCAACCGACCGGTTACTCCGCTACCTCTCTCCTCAGATTCCTCGGTCCGTGGTACAGCTCGACGAAAGCTGAGGCGACAGAGAACGTGCATCAGCCGGCAAACACCTGCATATGGGTTCAACCAAAGATTGACGCCGCTTACACATACACGACAAGGACAGATATCCTCGTCTTGGTCCACAATGAACCTTACTGACCGTATCTATCTCGCGGTGCATGCCGGGCTGACACTGCTGGTTTGCATCCGGCACGAATATGTCGCCCGCTGGCCCTACTTTGTGGCCTGGAATCTAATCGCGATGGTGGCGATTGTCCTGCTGGCGCAAATGCGACAAACAAGCGTTGCCTGGGAATTTGCCCATGATTTCCTTCCTGGGCTTATATTCTTCACCAGCGTCTTCGAGGAAGTCGCATTGCTCTGCCTGACTATGGTCGGCCATTGGCAGAACCAGCGTCTTCTCGCGCTGGAAGCTGCTCTTTTCCCCCTGCCCCCATCGCTCTGGCTCCGGCAACACGTGCCCAGCTGGGGTGTGGAGCTGCTTCAGTTCGGCTATTTTGCTTTCTACCCGATGTACCCTGTTGTAGGACTTCTGTTCTGGAGCTGGCGTCACCGTGCCGGATTCCAGAGAGCCTTCCGCGATATGACTGACGCGGTCAGCATCGGCTACGTGATCTGCTACGTCACGTTTATCGCTTGGCCGACGCAGAGTCCGCGGCATGCTGGAAGCGTGGTGCCCGCGGCGCACACCGGCCCGTTTAGCTGGCTGGTCGGGTTGATCCAGAGCAAGGGCGGCGTGCATTGCAACGCGTTTCCCAGCGCGCACATCATGCTCGCGTTCGTGCTTCAGGTTTTCACCGCGCGTTACTGGCGCAAGGCAGCTCCCTGGTTGCTCGTCATCAACCTGCTGATGTGCCTCGGAGCGGTTTACGACGGATATCACTATGCAGTGGACGTGATGGCAGGCTCCCTTGTCGGACTGGTGGTCGCGACAGCGTATCTTGCATGCATCCGTGGGTGAGGTCGTCGCTGTCTGCAATCCGGCGTGAGCGTTTTCTCACTGTCCTTGGGTCAATCCAGGACCAGAAGGCCGCGCTTCCGGTATTCGTCTATGCTATCGCTGGTGGCCACCGGGGGCGTAACGACAAGCCGGCGTAGCGGCGAACACTCCTCTCCGTTTGCTCTGCCTACAGCGGTATGTTCCCGTGCTTCTTTGGTGGGTTCTTGTCCCGTTTGTTCTCCAACATCTCTAGAGCCTGGATCAGTTTCTTGCGGGTCTCGCGGGGGTGGATGACGGCGTCGACAAAGCCGCGCTCGGCGGCGACATAGGGGTTGGCGAAACGGTCGCGGAACTCCTCGATCTTAGCGGCGCGCTCGGCGTCGGGGTTATCGGACTTTTCGAGCTCGCGACGATACACGATATTAACCGCCCCTTCGGGGCCCATGACGGCAATTTCGGCGGTGGGCCAGGCGTAGTTCACGTCGGTGCGAATGTGCTTTGAGGCCATTACGCAATAGGCTCCGCCATAGGCCTTGCGAGTGATGACGGTGATCTTGGGCACGGTGGCCTCGGAGAAGGCGTAGAGCAGCTTGGCGCCGTGGGTGATGATGCCGCCGTACTCCTGCTGGGTGCCGGGGAGGAAGCCGGGCACATCCTCGAAGGTAATGAGCGGGATGTTGAAGCAGTCGCAGAAGCGCACGAAGCGCGCGCCCTTGATGCTGGCGGTGATGTCGAGGACGCCGGCGAGGAAGTTAGGTTGGTTGGCGACGATGCCGACGGACTTGCCGTTAAGGCGCGCGAATCCGATGACGATGTTCTTGGCGTAGTACTCGTGGACCTCCAAAAAATAGCTATCGTCGACGACGTGGTGGATGACGTCCTTGATGTCATAGGGAAGGTTGGACTCGGCGGGGACCAGCGTGTCGAGGACTTCGTCGGCGCGATCGATGGGGTCGGTGCACGATTTTCGCGGCGGATCGTCGAGGTTGTTCGATGGCAGGAAGCTGAAGAGCTCGCGGATCATGCTGAGGCATTCGGCGTCGTCGTGAGCGAGGAAGTGCGCGACACCCGATTTGGCGTTGTGCGTCATGGCGCCGCCGAGCTCGTCTTTGGTGACCTCTTCATGCGTGACGGCCTTGATGACTTCGGGGCCAGTGATGAACATGTACGAGGTGTTGTCGACCATGAGGATGAAGTCGGTGATAGCGGGGGAGTAGACGGCTCCGCCGGCGCAGGGGCCCATGATGGCGGAGAGCTGCGGGATAACTCCGCTGGCGAGCGAGTTGCGGAGGAAGATGTCGGCGTAACCGGCGAGCGACATGACGCCTTCCTGGATGCGGGCTCCGCCGGAGTCGTTGAG
>DASRAA010000169.1:0-43494 GCA_035638375.1 Binatia bacterium | reverse complement strand
CGACTATCTCGCCAAGCCTTTCGATCCTCGCGAACTGGTAGCACGCATTCGCGCCGTACTGCGGCGGACTCGCGAGGCCGCTTCGGATCTCACCCATTCTGACGAGGTCCTGCATGTGGGCGACATTGAGCTCTCCACCGGCACCCGCACGGTTACCCGCGGCGGAGTAACGGTTGATCTCACTTCCGTTGAGTTCAACGTGTTGGAGCTACTGCTGCGCAATGCCGGCAGCGTTGTCACACGCGAGCAGATCGCCGAGGTTGCTCTCGGAAGGCCACTGAATGCATTCGATCGCAGCGTGGATGTCCACGTAAGCCGTCTGCGAAAGAAGCTGGGGGGATTTCCCGGCACGGAAGATCTCATCCGGCCGATTCGTGGCGTTGGTTATTTCCTCGCTGCCGCGTCCACTCCGGAGAAGGCGAAAGCATGAGCCGCCGGCTGTTCTGGAAGATCTTTCTGCCGTTTTGGGTCGCGCAGGCCCTGTTGCTGGGACTGCTCTACTTGCGTTTGCACTATCGCCTCCACGCTGAAAATCCCTGGTGGGTGCAGCCTGAGCGTCGTCTGGTACCGAATTTAGCCGACCTCGCCGTACAGCGGTACCAACAAGGCGGCCAGCCCGCGCTCCGCGCTCTGCTGGATCAATCAACCATTCCCCATCGTGTGAGCTATTGGCTGCTTGACGGCCAGGGGCACGAACTTAGCGGTCGCGCCATGCCCGTCGAGATTCCAGATTTCGCCCAACGGGCATTGCGCCACGAAGGCATCGTGCGACCTGACGAAGGTGTGGTCATTGTTGCTCCTGTTATCACTCCTCGCGGCAGTTATCTGCTCGTCGGCGAATTCATTCCTCCGCCGCTTTCCGAGCGCGTGCCCGGCGACCTCCTCTGGGTGTTGAAGCTCGGAACCATCATCTCGGCTTTAATGTGCTTGGTGATCGCGCACTATCTGAGTAAGCCCATCGAGCGTCTGCGCAAAGCTACTAACGAACTTGCTCACGGCAATCTTGACATTCGCGTCGGCGCCACGATTGGCAATCGGCGTGACGAAATTGCCGATCTCGTCCGCGACTTCGACTCGATGGCCGGCGAGCTTCGCAATCAGATCCAGAGCGAACGCAATCTTCTCAGCGGAGTCTCGCATGAGCTGCGGTCGCCAATCGCGCGGATGCGCATTGCGCTTGCGCTGGCGCGCAGTGCCGACTCTCGCGAACGTAACGAAATGCTCGACCGCATCGAGCAGGATTCTGTCCAGCTTGATTCCATGCTGGAGCGAATTCTCGCCGTGGCTCGACTAGAAAGCGGACAATATCGCCCTAAGTTCGAGGGTCTTTCGCTCAATGAGGTCATCGACGAAGTTCTTGATGATGCCCGGTTCGAGGCGGCTGCCAGCGACGCCAATGTTTCCTATGCGGACGATGCCATCGTCAGCATTCAGGGCGACCCGGGCCTGCTCCGCAGCGCCATTGAAAACATTGTGCGCAACGCTCTGTTCTACTCAGGCCATGGCGGCCAGGTTGCGGTTCGCCTGCATGTTGAGGATTCGATGGCCGTTCTCACCGTTCGCGATAACGGTCCCGGGGTGCCGGAGCAAACATTGCCTCTGCTGTTCAAGCCGTTCTACCGCGTTGACGACTCCCGCGGCACTAACACCGGCGGAATGGGTCTTGGCTTGGCGATTGTGCGCAATGCCGCCGCGACACACGGCGGAACGGTTACCGCGAGGAATGCCTCTCCACATGGGCTGGAGGTCGAGTTGCGCCTGCCCGTTTCTGCCTCTCCCGATACCGATGGATCGATTCGCGTGGCGACCGCGACCACGTCTTCGTAGAAAGGATGCCTCGTTCTACGTCCGCTGTGGGGGAGCCGAGGGCGGACTTTCTCTTCAGATCCGAATTAATGCGGTGTAGATTCCCATTCCCACCACGGCATCCACACCCATCGAGTCCAGTTCGTCGATTTCAGTCTGGCTGCGGATTCCGCCGGCTGCGATCAGCTTTCGCTTAGTCAAGGCCTTAAGCGTGCGTATTACATCCATCGGAATCCCCTGCAGCGTGCCCTCGGTATCGACGTGCGTGTACAGGAACGCAGCGCAATAGGGTTCCAGGTCCGAAATCATTGCGGCAGGCATGATCTCCGTCACCGTTTTCCAGCCGTGAATCGCCACGCGTCCACCGCGCGAGTCGATCGCCGCCACGATTCGCTCTGGGCCGAACTCACCTTTCAACGCCGCGGAGAATTCCATATTGACCACGCCGTCTTTCACTAACGACGAGCCAAAGATAACCCGCTTGGCTCCTGCTTCAAGCATCCGCCGCGCATCTTCTGCCCGCCTGATCCCACCTCCAACTTGGCACGGAAGCTGCTCGCAGAACTCTGCAATCAGAGCGCGATTTTCGCCTGCGTCCATTGCTGCGTCCAGGTCAATCAATTGCACCAGCGGATACTTCGCAAACCGCTCCACCCACTCCTCAAAGTTCTCGAACTCCAGCGCCTTCTTTTCGCCCTGCACAAGCTGGACGATTTTGCCGCCCATCAAATCGATCGACGGAATCAGCACGCCAGCCTCACTGGAATGCCCGCTTCCCGCAGCATCTGCTTGATCGCTTCTACCGATTTCAATCCGAAGTGAAAGACCGACGCTGCCAGTGCCGCATCCGCTGCACCTTCCTGGAAGACTTCGACGAAATGTTGCGGTTGACCTGCTCCACCAGAGGCAATCACTGGAATTCGCACACTGGTGGCGATCGTGCGTGTCAGAGCACAATCAAATCCGGTCTGTGTTCCGTCGCGGTCCATCGAAGTCAAGAGAATCTCCCCGGCCCCGAGTTGCTCGGCCTGGATAGCCCATTGCTGCGCATCGATGCCGGTGGGCTTCCGTCCGCCCCACACATAGACCTCCCACGACATGGGAGTGTGCTGCCGTGCATCGATAGCCACTACTACGGCCTGGGAGCCATAGCGCTCAGCCACTCTGGAAATCACCTCCGGCTTAGCGATTGCCGCCGAGTTCAGCGCGACTTTGTCAGCACCGCAGTCGAGTACAGCCGCGGCGTCCTCGAGTGAACGGATGCCGCCGCCTACAGCGAAAGGGATGAATAGCTGATTTGCGGTGCGCCGTACCGTGTCCAGCAGCGTGTTGCGCGACTCAGCCGTAGCCGTGATGTCGAGCAGAACGATCTCATCTGCACCCGCCGCGCTGTGGGCGACGGCCAGTTCCGCTGGATCGCCAGCGTCGCGCAATTGCTCGAACTGAATGCCTTTGACTACTCTTCCCTCATTCACGTCGAGACAGGCGATGATGCGCTTGGCCAGCGTTTCACAAGGCACAGAAGTTCTCCAATATCTGCATCCCCACGTCGCCCGACTTCTCGGGATGGAATTGCACGCCAAACAAATTGCTTCGTTCAGCTACCGCGGTAAACGGAGCTTCATACCGGCAAGTCGCAACTGTTTCCGCACATACCGGCGCACGGTACGAGTGGGTGAAGTAGACGTACGTCCCCGAGGGAATCCCGGCAAGTAGTCGCGAGGGACCCGCGATCGCCAGGCTATTCCAGCCCACATGCGGCGATTTCACTCGGTCAGAGAACCGCTCGCACCGCCCGGGAAAGGCACCCAGGCCGCTCAACTCCGGGGCTTCGGCGCTGCCCTCGAACATCCATTGCAAACCCAGGCAGATTCCCAACAACGGTTTGCCTGCGCTGACGCCATTCCGCAGTGTATGGCTAAGTTGTCCATTGGCTAACGGAGCTGTGGCCTTAAAATTCCCTACTCCTGGAATGATCCACTTGGTCGCCTGCCCCACAATGTCGGGGTCATTCGTAACGCTGCATTGGCGCCCAAGATGCTTTAGCGCCTTCACCACCGACGCCAGATTCCCCGCCCCGTAATCAACGATCGCCATCATCGCAAGCCTTCTCGGATAACTGACAACTGATCCCTGACAACGGTCACAACAGTCCCTTCGTACTTGGCAGCATCCGTCCCAACTGCTTGTCCTTTGAACACGCCACCCGCAACGAGCGGGCGAACGCTTTAAACAGCGCCTCAATCTTGTGGTGGTTCGATCGTCCATAGATGGTCTTGGCGTGAACGTTGGCCTTCGCCCCGCGCGAAAATCCGTCGAAGAAGTCCGCCACCAGCTCTGTTTGCAAGTCCCCCACCATCCGAATGCGCACCTTGGTATCCACTACGGCCGAACTTCGTCCGCCAAAATCAACGGCCACCACGCTCAGGGTCTCATCCATTGGCATCACAAAGTAGCCTGCCCGCAGGATCCCGCGCTTCGACCCAAGGGCGGCTGTAAAGGCTTCTCCGAGCGCAATCCCCACATCCTCCACCGTGTGGTGTTGGTCCACATCCAGATCCCCCGTGGCATACAGGGCGAGGTCAAATGCTCCGTGCCGCGCCACCAACTCCATCATGTGGTCGAGAAAGCGAATGCCGGTACTCACCTTTGCGCGACCGTGCCCTTCAATGGTGAGTGCGACGCGGACGTCGGTTTCGTTCGTCTTGCGCTGAATCATCGCCCGCCTCACGCGCGCACCTCAGCATTCAGCTTCAGTTCCGTGAAGACTGCGCGTAGTGCTGCTAGGCATTGGGCCATTTGCTCGGTAGTGCCGATAGTGATCCGCACACAACCATCGCAACCGGGATCAGCCGACCGGTCTCGTACCAATATCCCACGTTGTCGCATAGCCGATACGAATGCTCGATGACCCTCACCAACTCTAAACAGGATGAAATTCGCCTCGCTCGGCCACCACTGGATGTCCGCCCGCGATAACTCTTGCTCCAGTCGTCCGCGCCCGGACCTTACTTGGGCCACATAGCTGGCTACATAAGCTTTATCTGCCAAGGCGACTGGTAGTGCCGCTAGCGCAATCGCATTTACGCTGTACGGCGACGACACGCGTCGCACCATCGGCATCTGCTTAGCAGGTCCAGCCAAAATGCCAATACGCAACCCTGCCAATCCATAGGCCTTCGAGAACGTCCGCGCCACAAACAGGTTAGGCTGTGCCACAACGTCAGACATAACAGTCTTGCCGTGGAACTCGAAGTACGCCTCATCCACGAACACCGCCGCTTGGGGTGCCGCCGCGGCGATCATCAGCAGCTCTTCACCTGACGCTGTTCCTCCGGTCGGATTGTTCGGACTCGCAATCGCGATGAGCCTCGTAGCCGCGGTGATCGTCGCCAGAACCTTGTCGAATGGAAAGCGGAGATCCGCCCCGCATTGCACGCGCACAACCTTCGCACCCGTTGCCTCGGCGAAGATCTCATACATGCTAAAGGTCGGCGTTACCACCATCACTTCGTGGGCGCGTTCCAGATAGGCTTCGCACAGCAGGTGAATCGCTTCATCCACGCCGTTGGTCAGCAGCACCTGCTCCGGCGGCAAGCCCAAATGCGCCGCGACAATCCCTTCCACCGGTTCACGTTCGGGATAGCGCGCCAATTCGTCTGCCGTAATCTGTCGAATCCGCTCCAGCACACACGCCGAACACCCTTCGGTGTTTTCGTTGAAGTCGAGCCGCAGTCCGTTTCGACCGGCCAGAGGGGGATGATATTCATGCATTTCGCGTACTGTTTTGCGCGTGCTAAGCATCGCCACACCTCAGGCGGACTGCCTGCGCATGCGCCTGCAGTCCCTCGGCGTCGGCCAGCGTTGTAATTACCGGAGCAATCTCTCGCAGTCCGTCAGGAAAAAATTTTTGGACGGTAATGACCTTCACAAAATCAGCCGCGCTCAGACCGCCACGAAAACGCGCCGCGCCCGCGGTAGGCAGCACGTGGTTCGGCCCCGATGCATAATCACCCGCCGGCTGCGGCGAGTAATTTCCCACGAAGATCGATCCCGCACTGCGCACGGCAGGCACTTCTGCTTCGCTGTCTACAGTAAGGTGCTCCGGCGCGATGCGATTCACCCACTCCAGAGCTTGTTCGCGGGAAGAAGCCACCAGGGCATATCCGCGCGCCCTCATGGCCTGCGAAGCGATGCGGTTTTGCTTAGCCATATTCTTCGCGGCCGCAGCCACGCTCTTGGCCAGCGTAGCGTCGGTTGAAATGAACGCCACCACGGCGTCGGGGTCGTGCTCCGCCTGCGCCACTAGGTCCGAAGCCAGAAACTCAGCATTGCCGCTCTCGCTATAGACTACGGCCTCGGTCGGTCCAGCCAGCATGTCGATGGCGCAATCCGAACTCACCAGCTTTTTCGCGGCTGTGACGTAAGCGTTCCCTGGTCCGACAATTTTGTCCACCGGCGCAATGGTTTCCGTTCCATATGCCAACGCCGCGACGCCTTGCGCTCCGCCGCAGCGATATACTTCACTGATCCCCAACAGATATGCGGCTGCCAGCGTTGGTGGCTGGGGTCTGGGCGAAATCACCACAATCCTCCTCACGCCGGCTACCCGCGCCGGAATCGCGGTCATCAGCAGCGTCGAAGGCAGAGGATATCTGCCTCCAGGCACATAACAACCGACAGAGTCGAGCGGCCGCACAATTTGCCCGAGCTCTCCTCCGGAAATTTTTCTGCTCCACGATCGCGGCGCCTGCCAGTTCGCAAAGCGGCGAATGTTCGCCGCGGCCAGCTTCAGAGCATGGCGGATTTCAGCAGGCGTTGCCTTCCACCCAAGCGCGATTTCACTGGCTAAAACCCGCAGGTCCCGCTGCTTCGGTAGGCTATCCCACAATGTGGCATATCGAAGTAAAGCCCTGTCGCCGCCCTTGCGAACGGCCTGCACAATCTTGCGCACTGCAGGTTCTACTGCATCCAGTTGTGACTGTCGCTGCGCGAGTTGTGCGACAGCCCGCTCCGCTGCCCGACCCGCCAGTACCCGCATCACATCACCACCTTGTTCAGTGGGTACTCCACAATGCCGGTGGCATTCGCCGCTTTCAGCTTTGGGATTACCTCCCAACACCGGCTTTCCTCCAGAATGGTGTTCACGGCAACCCAAGCCTTATCACTCAAGGTGGAGACGGTAGGGCTGTTGAGCGCCGGTAGCTCCGCCAAAACGGCCGGGAGATCGTCGACCCGTACGTTGAGCATCAACCCCACGCGTCCTTGAGCTTCCATAGCTCCTCGCAGCATGAGCGCCAGATTCTCGATCTTCCGCCGTTTGCACCCGTCCGCCCAGGCACTCCTGTTGGCGATGATTTGTGTGTTCGATTCGAGGACGGTTTCTAAGATCCGCAACCGGTTCGCCTTAAGCGAGCTGCCGGTCTCGGTTACTTCAACAATGGCATCTGCCAAGGTGGGAGGCTTCACTTCAGTGGCTCCCCACGAGAACTCGACTTTTGCATCAATCCCACGTTGTAGGAAGTATTTGCTCGTAACGTTCACCAGCTCCGTGGCGATGGTTGCGCCCTTCAGGTCCTCAGGTCGCTGTACCTTCGAGTCCTCGGGGACGGCCAGCACCCATCGCACCTTGCCTCGACCGTGCTTGGCGTAAATGAGATCCGTAACGGTGACTACTTCCAGTCCGCTCTCCATCACCCAGTCGTAGCCAGTTAAACCGGCGTCCAGAGCGCCATGCTCGACGTAACGCGCCATCTCCTGTGCACGGATCAGCATGCACTCAATTTCCAGGTCGTTGGTGGCGGCGAGATACGAGCGCGGACTCACATAGACCTGCAATCCAGCGCGCGTCAATAGCGCCAGTGTCGCTTCCTGCAGACTGCCCTTGGGTAGTCCCAGCCGCAACTTCATTGCGCACCTCCCGACAACGGCAGCTCGGTGTTGAAGCAAGTGCGCGTACCCGTGTGGCAAACGACTCCCTGACCCTCAATGGTCACGCGGAACAGAATCGTATCCAGATCGCAATCCGCTTGTGCGCTCACCACCCTGAGCCTATTGCCCGAGGTCTCACCCTTGGTCCAAAGCTCGTTACGGGTACGGCTGAAGAATGTGACGTACCCAGTGGCCAGCGTTTTTTCGTAGGCTTCGCGATTCATGAATCCCAGCATCAACACTTCGCCCGTTCTGGCATCCTGCACAATCGCGGGCGCTAGACCCAGCATCTTTTCGAAGTCAATTTCCACCGCCATCTCGATTCCTTTCGCAAAAAACAAAAACCCGCTGAGCTTGCGCCAGCGGGTCGGGAGCTAAGAGTGCTTATTATTTATGCAATGCTCTCCGCCGACACGCTCGCCTCGTGCGAATGGTGATAATGGCGATGGATCAGCGAAGTCATCTGCTTTCAACTTACAGAATGCCTGGTATCCTCGTCAAACAAAATCGCTCTGGCTGATTGCAAATCTAGCGCTTGCACTGCGTGCCAATCGCAAATATCTTCACCCGCAGTTCCCGCAAGAGAGGCCTGACCGGGAGGCCGCATTTCCTTTGTACGGCTTACACTTAGCACTCTTGTAACTTACTCAAACCATTGCGAATCCGGGCTGAGTCGGGAAATGAATCCTCATCCGGCACAACAAGATCACTGCAGTAAGCAAGAAGCGGCTGCATCCGCAATAAGTGAAATCTCCCCTAAAATTTCAGGACATTCGTTGCCTAACCAGTTTCTCGCAGTTGACCGTGAAGGCAATGATAGCTATTCTCTATGACAAGATGTTCAGCAACCAGAATCCCGGAGCAGGCTGCGTGTGTTGTTGTTGCCCATTCGCCTGTTCTGGCGTGGGGGTGTTGCTGAGCTAAAGTTTTTGGCCTAAGACTCGACTTCCATAACCCACCGCCAGAGCAATCTTGGCGGTGGGTTTTTTTTGAACTGTGCGACCTAGGTGATGGACAACGAAGCAAAAAGCGAATTGGAAATCACGCAAACAAGCTTGTGGAGATTCCGACCCGACGGGCTCGAGACTCGAGAGGAGACCTTTATGAGACACACAGCATTGAAAGATGAATTCA
This sequence comes from Binatia bacterium, assembly GCA_035638375.1. Classification (GTDB taxonomy): domain Bacteria; phylum Acidobacteriota; class Terriglobia; order Terriglobales; family Acidobacteriaceae; genus DASRAA01. Next base: position 34,623 of record DASRAA010000169.1, on the reverse strand, counting down.
GAGAGCAGATCGCGAAGCTGCAACCTGCGATCGAAAATTGGAGTCCTCAACAGGTCTTGACCTGGGCTTTCGATTCTTTTGGTGGCGACGTGGCCATCTCGTCAGCCTTCGGTGCTTCCGGCATGGCACTGATCGATATGGCTGCGCGTCTCAGGGGTGCCGATTTCCGTCTATTCACCATCGACACTGCATTTTTATTTCCCGAAACCTACCACCTGATGCAACGAATTGAGCAAAAGTATGGCATCGCAATTGAGCGGGTGTATGCCGCACAATCGCCGCCGGAGCAGGAACGCGAATATGGCGGGGCCCTCTGGTCGCGCGATCCCGATCTGTGCTGCAAGTTGCGAAAAGTTGAACCGCTCCGAAGAAAACTCAGCGAACTGGCAGCCTGGATTACCAGCATTCGGCGCGACCAGACCGAAAACCGCTCGAGCGCGCGCAAAATTGAGTGGGACCTTAAGTTCGGTCTGGTGAAGGTCAACCCCATCGCAGACTGGTCGGAAATGGAGGTATGGCGTTACATACACGACTATGGTGTCCCGTACAATCCACTTCACGATCAGGACTACCCTAGTATCGGTTGCACGCATTGCACACGCCCGGTTTTGCCCAGCGAAGACCAACGCGCCGGGCGCTGGGCTGGATTCGCCAAAACCGAATGCGGGCTGCATGTAATCGACAATGCGTCGAATGACTAGCCGACGGATTTCGAGGCTGGCGATTACCTGCCGGAGGCGCTAACGAAAATGACCATCTACCTGCGTCACAAGCCAATCACTCACGTGGTCTTCGCAACATTGCTTCTGGCCGGCACTTATGCGACCGCGCAGAACAACCCATCCACGCCCCAGAAGCCTGCTCTCGACGCCTTCCATGCTGGCTCGTGGGAGCAGACTATCGGATACTCGCAGGCCGTGCGCTCTGGCAACATACTGTACATTTCAGGGACCGTGGGCGCCAACGCCAAAGGCGAACCGGCAGATCTGGATTCGCAGATGAAGAAAGCCTATGAGGGAATTCAGAAGACCCTGGCGCACTACCACACAGACTTCTCGCACATCGTGATGGAGCGCATTTACACGACTGACATCGACGCGCTGATCCGCAGTCAGGAAACTCGCAAGCAGTTCTACGGCCAGTCCGCGCCCGCGGCAACTTGGGTGGAAGTCAATCGTCTTTACAGTCCCGGCGACAAGATCGAAATCGAAGTGCAGGTCGCGCTCAACGATTAAGGGCGAAAGCAAAAAGCTAAGAGCTAATTGCTAGCTGCTCTCTGCTAGTTGCTTCCTCTCTCTATTACTGCTGCCTGAGCTCCGCCTATGTTACGGTTGTCGGTCGCACCCAGGGGGCTTCATGTTCACTACCGATCTGCTCAAGAACAAGCGCATCCTCGTCACCGGCGGAGGCACCGGTATCGGCCGCGCGCTTGCCCAACGCTTTCTCCAACTCGGCGCTTCACTCTACCTCTGCGGACGCCGTGCTGACGTCGTCGAACAAACAGCCAAAGAACTTGCTGCCTCGACCGGCGGCCAATGTGAGGCTTTCGCTTGTGACGTTCGCTACGACGACGACGTGGAGACGGCGGTTGAGCAGATCTGGGCGAAGGGTCCGCTCGACATCCTGGTAAACAATGCGGCCGGCAATTTTCTCGCGAAAACCGAGACGCTTTCTACGCACGCCTTCGATGCCGTTGTCGGAATTGTGCTCAAGGGCACTATCAACGTGACTATGTCGTGCGGACGCCGCTGGCTCGCCGCGAAGCATCCCGCTGTAGTACTCAACATCACCACCACCTACGCTGAGAACGGCTCGGCCTATGTCGTGCCCAGCGCCGTCGCCAAGGCTGGCGTGCTTGCCCTTACTCGCAGCCTTGCCGTGGAGTGGGGAGGCCGAGGTATCCGCTTCGTGGCCATCGCTCCCGGAGCCATTCGCACCGAAGGCGCGTTCTCTCGTCTGCTTCCCACCGAGGCGATGGAAAAAGCCCTGCTTGAACACAATCCGCTGCATCGCCTCGGCACCCTGCAAGAGATTTCCAATCTCGCCTCGTTCTTAGTGAGCGATCACGCCGGCTACATTAACGGCGAAATGGTGTACATGGATGGCGGCGAAATGCTGGCCGGCTCGAGCTCTTTCAGCTTACTCGGTCGCAAGGTCCCGGATGCCGCTTGGGAACTGCTGAAGCCGAAGAAGAAATAACTCACAAACTGGCGAATCATCTTATCCGAGGGCCGATGGGCTGAAACCTGATGCCTGAAAACCGCATTCCGCCCAGCAATAATCTGAAAACAGCACACGTTTCTCACAGTGCGCCGGTGATGCAAAACTTGCAAGTTGCAGCCAGAAACCGGAAACTAGGAATTCGCAAAGGATGCCCTTATGCCTGATCAGCCCACGATTGGTGTTTTCGGTCTCGGATACGTTGGTTGCGTCACCGCCGCCTGTTTTGCCGAGCTCGGTTTTCGCGTTATCGGAGTCGATGTCGATGCTCGCAAGGTAAAGGCAGTTCTCGATGGTCACTCGCCTTTCTTCGAGCCGGGACTGCAGCCCTTGGTCGCCAAGCAACTCGCCACTGGACGCCTCGCCGCCACCCAGTCCACCGAAGAAGCTCTGCGCCACGCCGACTTCGCATTTCTTTGCGTCGGCACACCGTCTGCTGCCAACGGCAACCTCAACCTCGACTTCTTGCGTCGCGTGTCATCGGAAATCGGCAATTTTCTCGATGGCCGTTCTAAGCCGCTTACGGTCGTGGTACGCAGTACCGTTTTTCCCGGAAGCTGCGATGAAGTCGTCGCACCGCATATTGAGCCGAGAGCTGCGGTGGTAGCAAATCCCGAATTTCTCCGCGAAGGCACTGCAGTGAAGGATTTCATGGAGCCCTCGCTGGTCGTGGTCGGCAGCCATGATCGCGCCGCCGCCGAGCGCGTCGCCGCTCTTTACTCCGCGTTGCCCGTCCAGACCTCGGTCGTTGCGCTACGCACCGCCGAGCTTATCAAGTACACCTGCAACACCTTTCACGCGCTGAAAATTGCTTTCGCCAACGAAATCGGCACCCTCTCAGCCGCGCTTGGGCTCGACGGCGCCGAAGTCATGGAAACCGTTTGCCGTGACACCAAGCTCAATATCTCGAAGGCTTATATGAAGCCGGGCTTTGCCTTCGGCGGCTCCTGCTTGCCCAAAGATCTTCGCGGCCTCACCTATCGAGCTCGCCAGCTCGATCTTGAATTGCCGCTGCTCAACTCCGTGCTGCCCAGCAACGAGGCGCACATCACCCGCGCCTTTCGCCGCATCATGGAAACCGGCAGCCGCAAAATCGGCGTCTACGGATTATCCTTCAAGCCCAACACCGACGACCTGCGCGAGAGCCCGGGCGTCACCCTCATTGAGCACCTAATCGGCAAAGGCTGTGACGTTAAGGTCTACGACCCCCAAATTCAGCTCGACTCCATCTACGGCCAAAACCTGGCGTTCCTCTTGAGTTCGCTGCCCCACATCGGGCGCTCTATGGAGAAATCGCTCGATGCTATTCTCGGCTGGGCCGAACTGATCGTAGTGACACAGCAGCCGAACGCCGAGTCGCGCCTCATCCTCGAGCAGTCTCCCGTGCCGGTTATCAACGTCTCGAGCGCACAACCCGCCGCTTCCCAGTCCAATCTAGAGTCCGTCCGCTAGCGGCGAAGAGCTAGCGGCGAAGAGCCAAAGGCCAACAAGCAGTGTTCTGCTCCTAGCTCCAGTTGCCGACTGTTCTTAACTGACAACCGACGCCTCAGTCACCGCCCCTTCGCCATCCAGCTATTAAACAACCAGAATAGCGACGCCGACAGGCCAATCGACGCTGGTAGCGTCAGCACCCAGGCCATCAGAAGGTTGCGAATCGTGCTCATCTGCAAGCCCGACTTGTTGGCCCACATGGTTCCGGCCACGCCCGACGATAGCACGTGTGTGGTGCTTACCGGCAGTCCCATGTAGTCGGCTGCGAGAATCGTTCCCATCGCGGTGATTTCCGCCGCCGCCCCCTGCCCGTAGGTCAGGTGGTCCTTGCCAATCTTCTCGCCCACGGTGACGACAATGCGCTTCCAGCCCACCATCGTTCCCAGTCCCAGCGCCAGGGCGACGGCGACTTTCACCCACGTAGGGATGAACTTCGTCGCGTGGTCAATGTGTCTCTTGTAGTTGTTAAGAATGGCCCAGTCGGCAGCTGAAATATTGCCCGCATTGCTCTTTTTCATAAGCCGCAGCGACTCGCTGGTCAAGTACATGTCATTGCGGAAGTTCCGCACCTGGCTCTCCGGAACTTTTCCCAGCTCCTTGAAATTGGCGGTCTCGGTTCCGATGTCGTTAATCAGGTTGCGCAGCGCCAGCATGGTATTGGGAGTCCATTCGCGCGTTCGAACGTAATCCTTCACCTCGTCGCGCGGGTCGCCTACCACCGCATTTGGGTTCACGTACTTGTCCAGGGCGTTAGCAGCCTGCCGCGATACCGCAATGAAATCCAGTGAGTCCCTGGGCGTCAAAGCATGATTCAAGGCGTAAGCGGTCGGCACCGTGCCGATCAGGATCAGCATGATCAGCCCCATGCCCTTTTGCCCATCATTGGAGCCGTGCGCGAAGCTCACGCCGGTACATGTCAAGATCAGCAGCGCGCGAATCCAAAACGGTGGCGGCGCATCCCCTTCCGGCGCACGATACAGCCGCGGGTCATGGATCAGCATCTTGGAGATCTGCAATAGCAACGCTGCCAGCGCGAAGCCGATAATCGGCGAAAACAGCAGCGATTTCCCGATTTTCGCCGCCTGCTCCCAATCCACGCCGCTGGTCGCAGTGCGCGCGTTCATCAACTGATTGGCGATACCAACCCCAATAATTGAACCAATCAGCGTGTGCGAGCTGGATGCCGGCAGTCCCAGCCACCATGTACCCAGGTTCCAAATAATGGCGGCCGCCAGCAGGGCAAAGACCATCGCAAATCCGGCTCCACTGCCGACTTGCAGGATCAACTCCACCGGAAGCAGGGAGACAATCGCGAACGCCACTGCACCTGACGACAGCACGACGCCCAGGAAGTTGAACATCCCCGACCAGGCCACCGCAATGTGCGGATCCAGCGAGTGTGTGTAAATCACGGTTGCGACGGCGTTTGCCGTATCGTGGAATCCGTTGACGAACTCGAATCCCAAGGCCACCAGCAACGCCACTCCCAGCAACAGGAAAGCGAATGTGGAAGGATGGTGGATGTGGCTGACATCCGCTATCAGATTCCACAGCGCATAAACAAATCCAATGGTCAGCAAGACCGCAAAAATCAGCACGCCGATCTTGTGCGGACCCTTGTTGAGTTTGTCGTGAACAGCTGTCGTTAGCGCCGCCTCCGCAGTTCCGGCAGGCAAGGTTGCTTCACTAGCCATGACAACGTCCTTTATTGGAACGAGATTGGAACCTCTACGCCAGTCGATGTGCTCGCACGATACACCCCGCTCCTTTCTCCATCATTAAAGGTTTTTGACAGGAAAATGAATGTTGTGCAACCAGCAGGCGGGTCAGCGGATGTCAGTGATCGGTTTTCGGTCCCGGCAGTTTGACCGGTGCCAGTGACCCACTCAAGCTTCGTGGCCCCAGGTTCGTGCCCTTGTGTTGGGCGCTAACCTGGGAATAGCCCGGTTGCCCCACCCGCGGGTCCCCAACGAGCGGCGCGTGGCGTTTGCTCCGTGGTTTATCGCCTGTCATTGGCGACAGGGTGGGACCAAAACCTCTCTGTGCCTCTGCGTCCGCCTGACGAATGCCCGGCTGGGGCCGCTCGAATCCTCCTCCTCTCCTTCCGCATCCACATTGCACGAGAACTTATGAATAACCTGGAATTACTTGCCGAAGACACTTACCCATCCTCTGCGGTCTCTAGCATCGGCCATCCCGATGATGAACTGCTCGACGCGTACTCGCGGACAGTGACCAGCGCGGTCGCTCGCGTCAGTCCCGCCGTCGTCCACATCCAGATGGAGCAGAAAAATGGCCGTGGAGGCGGTTCCGGCTCAGGGTTCGTCTTCACCCCCGACGGATTCATGCTGACCAACAGCCATGTCGTTCACGGAGCATCGCAGATCTTTGTGACCACCGTCGAAGGTGATCACTTTCCGGCTGAGCTTGTCGGCGATGACCCTGATACTGACCTCGCCGTCGTTCGCGGACGGACCTCTGCGCCTTCAGTGCCGCTTGGCAGCTCGCGCAAACTCGCCGTGGGGCAGCTCGTCATCGCAATCGGTAACCCTCTCGGCTTTCAGCACACGGTGACTGCCGGCGTGGTAAGCGCGCTCGGGCGTACCATGCGTTCGCGTTCCGGACGACTGATTGATGGCGTCGTGCAGACCGACGCCGCACTCAACCCCGGCAACTCAGGGGGCCCGCTGGTCGATTCGCAAGGACGCGTAGTGGGAGTCAACACCGCCACCATCATGGGCGCGCAGGGAATCTGTTTCGCGATCGGCGCCGATACCGCCGAGTTCGTGGCCTCGCGTCTGATTCGTGATGGGCGCATCCGCCGCAGCTACGTTGGCCTGATGGGCCAAAGCGTGCCGCTGCATCGCCGTATCGTGCGTTACTACGATCTGCCAGTGGAGAGCGGACTGCTAGTAGAAGGCGTCGTTTCCGGCTCAGCCGCGCAGCGCGCCGGCCTGCGCGAGCGCGATATCATTGTACGTTTCGCCGGCCAGCCGGTCTCCGGTGTGGATGACTTGCATCGCCTGCTCACTGCCGAACGCAGCGGCGTGCCCGCTGAAGTCTCTCTAGTACGGGGCACCGAGTTGCGTACGTTGCTAGTTGTGCCCGAACCTCAGCGCGACTAGCCCATCCGCCCTTTGGTGGAGCGGTACCGAGGGCAGAACGAAAAGCGAAAAGCTAGTGGTCACTAGCTGCTGGTTGCTTTTTCCCCCGCTCATAATGTCTCTTCGCTTTCTCCCGATTGCCACAGACCTTCATGTCGCACCAGCGCCGGCTGTGATTACGGCTTTCGTCGAGAAACAGCCACGCGCACGTCGGCGCTTCACACTCACGCACCTTCTTCAGCCGATCGGAGGTTAACAGGTCCGCCGCCGACTGTGCGATAGGCCACAACGTGTACATGATCATTTCGTCCTTATCGCGCTTCCACTCCCAGCGGTACTCCCGGCCCGAGGCGGACAACTTGCGGTGCTTAGTTGCCTCGGTAGCAAATTCCTCGATCATTTTCACGTCCTTTGATTTGGCAACCTGAGACTTAGTCGCTGCGGCGAAGACTCGATAGATCGCTTCTCTCAGGGCAATGGCAGTCCGATGCACTGCCGACGCCGCTTGGGCGTTACTCCCTGCAATCTCTATCGCCCTGCGAGCCTCCGGTGACGAGAGGATGCCTGAGTCCTGAGCGAAAAATATTAAGTCTTCATAACCCTGCAGGTGATCGCGCGAACCGGCGAGCGCACCACGGTCACTGACCGTGTTGGCAAAATCAAGACACAGAATCCCACCGCTCAAGTCGAATTCCCACTCGCGCTCGGCTTTGTTCTTGGTCATCAATCGTCTGCTCTTACGCCTGAGATGATTCTCATGGGACTTCGGCTTCTTCCACCAGTTTTTCGACCGGAGCCGCTTTCCCCGTTCCGCGGCTGATCATGAACACCGCTAAAAGCGTCAAAAGGCCGGCCGCCAAGACTTGCAGGTTGATAGCTTCCCCGGCCCACCACCATCCCATCACCACAGCGATTACCGGATTCACGTACGTGTGGGTTGAGACAAGCGTTGGCGACACGTGGTCGAGCAGCCAAGTGTAGGCCGTAAAGGTAATGATCGATCCGAATGTTATGAGGTAGACCAGCGACGTGGCCGATCGCATTGTTACCGCGGCCACATGCAGCCGTGAAAACTCGCCCGTTGCGCCGGCTAAAGCAAACAAAATCAACGAGCCAACGATCTCCGGCATGCCGGCACGTGCCATAGCGTTGCGCGGCAAAGGTGCTTTCAGGGCATACATCACGCCGACCGACCATGCTAACGTGCCGAAAAGAATAGCGATCGAGCCAATCAACTCGGCCCGTTGCCCGGAGATGCTCTCCTCGCCGACGAGCAAACCAACGGCGGCGATTCCGAGCAGCAACCCCACGGCAGTTTTTCCGGTAAGCCGTTCGTCATGAGTCACTAACCCGGCCATCACGGCAATCCAGATGGGTTCGCCGGCGATGAGCAGTGCCGCCCATCCGGAGGGCACCACGGTTTCGGCCCAATGCAGGCTGCCGTGGCCTAAGACGAAGTAAAGAAAGCCCAGAACCGCGCTGGCCCGCCACTCCTGCCAGGTCGGACGGTAACCCCGTGCGCAGGCCCAGATGAGCAGCACAACCCCGGCAGTACTGTGACGGGTTGCGGCAACTATCAGGGGAGGGATCGTCTCGACCGCGTAACGTATTGCAAGGTAAGTAGATCCCCAAACGACATAAATACACAAAAACGCCAACAGGAGCGCGATTCGGTTGTGTCTTGCCGCGTGGTTGGTTTCGACCGCGGCGACAGTACCAGAACTGAAATCTCGAGATACCATGCGCAGCTTAATCCACCAGTATATTCACCATTAGATTGCCGATTCCCACTTCGGGAATCGCGTGCAGACGTGCCAAGCACGCCTTCCCGCCTACAACCGTCCAGTACAATTTGCGGTTGCCGCATCGCGAACTGGGCAGTGTCAGGAGAAAGACTCATGGGAAATATCACCACGGAGTTGAAAGCCGATGTACTACGCATCACGATTAACCGTCCGGAAAAGAAGAATGCGCTGACGATGGCCATGTACACCGCGCTGGCCGAAGCGATCGAGCAAGGAGATATGAATCCCGATGTGAAGGTGGTGCTGCTCCACGGTGATGGCGATTCGTTCACCGCAGGCAACGATCTGCAGGACTTTATGGCGAATCCCTGGACGGGAAATGAGCTTCCTCCCGCGTGCCGCTTTATGTTCGCGGTAGCGCGCGCGACGAAACCGGTGATTGCGGCGGTTCATGGCTCGGCGGTCGGAATCGGGGTCACGATTCTGCTGCACTGCGATCTTGTCTACGCCGCTGGAGACGCCACGCTGATGATGCCCTTCGTGAACCTCGGCATCGTGCCAGAGGCTGGTTCCACCGTGCTGGTTCCTCTGCTGATCGGCCATCAACGCGCAGCCGAACTGTTCATGCTGAGCGCGCCTATGACGGCCCAGCGCGCCTACGAGTTGGGGTTCGTTAATGCTGTAGTCCCGCTCGACAAGCTAATGGAGACTGCGCTGGGAGCCGCGCAAGCGGTGGCAGAGAAGCCCCTCGCAGCATTGCGCGCGACCAAAGCGCTCATGAAGAAGCCGTGGGCGGCAGCGGTGGAGCAGGCCATGCAGGAAGAATTGAAAGTTCTGTCCGAGCGACTCACTTCGCCGGAATGTCGCGAGGCCTTGATGGCCTTCTTGCAGAAGCGCAAGCCCGATTTTCGCTAGTTCAGATAGTTTGCGCTAGCGTACGCCCGTGACGGTGTACAGATCTGACAGGCGCACGCGGTAGTCGAAGCCGTAGGTGTTGCCGTCGGGCGTGATGACGGGCGGGTCAGGCAGAATCCCTCCGATGGGGGCGGTGGGAAGATCGCGCCAGGGTGTTCGCGCGCCGGTGCGAGGGTTGAGTTTGTCCACGTGGAGGGCGGTGCGCCGGTTGTCGTAAGTGGCGACGTAAAGCTGCCCGTCGGTGGTCCATCCGAGTGGAAAATCGTTTGGGCGCAAGCCGGCAATTTCGACCGTCTTTCCGTCGTCCATCGAAAGCAATTCACGATGAACCTTGCCGGTACCCGTTTCCCTGCGCTGGACGAGGACCCATTTTTCATCGGGAGAAGAATGCCAGCCGGTTACTCCTTCCGCTGAAATGGGCCGCGGTGCGCCGCCGTTAGGATCCTGAAGCCACATGCGCGCCGGATGATTGCCCTCCCGGGCGGGGTAGATCACGCTCTGGCCATCGGACAGAAAATCGGCGAGGCCGACCGGGGCAAGCGATGGTGGACTCAGCCGGCGCGGCTCGCCGGGGCCTACCGGCCATAGCCAAACTTCATGCACGGGCTCGGTCAGTTTGATGGCCAGCGCCCATTTCTTATCCGGCGAAAGGGCAGCACCATATCCCTCGCCGACGGGCAGTGCCGGAGAACCATCCACATCGCGGACGTAGACGGTGTAATTGGTTGTCTCGTTGCCCTCTTCTTCAAAAAGGATCGTCTTTCCGTCCTCACTGATCGCACGAAGCAAGCTGAAATCGAGCCAGGAGAGATCACGCTGGGTTTCGCCATCGCTGCTGGAAATAACCATGCCGCGGCGAGCAATGCCCTGCCCTACCAGCAACTGCCCGTTGAGACCGATGTCGCGCAGGTGAAGACGACCCGGCATGGCCAGGGGCTCGCGCACTTTGCCCGAAAGCGATAACGCATGTACCTCACCGGATTCCAGGGGAGACGTCGACCAGACTTCGTTTCCGGACGCATTCCAGGCCAGCCCCTGCGAACTCTCGTATAGCGGGCTGCTAGCAACCTTCTCACCTGTGGCACGCAGAATAACGACGTTGCCGCGATCGTCGGAGGAGTTGGTGTGAGCGTTGAAGGCGAGGTATTTGCCATCGCGCGAAAAGCGAAGATCATCGATGAGCCGTTCACGATAGAGCACATGGCCAATCGGGTACTCAAGCTGGCACATGAGGTCGGCGGGAACATAGCGCACGATAGCAAGAGCTGAGCCGTCGGGGGTGAAATCGGCGGCTTGTACGTTTTCGATTTCCGGCTTGGGTGCACTGTCGCCGGTGGTGCGCGCGAGATTACCGGGAGCGAGAAAGTTTGCGATTTCCGTCGGAGCCAGCGCGACCGCCAGTTCACCACGGCTGGAAACGGCCAGCAGGCGGGCGTTCTTGATGCCGACAGGATGACCAGCCACCCCGTCGGACGGTACCGTATAAAGCTCAGGTTCGGCACCTTCCCATGTGGCAGAGTAAATTACGTTCTTCCCGTCCGGCGTGAACCGGGCTGTACCCGGAGCTCCACGACGGTAGGTGAGTTGATGGAAATGGGCACCGGTAGAGAGCCGCAATGCCGATGCCAGTAGCCATCCCGCCAGTCCGGCGAGCACGACAAGTGCAGCAGCCGCGCCAAACATGTAGGTACGCGTCTTGCTCGCTTTTTCCTTGACGGCCACAAGGCCGCCGGAAGAAGTCATCGAGGTGATGGACTCGAGATCGAAGGCCAGGTCACGCGCGGACTGGAAGCGCTGCTCGGGCGACTTCTCCAGGCAATGGTGCACGATGCGATCGAACGCCGGCGGCAGCGGACGGCCATCAGGCGGGTTCTCGGGCGGATCGTCGTGCAGGATGGCGGTCATGGTTTCAGCCGTGGTGTCGCGCTTGAAAGCGCGCACGCCGGTGAGCATCTCGTAGAGCACGGTGCCGAAGCTGAAGATGTCAGTGCGGCAATCGACGGCCGCGCCGCGCACTTGCTCGGGGGACATGTAACCGGCGGTGCCGACCACCGTGCCGACTCCTGTAGCCGGGATATCGGACGTCATGGTTGCCAGGCCGGTATTGAGATCAGCCGGCCGGTTGACGTTCTTGGCGAGGCCGAAGTCCAGAATTTTGATGCGGCCGTCGCGAGTGACGAAGATGTTGTCGGGCTTAAGGTCCCGATGTGCGATGTCTTTGGAATGCGCGGCGGCCAGACCATGTGCGATCTGGATTGAATAGTCGATGGCTTTGCGATGGGAGAGCGGGCCGCGAGCCAGAATGGCGCGCAGACTCTCACCTTCGAGCAGCTCCGAAACGATGTAAGGCGTGCTGTCCTGCTGGCCGATGTCATGAACCGCGAGAATATTAGGGTGGTTAAGGGCGGCGACAGCGCGCGCTTCCTGCTCGAAGCGGCGAAGGCGGTCGGCATCAGCGGCGAAAGAAGCGGGAAGGATCTTGACGGCAACATCGCGACCAAGGCGGTGGTCGCGGGCGCGATAGACTTCGCCCATTCCGCCTGAGCCGATCAAGGCAATAATCTCGTAAGGTCCAAGCTTGCTAGCTGTCGCGAGAGACATGAGGGTTGCCGCATTATAGCCTGAGTTAGCTATCAGCCGTCAGCTATCAGCTGGTTCCTTAAACAGTGCCTTCTCTCATCTTTCGGTCCCGTCTCTCCCGCGCAGAAGATGCTTTGAAACCGTGTGTTAAAATCATGTTTTCACACGAGACGATGCTCTTCTCCAAAGACTATGTGGGCTATCTGGCCCGCGAAATTACTAAAAAGCTGATCGCAGGTGAGTTCATCGAGACTTCGAATGAGCCGCAGGTGCGCGACCGCCTGAACGCAGCCCTGCTCGAAGAACTCGCGCTCGAAGACCGCATTAACGACGAAGTGCGTATGATTCTCGAAACCTATTCCGACGAGATGCGGCAGAGCGGCGCCAATTACCAGGAGATGTTCAAGAAGATCAAGAACGAACTGGTGCGCAAGTACAAGGCGGTGCTATGAGAATCAGCCGGGAGAAGGTCAACAAGCTGGCGCATGCCGTGGCCGACACCCTGGCCGAGATGGAAAGCGTGGACTTTATCGAAGACCGCAATACCATTCGCTTGGAAGCCCGCCGCATTCTCGAAGGCTTAATGGCCGAAGAGGCCAAGATTGACGCTGCTGCCCGGCAGAAGATCGAGAGCCAGCGCAGGACGATCCTCGAAGGCTCGCAGGAATGGGACATCCTCTACCGCAAGTACTACAACGAGGAAGTGAAGAAGCTGGGGATCTAAATTAGTTGCTGCCAGTCTTCAGGCATCAGTTATCAGACGTCAGTTGTTTGTACCCAGCATTAGCTCCGCTATTCAGCCGGCAGCCGATAACCGAAAACCTGATTCCTCAAAAACTGAAATCTGACTCTGAAACCTGATGCCCTGAAACCGGAAGCAGGATTACTGGTAACTGTTTCACTGCACTGGCACGCTCTGCGGCCTTACGTTCCATCCACTGATTTCGTAGTGCGCTGACTGCCTCCCCCGATCAGCCCTGCGATACCGTACGCCAATTACGCGCGATTCCCCCGGCAATAACGAGACGAAGTTGTCCTCGAAGAATGCCGGGATCACGTCTTCGCCGTCGCCCTTCACCAGCCGCAAGTGGGTCATGAAAGCCAGGGACTTGGCCGGATTGCTCACGGTCAACAGCTGGTATAGAAATCCGCCGTCGCACTCGGCTGCCGTGACCGGCGGGGTTGTGGGCGCTGCTTGGGGGTGAACGGCGTACGGCACCGCGCAGGGCGATGCCGCAGGCTTTGCCTGCACGCGCAGGGCGACACTGGGCAGAGACTGCAAGTCGGTCATGTCAGCGTAGGCGCTCTGGGGAGTAACGACAGTGTCGTGGGTATGCGCCCAATCCAGCTCGTCTGGTTTGGTGGAGAGCCAATAGAAGTTGTCGCTCTCGACCTTGCGGAAGCGGTCGGTTGCATAGAGCTTCAGGAAGAAGGTGGTCGAGATGTCGGGAAACTGTGGCACTGTAAATGCAACCGACGCTTTATCAGGGGAGACATCGACCATGGCATCCTGTGTCCACTTTTGCATACCATTGATGTCATACAATGTGGCAGTCACTTTTACGGCAGACGAAGTGCTGAGCGAGGAGACAACAGCAATCGTATGGTCGTTGTAGGAGTACATCACGTGCATCGGTTCGGTCGCTTTCTTGGTGCCGTAGTAGCCGCCGGCGGGCACGAGGTAGTAGTCATACAGGTGCCAAATGAGCGACGGCCAGGCGTTGTTGAGCATCCACTGGATAACGCCTGTGGAATTGAATTTGTTGCGGGCATAGGCCTCGAACATGGCACGCTCGCTTTCATAATCCATGGCGTAGGCTTTGCGTACGAAGTCGTTGAGGTCGCGCGGCGCGCCGTAGCGGTGCTCCAGTGAAGTGTTGTAGAAGTCGAGCGTCTGGAAGTGCTCGCCGCCTTGGTGGAACCCCCAGACTTCGTTCTGCGGCCAGAGTTTGTCGGGCGGCAGAAACCGGCGCAGGGTTGCAGGAATCGGAATCGCCGGGCCGGGGCCGGTTTCGGTATTGAATCCCCAGGCGCCACCGAGTTTGGAGTCCAACAGCCAGTAGTTCGGCGGAACGTAATCATACGGTCCGGTCATCTTCACGCCCGAAGGCCCACTGACGGTAGTCGGCGTGGCTGACGCAGACGAAAGCGTCGGATTGGGCCAGAGTTCCTCCTTCTCGATGCGCAGGTACATGGACTCGACGGCCGGAATAGGCGGATTATCGCTGCCGTTCAGCCAGACAAGCAGCGATGGATGATTGCGCAGCAGGCGCACCTGGTCGCGCTGCGAGGCCTGCGCGATGCGATATTGCTCGTTACTCCATTCGTTCCATCGCTCCCACATATCGCAACAGCACCAGCCCGCCATAATCAGAACGCCGTACTTGTCGGCGAGATCGTAGAAGGCTTGCGACTCCAGCTTGCCTTCGAGCCGAATAGTGTTAAGCCCGAGATCGCGCACGTAGCGGAATTCGGTTTCCATGCGCTGGGGCGAGGAGCGCAGCAACAGATCGGGCGCCCAGCCCCCGCCGCGCACCAGAATGGGTCTGCCATTGATCTTGAACAGCGTGTGGCCATTGTTCAACTCGGAGGTGATCTGGCGGATCCCAAATGTCACCTCTTGCGCGTCGGAGGGTCTGCCGTCGGCTGTAACACTCACACGCGCTTTGTAGAGAGCGGGAGTGCCCATCTCGCGCGGCCACCACAGCTTCGGATCCTTGATGGTCAGCTCGCGAAACTGCGCTGGGTCGAAGCTGACCGTCTTCTTCTGTTCGCCTTCCAGTGTGAACTGCTGGTGGACCGTTCGTCCTTCAATCTCCCATGTGACCTCGGCGTTTACGGTATGCCCAGTGGCGTTCCAGGCCTCGACCAGAGGTGTCAGTTCCGCAGAAGAGAAATCGTCGCTGAGCTTGTTGCTGACATAGGGAAAGCGCAACTGTACCGGACCACTAGCGGTGAGATAGACATCGCGAAAGAGTCCGGTGTTCTTGTCGGGCGGCGACGGCGCCCAATCGACCCACGTGATCGCCAAGTCGTCGGGGGTCGGTGGGAACACCTCAATAGCCACCACATTCTCGCTGAAATACAGCAGCCCGCTGGAGAGGTTCACTTCGAACACCCGCCAGGTGCCGGCGATGTCATCCTTGCTGGCAATCTGCTTCCCGTTCAGCCACACGTCGGCGCGATAGTTCACGCCATCGAGATGCAACGCAACCGAATGGTTCGCGAAGCTTGCGGGCAGCCGGAACTGCGTCCGATACCACCATCCGCATTTGTAAGGACTGCTATCAAGCATCGCCAAGTTGGAGAACAGGCTGCCCAGCGGGTAATCCATACCGGGCAAATTGCGCAGATTCATGCCGTAGTAGGGATTCTTGATAAGCCCGGCGGCCACCTGAGCCGCCACAACGGTAGTCGGCACGGTTGTCGGAATCCAGCCCAGAGGACGATAGATCGGCGAAGAGAGTATTTCGCCGTCCATTCCAGGGTGATTGGTGCCCTTCAGGCCTGCTGGCCCAGTCGTGGAGCCCTGAAGCACGCACGCCGATTGAAGCTGCCAGCCCGTATGCAGATCGAGACGGGTCACCGGTGCGGGAGGATTGACGGCGAAGAGAGAAGCGAACCTAAGCAAGACGAAAGCGCAGAGCGCAAAACGGGACATGAATGTTCCTCGGACGACTCCTCGAAAAGCATGGTACATGAGGACACTTCAGACTCATATCAAGCGCGACCTTAGTGGTGGGGTGCAGAGGTCGGATTGCGCCGGAGAAGAGCCGGAGTATCATCACTGTTGCAATCCCATGAAACCACAAGTCGAGCAGTACGCCACACGTGAACAACGCCGTAGCGCCGGGCGCGCGCTGCGCAATAAGCTGCGGCGAGTCGACCAGGGGAAGTTCGATCTGCAAGCGCGCAAGTTCGACCCAGTGGAACTGATGAACGCGGCCCACAAGTTCCGTCTGCCGGAACTGATGCCGCTGAAGAACGCGCGCATGTCGCTGAACCCGTTTTCCTTCTACCGCGGCGCGGCGCCCCTCATGGCGGCCGACTTCGCCCATATGCCCAATACCGGAATGCTGGTGCAAATCTGCGGCGACGCTCACGTGCAGAATCTGGGAGCATTCGGCGGCGGGCCCGACGGCCACCTCATCTTCGACATCAACGATTTCGACGAAACCATTCGAGCTCCGTGGGAGTGGGACGTCAAACGCATGGCTACCAGCCTGGTGTTGGCCGGCCGCGAAGCGCAAAACACCGAAGTTGAATGCAAGAACGCCGTGCTCGAATTCGTAGGAACCTACCGCGAGTTTATGTGGAAATTCTCCGAGCTGCCGGTGCTCGAGCTCGCCCGCTATCTGGTGTTGCGCGAGCTGAAGGTTTCGCCGGTGCGTGCCATCTTAAAGAAAGCCGAGCGCGCTACCCCGCTGGATAGCCTCGCCAAATTGACCGAGCACAAGAAAGGTCAGTACGCCATCAAGGAGTCGACGGACCCGATGTTCGACGCGACCGTGCAGAGACCAGTCGAAGGTGC
Source organism: Binatia bacterium (assembly GCA_035638375.1). Classification (GTDB taxonomy): domain Bacteria; phylum Acidobacteriota; class Terriglobia; order Terriglobales; family Acidobacteriaceae; genus DASRAA01. The sequence continues at coordinate 18,037 of DASRAA010000169.1, read as the reverse complement.
GGAAGCGAAAAAAGTACTGGCCGCGCTGCCGGGATACACGAATACTCTTCAACCGGAGCGGCGCCACTTCTTCCACCAGTACACTCCGGTGGATGTGGGTTTTCGCATCGTCGGAACGGGAAGCGTCGGCACCCGCGACTACATTGTGCTCATGTTCGGCGGAGTAGAGAGTGATCCCATGTTCCTGCAATTGAAGCAGGAGCTGCCCTCGGCCTATGCGCCCTACGTGCCCAAGAACTTGCCCCCGAAACATCATGGTCAGCGTGTGGTGGAAGGCGTACGACGCATGCTGGTGCAGTTCGATCCCTTTCTCGGCTGGGCAACCATCGAGGGCCTACCCTACCTTGTGCGCCAGTTACGTGACCACAAGGGGGGAGTCGAGACCACCGATCTCGTCGGTAAGGCCCTCGTCGAATATGCTAGCGTCTGCGGCGAATTGCTGGCCAAGGGACACGCGCGTTCCGGCGATCCCTGCATGCTGGCGGGCTATCTGGGTAAGTCCGACCGCTTCGACACGGCGCTGGTGAACTTCGCCGTCGATTATGCCGATCAAACGGACCGCGACCACGAAGCCTGGCAACACGCCGTTGCCGAAGGTCGGGTGGAAGCGCTGAAGGAGGTTCCGCAAGAATCGGCGAAGCAAAAAGGGAGGAGGTCGAAGAAGAAGTCGGCAAAGAAGAAACATTAAGGCCCGTCCTCGCTAGCGTGGAACTACTTTTTCCGGGTCATCCTGAGCGAGAACCGCTGTTTGAATCGAAGGACCGGCTGTTTATATCCTCGCTGGCATAGCGCTCTGTCAACGAGTGCTTCGACTTCTCGCATGAGAAAATATTATCGTTCGCGCCTCACCACTCCCCAATGTCGACCTCCTTGGACAGCACCCCTGCCGCCCCTGGCCTGAAGCGCTCTCTCGGTCTCTGGGACCTCGTTCTTTACGGCATCATCGTCATCCAGCCGACCGCCCCCATGCCCGCCTATGGCGCCTTTTCCAACGCCGGCAAGGGCCATGTCGTTACGGCCGTACTCATCGCCATGGTGGCCATGATCTTTACCGCCATCAGCTACGGACGCATGGCGCAGGTGTATCCCAGCGCGGGCTCGGCCTACACCTACGTTGGCCGCGAGCTGCATCCCTCCCTCGGCTTCGTCACCGGCTGGTCCATGACCATGGACTACATGCTCAACCCACTCATCTGCACCATCTGGTGCGGGAAGGCGATGGCTGATCTCATACCCGAAGTCCCGCTGCCCATCTGGTTCGTCGCGTTTGCGCTGCTGTTCACGCTATTGAACTTGCGCGGCGTCGAAACCTCGGCGCGCATCAACAGGGCACTCTGCGCGGTCATGGGGCTGGTCATCCTCGTCTTCTTCGTGGCAACGATCCGCTACATCTTTCATCTACCGCCGCAGGGAGCGCAGTTCTTCGCCTTGCCGTTCTACAATCCCAAAACCTTCACGCCCGGCGTGGTCTTGCACGGAACATCGCTCGCCGTGCTTACCTACATTGGCTTCGACGCCATCTCTACACTCTCGGAAGAAGTCCACAATCCCAAGCGGAACATCCTGCTTGCGACGGTGCTCGTCTGCCTCATCACCGGCCTGCTCGCCTCCGCCGAGGTGTACGGCGCACAATTGCTGCGACCCGACTGGCAATTCCCCGAGTCGGAAGTCGAAACGGCCTTTATCCACGTAACCGCCATCGCCGGAGGCATCTTCCTCTCGAAGGCCATCAGCCTGACCCTCATCATTGCCACCATCGGCTCAGGCATGGGGGCACAACTCGGCGCGGCTCGCCTGCTCTATGGCATGGGACGCAGCGAGGCCATTCCCAAGTCGTTCTTCGGAGCCGTCGATCCACGCACCCGCATTCCGCGCAACAACGTCATTCTCGTCGGCGCTATCGCGCTCGCCGGAGCGTTCCTCATGAGCTACGAGCGTGGCGCCGAGCTGCTCAATTTCGGAGCGCTCATCGCCTTCATGGGCGTGAACCTCGCATCGCTCACCCACTACTACATTCGCGGCAACAATCGGACGCTCTCCAACCTCTGGCCGCCCATCGTAGGCTTCATTATTTGTGCATTGATCTGGTGGAACCTTTCTCCCCTGGCCAAGCTCGCCGGTTCCATCTGGATGGCCGCCGGCGTCGCCTATGGCGCCTGGAAGACCCGCGGCTTCCAAGCCGACCTGGTCAACTTCGACGTGCCGAATGATTGAGGTGGCAGCTTGGGGAACCACAGGGAACCACTCGTGGCGCGGACGGGGACATACGGCGACGGAACAAAGTCAAAACCGCTGATGGTACTCGAAGCTGCTCTGGGTGACCCGAGGTTACGGGAGCGCCAAGTGACTGTATTTAACGATGCCAGCAAAAACAACGGTGACTCTCGCGCTCCCTAACATTGATCTTTTACGCTCTGAAGCGAGAGTCGGAGTTTTCGACATTGAGAATGATCTCGCCAACCAGCTCTCAGGGATGGCTTTGGTATCGACATTCCTTTTATCGATCGGTGGGACTTTTGAGTACAGCCAGGCCGCTTCACCTTCTAGGTCCACCAAGTTGCCCGAAAATGCGTGTACCCCACTGAAAACGAACAATTTGCACGATGGAGGCGGGCATCTACCTTGCCGGGTTCCCAAAATGGAACATCGGCTACTGCTTGAATACCACCATAGCTAGTGGTGGCAGGTTGAGCAATAACGACTGCGCGTGGCCGTGGCATTCGATGGCCTCGGTCTTGACCCCGCCATAGTTGCCTTCGTCGGTGCCGCCGTAGATGGCGGCGTTGCTGTTGAGGACTTCCTTCCAGTGACCCGGCTTGGGGACTCCAACCCGATAGCCCCGGCGCGGCACAGGCGTGAAATTGCCGGCGATGACAAGAGGCGCGTGCCCTTCCTTACCGAAGCGCATGTAGGTGAGCACGCTGTCGTCGGAGTCGTCGGCGTCGATCCAGCGCCAGCCGTCAGGATGGAAGTCAAGCTCGTGCATGGCGGGCTCGGCGCGATAGAAAGCGTTCAGGTCGCTGACCCAGCGCTTGATGCCCTGATGCGACGGGAAGCTCAGCAGGACCCAGTCAACTGCGCGCTCATGGTTCCATTCGTTCCATTGTCCGATTTCGCCACCCATAAAGATGAGCTTCTTGCCCGGCTGCGTGAACATGTAGCCGAAGAGCAATCGCAGGTTGGCGAACTTCTGCCAATAATCGCCAGCCATTTTGTTCAGTAGCGAACCCTTGCCGTGTACGACTTCATCGTGCGAGAGCGGTAGCACGTAATTTTCGGTGAATGCGTACAGACCGCGAAAGGTGAGCCGGTTGTGATGGTACTTGCGGTGAATGGGATCGTGCGCCATGTACTTCAGCGTGTCGTGCATCCAGCCCATGTCCCACTTCATGCCGAAGCCGAGGCCACCGATGTAGGTGGGGCGCGAGACCATGGGCCAGGCGGTGGATTCTTCGGCGATGGTCTGAATGCTGGGGAATTCGTGGTAGGCGTCGTGGTTGACGCGCTGTAGCAGTGAGACGGCTTCGAGGTTCTCGCGGCCGCCGAACTGGTTGGGGATCCATTCGCCTTGCTTGCGCGAGTAGTCGAGGTAAAGCATCGAGGCGATGGCATCCATACGGAGTCCGTCGATGTGGTACATGTCGAGCCAGAACATGGCGTTGCTGACGAGGAACGAACGGACCTCGTTGCGTCCGTAGTTGAAGATGGCGGACTTCCAGTCGGGATGGAAGCCTTTGCGCGGATCGGCGTGCTCATAGAGGTGCGTGCCGTCAAAGTAGGCGAGGCCATGCTGGTCGTTCGGGAAGTGCGAGGGCACCCAGTCGAGGATGACTCCGATGTTGCGCTGGTGGAGGTAGTCGACGAGGTACATGAAGTCTTGCGGCGTGCCGAAGCGCGAGGTGGGCGCGAAGTATCCAGTGATTTGATAACCCCAGGAGCCGTAGAACGGGTGCTCCATCACGGGCAAGAATTCGACGTGGGTGAAGCCGAGCTCGTTGACGTAGTCTGCAAGACGCGGCGCGATTTCGCGGTAGGTGTACCAGCGATTGGCGTCGAACTCGTGGCGAATCCAGGAACCGAGGTGGACTTCGTAGATCGACATGGGTGCGTCGAAGGCGTTGCGCTTGTGGCGGAGACGCATCCACTCGCAATCGGTCCACTCGTAGTCGAGGTCCCACACGACAGAGCCGGTGCGCGGCGGCGTCTCGTGATGGAAGCCGTAGGGGTCGGCCTTGTTGACGCGATACATATGAAAGCGGGAACGGATGTGGAACTTGTAAATAGCGCCCTGACCGAGGCCGGCGACGAAGCACTCCCAGATGCCAGAGCTGCCGCGTGGGGTCATGGGGGTGGAGTCGGGGTTCCAGCCATTGAAATCGCCAACGACGGAGATGCGCTCGGCATCGGGCGCCCAGACGGAGAACCAGGTGCCGGCACGGCCGTCGAGGGTGACGAGGTGGGCACCCATCTTCTGATAGAGGCGGTTGTGGCTGCCCTCGTTGAAAAGATGGAGGTCCACGTCGGTGAGGAGGGTGGAACCTTCGAGAGCCAGTGGAGGCATGGTGGGAGTCTCCTGATCGCAGAGAAACCATAACAGGGTAACACTGAGCAACTAGCAATTAGCAGTTTCTCGCTTTATCCCCCTCGCTCTCTCTCGCGCGCCCTTACCAATTGTCACTCCATCTGAAATGACACAGTTATCTCCGATGACTACGCCCTCGGCAAGCGTCACCTGGTCTCCAATTCCGGTGCTCGTGCCAACCTGCACCCAACGCATCAGTTTCACTCGCTTCCCGGCCTTGACCGAGGCCCCAAGCAGCGTTTCGGTGGAGATGACCGTATCGTTGCCGACCGCCACTTCCGTGAAAAGCAGAGACCAGTTACCGACAAATACGTTGTCTCCTAAAACGACTCTGTCATCGATGAGCGTTTCACGGTCGCATTCGTACTCATCGCTCGTGCCTAAGGTCACACCGTTGCCGACAACGACTCCACTACCCAGCGATACGTTTTCGGAGATTCTGACTTTGTCCCCCAATTTGATCTTCTGGCCATCTTCAAGAGTCCGCCAGCCATTCGGGTCAGGACGAATTGCATAGATTTTCTTCTTCACTCACAAGCTCTCCTGCTTATACCGAGCACAGAAGGGACTCCCATAAAATTGACCAATAGACCTCATCTCGTTCCCAAATCAGATCTTATCGACACCGGCATAACCGCCGTATTTCCAACCGCTCGCAATGCCTGTTGACGCAGGTCATAAGAACTGGGAGGCGCTACTAGCGATCACAGCCCATTACGTCCCAATCCGACAACGGCAAGCCCAACCGAAGGATTTTAGGCACACCTACTCCTTACCCCTATTCACATTGGGGCATTAGGCGGCGAAACCTTCTGCGGCCAAGCACCGTCATGAGAGACGATGACGCAGACTGTCCCGTTCCCCCAACTTCAACCTCCTGTAGCCCGGCGGCAGACCATACATTCTGCGACGAAGCAAAAAGGGAATCGTGTCTAAGCCACGAGCCGATATAATGCGTGGCATCCCCGAGGGCAGCTGGGCTCTCGCAACGAATCGGCAAACCGCCTGCACGCACACACACTCTCATGTCTCTGACTACACGCGTCATTGTTGCGCTCGTTCTCGGATTCGCTGCCGGTCTCTTGGTTCTTGCCTATCCCATACCCGCACTCCTAAAGCTCGTCCGTGTGGTCGAGCCGATTGGGGTTCTTTGGGTAAACGCAATTCGCATGACAGTTGTCCCTCTGGTTGTTTCGCTCCTCATCACGGGAGTCGCATCTTGCTCCAACATGCGAGCCGTTCGTGAGATTGGCTGGGGAACCCTTGCCTCCTTTTTGGGGCTGCTTGTTTTTGTTGCAGCGGTGGGACTGCTGATTGTTCCACCGCTCTTTGCGTGGTTTCACATCGACCCAGCCACGATTGCTACGCTACGCGGCAACGCGTCAGGTGGAGCGACCACGACTCCGAATATCCCAAGTTTTGGAGACTGGGTGGTAAGCTTGGTGCCTACCAACCCCGTCAAAGCAGCGAGCGATGGAGCAATGCTTCCGCTCGTCATATTCGCTTTGGCGTTCGCTCTTGCGCTCCTCAAAGTAACGGCGAAACGACGCGATGCCGTCCTTCTGTTCTTCCACGGTGTAGGCGATGCCATGCTCGCCATCGTTCGCGTCATCATTGACTTGGCGCCGGTTGGTGTATTCGCGCTGATGCTACCTGTGGCAAGCCGGACTGGAATTGCGGCTGCTGGTGCATTGGGCTACTACGTGGCTGTAACCGCTATCGCTCAAGTGCTTATCGTACTATTCCTTTATCCCGTCGCAGCCCTTGGCGGACGCATTCCAGTGCTACGGTTTGCTCAGGCGGTCTTTCCCGCACAAGCTGTTGCTTTCAGTTCAAGTTCCTCGCTCGCCTCGCTCCCCACACTTATAGATAGCAGCGAGAGGAAACTGCGGCTTCCGTCGAGTGTGACGGACCTTGTGCTTCCGCTTGCGGTATCGACCTTTAAGGTTGGCACGCCAGCGCTCTGGCTTGTGGCGGCGATCTTCCTCGGGCACATGTATGGCGTGCGGCTTGCCCCGACACAGCTTTTGGTCATCGTTTTGACTGGCATCCTGACCAGTTTCAGTATTCCAGGTGTTCCGCACGGGTGGTTGCTCGTCATTTCTCCCCTGATGGTCACAATGGGGATTCCAGCGGAGGCGATAGGACTGCTGATTGCCGTCGATGCCATCCCAGATATGTTCGCGACCACGCTGAACGTCACTGGCGACATGGTTGCGGCTGCGCTTGTGTCGCGCCGGCCAGTGATCGCGCCGAGCGTTACTCTTGAACCAGTCGCGCAATAGTATGAGCGGTTCGCTTGTTCACTAGAGACGAGCGGGATAACCTCATGGGACGGCCGACGCTATTGCAGAATCAATCGGTGAATATCGGAATGCTGTCTTCCTTTCGCGACGGAATAACCAATGACCATTCCGTAGGTTCGGGTGTGGCGGAGTTCTCGGCAGCTTCACGCCGACCAAGCTGTTGTCGTAACTTCCTATCCGCCCTCCCTCTGGTCTAGTACTCTAGAATCTCCACTTCGATCTGTATGTCCGGTTGTGCAGTTTCCCTGGGTACGGGAGCCACTGATGGGGTATGAGCTGGAAGGGCACAAGGCGCTTCGGCAGCCGGCAGTCCAACCGGCTTGCTGGGTGGAGGTCCATCACTTGGTCATCGTAATGCTTCAGGCGTCCCGGGGCACCAGTTTTCGGTAGATAAGAGGCACGTATGGCTGGGCTGGCTCCGCAGCGGGGGCTGCATCTGCCTCATACGGTCTCAGCCAGCCGTCTCACGTCAGCGCCGATTCAGGTGGGGCAATTCGCAGGCTTATCCGAAGAGGCAGAATGCAATCATTTCGGGCACACCTAAGCCTACCCTTTCACATTTGGGGCATTAGGGCCTGACAGAGCTAATTTAATTACCGGTCGCAAGCTCCCGACGGCGTCCAATCCGACGGTATGATCGCCGCCTGAGCGGAATCATGGATTATCAAGACGAGCCACTGCCGCACGGTCGTGCCTACGATGCTCAACTGCATGGGAACGTTCGGGGCCACTGTCATCGTCTCCCCGGTCCGAGCCTTCTTCGTCGTTCCTGTCTGAGTCTCCAGACATTGCTCGCCAGCGAGCATATACCAGGCTTCTGGTCCCGGGTGAGTGTGCACGAGCGAGCGATCACCCGGTCGCATGACGGCATACGAAATAACGGCATCGTAGGTCTTCGCTGGAGGGAGATCTAGAGGCCCGATCACAACAACGCCTTCCCCTCTTTGTGGAGCGTTGTCTTGCTGCCCAAATTCGGAGAGCCATACTCGCCCATCTTCTACAACGACGATTCCTGTTGCACTCTTGGCAGCTTCGGCGGCGCCTCGGCTTGGAAACGTTTGCAGATGCCAGTAGACCGTTGGCTGAGTAAATTGAAGGTCCTTAGCTGTGGCTATGATGAAGCAGCCAAACTCAGGCCGCTTCTCGCCCAGCGGCACTTCGACGCAGTTGACATTCAATAAATGGTCATGCAAAGCACTGCCGGCAGTCGCGCGGTGGTCCGAGTTAGTCCCGCTTTGATTGGTGGCTGCCGGCGGATTCCCGCCTTGCCCGAATGCGAGCGGTGCGACCACCAAGCAGACGGCCACAAGCGCCAAAAGGGTGACGTTCACTTTTCGCATGAGAGCGCTCCTCTCGGTTAGATTGGAGCGAGTTGAATCGTCAATGATTGTGTACTCCGATTTGCGCAGTGTCAAAGAAGGAGAATGGGGTCGGTACTGCTACAGTTTCATGTTTGATGGAGAGTTTATTTTCACTAGGGTAGCGCAAGGGAACTTTTCGCTTTCGTCTGCGTATTTACTCTCCAGGGCGTCTTTCCCGGTTCCCTTATCCGCCCGAGAACCCTCTGGATAACCGAGACTATGAACCAAGAAAAGAAAGACTTGCTTTGTTTCGCGCTGGTGGTCGTCCTCGCCACCGCGCTCATCGTTGCCTGTTTTCCGCTGTTTCACATTACGAGCAATTGGGCTGCAAACGTGTTGATGTTTGTACCAGGATTGGTTGCAGTGGCCTTGTTGCTTCGGCGCAGGGAGGCCTTCGGCTCGGTCGGTTGGGGTTTCGGCCCTTGGCGCTATTGGCTCGCAGCTATTGTGCTGCCCACCCTCGCAATACTCATTGCGGTCACGATCTCTCTACGTTTGGGATATGCCGCGCCTGCACCGCTTTCTACGCCTGCCGGTAGCCTCATCGTGCACCCTGCGAAGCTGCTCAAAAACATGTTCATTTACCTCGTGATTTCGCTGCCTCTAGCCTTCGGAGAAGAGTTCGGTTGGCGAGGTTATGCGCAGCCACGGCTGATACGGCAGTTCGGACTGATCGCTGGTTTGCTCGGGCTCGGTTTGATCTGGGGCCTCTGGCACACGCCGATCTACTACGCTATGCACGTATATCCCGATCATCCATTCCTCGGCCCGTTCGTAATGACCCCTATAGATAACATCCTGGTGGTTGTCCCGATGGCATGGCTCTACATCAGGTCCAGGAGCATCTGGGTTCCGACCTTCACGCACGCCTTCGCAGATATTTTGTGGGGATTCTCAGGACTGATGTTCCCCGCAACCCACGAAATCCAGAACTGGGCAGTGTTGCAGTTCGTCCAGGTGATTATTTCCGCAGTACTGTTAATCGACTTGCTGTCGAAACGACAAGACTCCTACGAACCCAAACTGCAACAGTCGTCCGTGTCTGCCTGATCGGCCGGGCTGCGGTCACGCCTGCGGTGACTCGCTCGTGGCATGACGGCAATAACCCTTGTCATTTTCACATTTGTGGCATTCCGTCTCGTGGGGCGGTTGGTATGCGCGGTTTCATAATGCACTCTGGATCAGCTTGATCGCCGCGTCAGGATCAGCCACTTCAACAATCAACTGGCTGTACCGCTCGTCATGCAAGTCAATGGCGACGGTTTTCTCAGGATCGTGAACATCCCAGAAGACTCGCCTGCCGTCCTGATAAAAGGTTCCCGCCGTGATGACTCCTGGCACGTTGGTTCCGGGCATCCTGATCCCGTGATACCACCCACGCGCGGTCTCCGGGTCAGCCCGGACACCCGCAATGTGGACCAGCGGTATTTCGAGACTGCTCTTGAAAGCCCAGAGCTTGTCAGCACCCCGGATGTTCAACGTCAGTTTGCCTTCTGCTATCGACAAATCCACCAATGGGAGGCTCTTTCAGTTGGTTGGAAACCACACGGCGCTGCTGCTTAGTGCTCCCTGCGATCAAATGAAAGCGGCACCCTGCCGGAACCCCCTAGCACCCGTGCGCAAGAAAGAATGCTTCGGGAAGCTCACTTTCCTGCGTATCACTTACGCCAATTTCTCGTCGGCTTTCGACTCACGCCGGTTGAGCATAGCGGTCGTGAACGCCCTCGCGACCAGTCAGTTTACCGACAAAGCGTATCACATCAAGTTTCAGTCCACGCGCCCTGTGTGGAGCGCGACAGGCGGCTTCCTGAGCAGTTTTCTAGGTGTACTGGGCGAGCTTCTGCTTGAGGATCTGCTGTTTCTGTATGAGCGCCATCGCCCCATCACCTTCTCTTCGAGCTGCGGGTTCTGCGCAAAGGCGAACAAGCTGCCAAAGAGGACCACAGAGGCTATGGAGATCGCTTTGCATGATTGTACCGGCCGACTCATAATTGCTCCTTTGATCGTGTTTGACTGTCACGTTCCGGTAGCACTGCAGTTTGTGAGGCGCTGATCTCTGATCGATTTCAACCGGCGGAAGTCGGCAACTTAGCTCGGGCGGCCCCACAAGGCCGCCCGTTCAGTTAGTGAGTTGAGTACTGCCCTTCGTGCTGTTTGAAACGTCACCGAAGCCAAAAGATTTTAAATGCGCCGAGCTATCGGCTGTCGCCGGTATGCACGGTGCTTTGAAGAGCGAGAAAGATTGCGTCGGCAGCAATTTGATTGCCTTTCACAGAAGGGTGCGTGGGATCGGCGGGAATCATCTGGTTATGTAGATATAGCTCGTTAGGATCGTATCTGCGATATGCCGGAAGTAAGTCAACGAGTGTTAAGCCCGTTGTGGTGGCGTATTCCTGCAATCTCCGTTGAGGGTCACCTGAGAGGGCGTTGTCGCTGAGTCGCAAGTGATATTTCTCACGGTAGAACTGAAGGTTAGACATGGACAACTGCATTTGCATCGGAAAGGCGGCAACGACAAGCTGGTACTCGTGCTCCCTGCAAAAGGTAGCAATTTGAGTGAGCATCCCGAGGCTAGATTCCCATGCCTTCTTCTGGTAGTCCGACGGAGGGGACAATACCAGAAAGTTCAGATCCTGGACCTTGTTAATGTCGAGAATGCCCGAACCGTAGAGGAAGGACTTAAGGCGCGAATACATCAGCGTGTACAAGTGGGAATGTTGCAGCACGAAACGATTGAGGTGCCGAACCCATAATATTTCATTATCGCGCATATCCTCTTCAGGACGCGAAATTGGGCCCGCTTGGGTGTAAACAAGAATGTCATTGAGGCATAAACCGATGAGCACGATGTCAGGTTGGACCAGAGCCGCTTTTTCGTAAAGAAAGTGCAAATAATCGACGAGCGACCCACCGAGTGTTCCACCATTGAGGACTTCGTAGCGAACCCCGGCCAGAGGGTGCTCATTGAGACGCCGTTCGAGAGCCTTGGCGTAAGTATCCTCGATCGAGACACCATAACCGAATGTAATGGAGTCACCGACTGCCATGATGCGGATCGTGTTTGGCGGCTTGGGAGTGGTGATCTCAGCGCCTCGAAAACCGAGGCTATTGATGGCGACGGGGACACCGGTGAAACGGGCCTGGCCGCCGGGGATGTTTTCGATGAAATGTGGCGGACCTATCTGAATTCGCCGGAACGAATGGCTGTCCCAAAAGCCGAGATCCTGAGGACTGACGATTCGGACGCCGAATTCGAGCGACAACAGTGCTACAAATACGGCGATCCCTGCAATGGTGAGCTTCTTCAATAGGCGATGCATCGTCAACCTGATCTGAGGCGAGCACATACTATGTCCGCTCGTCAACAGCTCATCCGAGTGGTTCCCGGCAACGCTGCAGACTATCCTTCTTCACCACAAACGTTCCCATAAGAAGTATATCCATGTCACTTCGCAAGAAGGTTCGGAAGGCATCTTCAGGCGTGTTGACGATTGGCTCACCCTTGAGATTAAAAGAGGTATTGAGCAATACCGGTACGCCAGTAGCTTGACCGAATCTTGCGATCAGTCGATAAAATCTGGAGTTCGAGTCGGGGAACACGGTCTGTATCCTTGCTGTTCCATCCACATGAGTCGTCGCTGGTAACACGCCCCGTTTGTTTTCCCTGACGGGCACGACGTACAACATGTAGCGCGCCGGATAGTGCCTCTCGGCATTGGGCAAATCGAAATAGGTCTCGGCCGATTCCGCGAGGACCGACGGAGCGAAGGGCCGAAACGGTTCGCGAAACTTGATCTTGGCATTGACGATATTCTTCATCGCGGGGTTTTTTGGATCAGCCAGGATACTTCGATTGCCCAACGCGCGCGGTCCCCACTCAAAACGGTCTTGAAACCAACCGATGACGCTCCCCCGCTGCAATTGTTCCGTTGCTATGTCCAGAACTCGGTCCTCGTCTTCAATGTTCTGATACGGGATGTTGTGGGCTTCAAGAAAACTTTGCACAACCGAGGCACGATAGCCTTTTCCCCAATACGCGTGATCCATGCGAAATCGCCGAGGGTTCCCGAGCAGCATGCTGTCGGCCCACAACGCAGCTCCCAAAGCACCTCCACCATCGCCCGCCGAAGGCTGGATAAACAATTCCTCGAAAGGAGTTTCGACTAGAATACGCCGATTAGCAGCGCTGTTAAGCGCAACGCCGCCGGCGATACATAGTCGCCTTAATCCCGTTTCTTTGTAGATACTTCGCGCCATCTCCAGCAAAACCTCCTCCGTAACTTGTTGGATACTGGCGGCAACGTCTGCATAGTGCTGGTTTTGTTTGCACAGCGCAGGAAAGTTTGGCGGGGCCGATCCAAAATAAGAAGGAAAACCCGAATCGGCAGTAAAGAACAACATATCGGGAGAGCGAGGCTCGCCAAACAGGGTTACGAAGCGATCATTGAAGGTGCGATCAATCGAATGATGAAAACTAAAATAGTCCATGTCGAGGGAGATCGAACCATCCGACTCCTGCCGGACGATCTTCCATATTCTATCGACATAGCGAGGCTGGCCATATGGTGCCATCCCCATGACCTTGTACTCTCCATCATTTATTTCAAAGCCTAAAAATGCTGTAAATGCGCTATAGAGTAGTCCAATCGAATGTGGAAACAGAGTCTGTTTTCGCAGTTCGATATGATTGCCACGTCCAACCCCCCAGCTACCAGTAGCCCATTCACCAACTCCATCGGCGGTGAGGATTGCAGCTTCTTCGAACGGTGAGCACAGAAATGCGCTTGCGGCATGGGACAGGTGGTGCTCGCAATAGAGGATACGGTCTTTAGGAACCCCCAATTCCGCAGCCATTCTTGCTCCAACCCATAGCTTGTCCTGCATCCAGCTAAGCATTGCCTCGCAGAAGACCTTGTATGACTTGGGGTAGGACTGCAGGACGGTCATCAATATTCGGTCGAACTTCCGGAAGGGCTTTTCAAAAAATGCGACATAATCAACGTCACCGGTCTTCATGGCTGCGCTGTCCAGGCAGAACTGAATGGCAGCCTTTGGAAAATTAAAGTCGTGTTTTCTGCGCGAAAACCGTTCCTCCTCGGCAGCGGCAACCAGGCGGCCGTCGCACAGCAGCGCGGCCGCTGCGTCATGGTAGTAACAAGAAATTCCTATGATATTCACATCAACCTTGCTGCCGCGCCTGTCGCAAGTCGTTTTCTGCTGGGGAACAATCCGTCCACCCAGTTGGACGAACTTTGATATGCAGAGGGTCTGAAAAGCAGCGCACAACTACGCCAAACGGCAACATGACAACGGCGTAAGTGAAAGCCAAGATTATGTGCGCCTGAAGATTGCCGATCGTACGCACGAGTTCCTTCCAAAATGCCCACGCGACTTTAATATGTTTCACATGACGTTCCTAAAAAAAGGTATAGACGAATGGGGCAATTGCAGAGGTTTGTGCTAAGGACAACAATGCTATAAAGAGAAACAAAATCACCAGAATAGGTGTTATCCACCAACGCTTGTTGCTCCAGAAATAAGTGAATAGTTCTCCAATGATCCCACAATAATAGCCAGCGGTATTAAATAAACTCATCACAACTCCGTTTCTGCGAGCGAAGGCACAACGCTAGCGTCGAACTCATACGCCGTCAGTATTGGCAGCAGCCAAAACAGTAGCCCGGCAAGGCACCAGATCACTAACACAGTTGCAGATGCAACAGACACCGTCAATCCGACCAGCAATAACTCTTTTAGATGCTGCGGATATGCGGCGCCGCCAGGAGGGACAAAGTAAACAAACTCGATTCGCTTTCGTTCAAAGAGTCCGTAGTGGTATCCATCAAAAATGGCATTTGTAGATGCAAAAAATAGATGCTGAAACAAGCCTCGATAGTAGTCAGCAGAAGGCAGACGGTAATGAGACCCATGTTGATCTAAGGAAATGTGCTGCTGCGATCCCGATACTTCCGCGCGATAGACCTCGAGTAGCGACGCCGGGTGTCCATCGACCAAGACAAAAGCATCGAACGTGGGGTCGAGCAATACCCACTTGTTTAGGGCGGGAACCCATGCTTCGACGAGGTCATGCGTTTCGCTCGGAGCGTTCAGGCTGCTCGTGACCGCGACTACTCGGGCATTGATTCCTACGGACAGCAAGGCACCGGTCAAAATGAACGAGAATCGACGGCAGGCACCAGGAACACCTCGTTGTTGCTGATTCAAATATTCTTCTGGCTCTTCAGTGTTATCTACGAAACGATCTGGTCTTCTCCCGGGTTGTCGATAGGGTTGCTTGTCGCTCTGCTGCGCTCTTACCCAATGCTGGATCAGTATTATTTGTGCAAGTGGGTCGCTCGTGCGAACAATCAGCGGCGCCGTGTATTGCTGGAAATGGCGGAGTTTGGGTGCATCCGGACTCTGCCGTATGAAACCCGGCAACGCCGGCGCTGAGAAGGCTTGCGGGTCTGCCAAATTGGAGACGACCGTTCTGACCAACTGAAAGTCTTGGAGGCGAGTGAAAAAGAAGACCGCGATTAGGGCCATTAGTGCGGCCGAGGGAACCCTAACTAACTGCTTCATGTTGTTTTCCTGCATTTAGACCAGCGAAGTCAGGGCGGGCACGAGAAGCACATTACGTTACCGCGGCGCGCGGAGGAAGTGTATCACGCATTGTCGTTTGACTTACGGCATGCGGGTCGACATGCCTTCTGCTAGCAAAGAGAATCGGTTGTTGGCGGAGTTTTGAGACCGCTGTGGAGCTGAGGGACGCTGCCAGCAAAGCCGAGCCGGGCGTGTCCACGGAAGGGTGTCACCCTTACGGCTTGAGCCATCGGTAGCCACTAGAAGGCTGTGCAAGGGCACAGCGAACGGCGAGAACCCGCAGATTGTCCAAGCCATGCTGTTGGACGAACCTGAACATGCTGGCTCACTACACCCCACGGCTTCAAAACCGATAAGCTGAGGCTCCGGGTGCAGTGCTGAAAAGGCTGGTGCGTTCCGGCAACAAGCAATACGAGAGTCGGAACGGGAGTTGGAAGAGACCAAACCGGTAAGTGATGGTGGGCGCTATAGGATTCGAACCTATGACTTCCACCGTGTGAAAGTGGCCTAGTAGATATGCAGAAAGTAGCAAGAGTGGCGAAAATCCAGTGTTTGTGCGGGCTGCGCCTGGCTTCGCTTCTTTCGTGCTACATGCTGCTCATTGGTGCAACGCGCCATAACTAGGAATGTTTCGTGGCGGAATTCGTGGCGCGATTTTCTTTCAAAGATGTTGAGGCTGTTTCTACTCGAGATGCCACCCTTAGCTGCACGCCATTGCTTTAGCTACCATTTGCGCGAGCTTACAAATTTGCAAATTGGAAAGGTTCCGTAATTGTTCCCGGGGAGGTTCGAGCGACTGCTTGCCGATGACCGAAATATCCTCAGCCTTTGCCACCATTCGCTCCTTTAAACCCGTTTCTCCAGGCTCGAGAGGCAAATGCGTTGGGACATCATCCTTGTGAACCGAAGTGCTGAGGGGAACAACGAGAACGGTGTTGGCCCGGACGTGAAAGTTTCGGGCATTAGTTGAAACAATCACGACGGGCCGCCGTCCTTTGTCAGGAGGATCTGTTGGAATCTTGGTGAACCAAATCTCGCCTCGCTGAGGGAATCGATCGGCCACTAGGGATTACTCCAGCGGAAACTGAGATTCCGCAATCTTGGCCCATGCCTCATTCTCGGTTGCTTGGGCTTTTGTGAGCCCATCGTAATACGCAGTAATAGCTGCTTCGTTGCGAGCTAACTCTCGTTCTCTGCGCTTTTCGAGGAGTATTTCGTCAAGCACAGAGGACTTTGACGCCGCATGGGTCTCGCGCCCAATTTCCGCTAGCAACTTGACGCTTTCGCTTGAAAGGGTAAATGTGCGTCTCTGCTTTTTCACTGCTGTGCTCATCCTCTCCATTCTCCGCTGCTGAGTATGATGCATGGTAACACGAAAAGTATCGTCTTTCCGCATAAAAAAAGGACATGTCTTGGACGATAGTTAGTGCGACAGCAGAGGATTACTTTCGTCATTGCAAGTAATTATTTTTCAATAACTTACATGATATCGATATATTAACACTCCACCGCCTTTGCTTAACCCTCTTTCGATGTTCAACACTCCGGACCGGCTGCTTTGCCCGCCCCCGAAGCTGTTTTGCGTCGCACGTTTCTTAGGATGTTAGCGGGAGGCCGGTCACGATGTCGAAGGCCTCGAGGCTTCGCTATAGGGATGATCCAGCGAATTGTGGGTTGGATTGTGGATCGGAGTTCAAGAGCCAAATGCCCGTAAACCCCAGATTGAACAATGGTGGGCGCTATAGGATTCGAACCTATGACTTCCACCGTGTGAATCTGTACAGATTTGGTTTTTCAACTTACAAATGCGCGGAGACTGCCTAAATACACGCAAGTCGTACAAGACATCCCATTTTGTGGATCGGATTGTGGATCGAAACAGCTTGCGCCAGATCAGAGCCGGATGCGAGCCAAGTCAGATTTCAAACCGAAACACTACGCGTACGTCGCGAACGTTGCAAGGAGGCAACTGGTTTATCCAACTCTTGGGCAACAACTAATCAGAATGCGACGTTAATTCTCGCACCTAAATCGAGTCGAGCGGATGGCCCTGACACGAGTGTCGGGGGCCCGGAACTGGCAGACGCAGCGGACTCGGCTCAAATTATTGGGACGTTAGGTGCGGGCGCGGGGTTTCCCCGAGCTTGGCCAGCAGCTCTTGTCGCTGTTTCCACCTGCTGCTGTCGTTCTCATCAATTTTCAGTCTCTCCTGCTCAAATAACGCCCTTCGCAGTAGTTCGCGTTCGTCCACATTCAGAATGTCAAAGAGCCACCTGGCGAGACTGAGAGCCTGAAACTGCTCAAAGGCCGACTCCGGGCGAACGATGCCCTCGATGGCAATTGGTAAATACGCAGGTTTCGGCAACTGTTGTGCGAAGGCCAATGCGACGATGCGGGTACCGGCAGAGCTGGTCACGGGAGAACCAGTTCCTTTAAAGAAAAGATCCAGCGGCATACTCTCATACGGCATTGACTGAGCAAACGTTCGGGCTTTACGCACCATGGCGGTCATGCGTTCAGTTCGTTCGTCACCCGCAGGCATCGCTTTCCTAATGCCTTCATACTCGGCGGCTAACAAGTTGATGGTCTCGTTGAAATCTGTTGCCTCCCGCGCCGGTACCGTGCTCGGGATGGCCTCCGCACTGGCAGAAAAGCCCAACTCTGCAGAAGATTCCTCCCCAGGCGCCTCTTGCCTCTGGTCATCTGCCGGAGTTTCTTGAGGCGCGGGTTGGGAACCAGGTTTGGGACGAACAACAGGCGCGGTTACCCGCAGCAAGGAGTCAACGTCCAATTGCGCCAAGCTATACCGCTCAGCACCAAGTAGCGTGTGACGTTCTTCATCTTGCACGCCATATCTAACCAAGTACTTAAAGCGTGCTCTAGATAGCCATTTATTTTCACCTCCCAAGCCGGATTCTTCGTAAAGCTCAACCAGGAGCCTCTTATCTGCTTGAACCTCGCGCAAAAATCCAGGCCATGTCATAAGAATGGCGACAAACTTTCCGAGCTGTGGAAAGGTCAAGCCTGGGTGTCCGTCAACTTCATGCTCGCGCCGGCAGCTCGTGCCAGAGCGACATTTTCGCGAAAGGCCTCGCGTGGCGTTCCACAAAGCCGGTTTCGCAATTGCCGCAGGAACGACGACTTACCGCTCCCCCACTCTCCTTCGATGGAGATCGTCAGCGGCG
>DASRAA010000168.1:0-5243 GCA_035638375.1 Binatia bacterium | reverse complement strand
AATTCAATCACCAGACGCACGGCGTCGTGATAAAGCTCGTCGTGCTCGTCGTCGCCCTCGACGTCATCCTGTGAGCCGGAGATGGCTTGCTTTTCGTCCTTCGGGGCTTCCAGGAATTTCTGTTCGTAGCGGGCCTGGGCCTGAGAGCGCCAGAATTCCACCACCGCGCTGATTTCTTTTTCCGTGACAAATGGAGCGTGCAGCCGGTGGACCCTGGCGGAGCCGGACGGTAGATAAAGCAAATCGCCTTTGCCCAGCAGACATTCGGCGCCGTTGGCGTCCAGAATGGTGCGCGAATCGATCTTGGTGGCCACCCGGAAACTCATCCGAGCAGGGAAGTTAGCCTTGATCAGTCCGGTAATGACATCCACCGATGGCCGCTGCGTCGCTAGGATCAAATGGATTCCGACGGCCCGCGCCATCTGCGCCAAGCGGGTGATCGATGCCTCAACATTCTGCCCGTCCAGCATCATCAGGTCGGCTAACTCGTCGATGATGATCACAATGTAGGGCAATGCTCTAGGGTCACTGTCCTCATCAAAGAGACTTGCCGCCGCTCCATCGAACAGCTTGTTGTACTGATCGATGTTCCGTACACCCTTCTCCGCCAAGATCTTGAGCCGCCGCTCCATCTCCCGCACGGCATTGCGTAGGGCATTCGAAGCCAGCTTCGGCTCCGTGATGATCGGGGTGTGTAGGTGCGGAACTCCTTCATAATTTCCGAGTTCCAGTCGCTTGGGATCGACAAGGATGAGCCGCACTTCCTCTGGAGTCGCCTTGTAAAGCAGCGACATAATGAATGCGTTAATTGCGACGCTTTTGCCCGATCCGGTTGATCCGGCGATCAGCAAGTGCGGCATGCTGTTCAGGTCGGCGGTGACGATCCGGCCATTGATGTCCTTACCGAGGGCCAATGTCAGCTTTGACTTGCCTCCCAAAAACTCTTGCGATTCAACCACTTCGCGTAACCAGATGGTTTCGCGCTCATGGTTCGGCACTTGGATTCCCACGGTGGATTTGCCGGGCATGCGCTCGATCAGAATGCTTTCGGCGCGCAGTGCCAGGCACAAGTCGTCGGACAACCCTGTGATCCGGCTGTACTTGATGCCAGCTTCGGGCTTGAACTCGAAAGTGGTCACTACCGGTCCCGGGTTAATCTGCGTGACCTGCCCGCGCACATCAAATTCTCCGTACTTCTCTTGGAGAACCTGCGCGGTAACTTTGAGATCATCTTCGTTGACGGCACCGTGCTCGTCGGGACGGCGCAAAAGTGCAGTTGACGGTAGCTTATAGCTGCCCGCTAGCTTAGGCATGGTGGTTTTGCCGAAACGATGGTCGTCGGCACGCGAGGTGACAGCGATGGGCCCCGCTTCGACAACCGCCGCCGCAGGCTCACTCTCGGTGATCGGCTTTGCCTGGGTGGAGACGGGCGCTGCGCCGGTCCTGTTCTCGAACTCGGCTTCGAACGTGCGCTCGATGCCGCTACGCGGCCTCGTCATCGAATCGGGCATAGGAGCGGGAACACGTGCAGCCGAGGTATTGGCCGCAGCTTCCACCTGATTCTCCGGCCGGCGCGGCACAAGTTGTGCTGTCACCACGGGCTTTGCGTTTGTGGCAGCGCGCTTCTTCTCCAGTTCCTTAGCGGCTTTCTTGCGCTCGCGCTCGGCGCGCCAGTCGGCAAAGCGATCCGTGGCGGCATAAGCAAAGGCAAAGCGCGTCTGCGACCAGACTCGCAGCGCTCCGAAGGAGAACGCCGTCGACAGGTAAAGACCCACTGCGATCATCGCGATGCAGAAGAGATACGCGCCGATTACATTGAGGTAGTGAATCATTGCATCAGCAACGATTCGACCAAGCAATCCCTCAGCCGGGATGGCGCCTTTCCAGCGGAATTCCCACGGCAGCAAACCCACGAAGCCGGCGGCCGAAAGCAGCAGCGCCAGCACTCCGAAGGTCTTCGCGTAGGGCGATTGGATGGGGCGCGAGCGAAACCAGCGCGCTGCGTACAAAACCAGAAACATCGGAACAAGGAAGGCCGACACCCCAAGCAGTTGCAGCGTGAGATCGCTGGTAATGGCGCCGAAGATGCCTATCCAGTTGTGCGTGGCGCGGGTTGCCAGCGGCGAGGCTGCGCTGTTCAGCGAGGGATCGATGGGCGAGTAGGAGATCAGTGCGAGGGAAAGGAAGGCCGCTGCAATCAACACCAAGAAGCCGATCAGCTCATTGAGCCGGCGGTTGGCCGTGGGAGTGAAAAGGCGCGCAATCGCTATCATTTTGGCGTTGGAGTGCCGTGCGGTCTTACGCCGTTTCTGAGGACACATGCACCTGCTCCATCCAGCGCAGGCAGACACCTCCACCTACGCGTGGAGGACAGAAACGCGCGAAACCGCGGCTTGCCCGAAGTACGCCAGAGCCTAAACGATTATGGCAAATGCGAGAGGAGTATCGGCAGGGAATTGGATAGCTGGTATTGTCGACTTAGCATCCCCCGTAAACATTCGCCTATGCCACAGTCCACTTCTCGGTCTTCAGTTTGGGAACACGCCAAACTCTCGCTGTGGGCCGCATTGAGAGACAGGCCTCCCTTCCCCCCTTCTTGGCACATACATTGGTAGATGCCAAGCCCGAGACTGGTGACATCATCCGGCGATCGCGTGCCCCGCATACCAGAGGACGAACGCGCCCAGCAAAAGCCGGTAGACCGCAAAGACCGTGAAGCCGCGGGTGCGGACCCAGTTCATGAACCAGGCGACGACGGCATACGCGACGATGAATGATACAACGAAGCCAATTACCAGTGTGACGACGTGGTGTGCGTCGGTAGGCAGATTGCCGATCTCGCTAGTCGCGTCGTGGTGGTGCAGCGACTTGAAGAGGGTATAGAGGGATGCGGTCAGCATAACGGGCAGCGATACGAAGAACGAGAATTCCAAGGCGGTGGGGCGATCCATCCCCGCCAGTTCGCCTCCAGTGATCGTCGCCATGGAACGTGAAGTACCCGGAAAAAGGCCCGAGAGTATTTGGCACAATCCAACCCATACCGCCTGGCCAAGAGACATTTCTTCCATGTCAGTTGTGAGCTTTGGGTGTGCGAAGGCCTGATGATTGGAGCGTTCGTAGATCGCGTCTACCAGCCACATGATCACCCCGCCGACAATGAGGGCGGTGGCAATGACGTACAAGTTCTCCAAGTTCTTGCCAATGACTTTCGTCAAGAGATAGGAGGGGCCCGCCGTCACTACAAACGCGATCAGTGTCAGGCTTAATGGATGCGTCAGTGGAGTGCGGTCCCCGCGCTTTCCGCGAGGGAAGTCGCGTACGAACTCCGTGATGCGGCGCCAAAAGTAGAGCGGAAGGCAGAGAATTGCTCCCAACTGGATCACAATGCTGAACATCTTCCAGTAGCCATTGGCCAGGTCGATGCCTAGCAACGACTCGGAAATGCGCAAGTGTGCGGTTGAGCTTACAGGAAGAAATTCGGTCAGTCCTTCGATGACTCCCAGCAGAACGGCCAGCAGATAATCGTGCAATTGTCCTCCGAATAGCGCTGCATTTAGGTCATTTCAGAGTTGCTTGAGTGAGGGTAGAGCGCGCCTTCCAGCATGCAGCTAACCCTTTGCGAGAGCCCCCGGCTTTAGCCGCTGCGGTAAATTCTTAAATAGCTTACCTCAGCGGCTGAAGCCGCTTTTCTGACGCGGGCTTCCTTTGCAGGCTTGAAAGCCTGCTCCACCCAACCGCGATGCAACAACTCTGAAAGTGCTCTAGTCGGTGGCATTACCGTATGTCGAAATATTGTTCTGAACCATGTAAAGCAGGCGCTCGGCGCGTGTGGACCAGTCCGTATTGTCGGGGAACTGGGTCATGATGCGCTTGGCTGTGGCAGTCGCTCGAGCGGTGGAATCCGCGGCGCGCTTGGCGTCGTTGTTCGACTTGTACAAAACGATCAGCGCCGAGTACCGCCAGGCAGCCTTATACAGTGCCTCCGGCGTCTTGGGTGAGTGAGGATGGTCGTCGACATATTTCATGTAGAGCGCAGCTTCGAGTTCGGGACACTTCACTTCCGCCGCCCAATCGCCGCAAGTCTTATTGTCGAGCAGCCGATAGGCCGCCAGGTCTGCCCATTTGGTGCCAGGATACTTTTTGATAACACGCTTCATGTACTGTTCGTCGATCTGGTATTTCAGCGACGGGTCGCTCTGCTTGGCGGACGGGCGGGTTGAGGCGTCGATGGCTTCGATTTGCCAGCGAATATCGGCGGAACGATAGGCAGATTCGCCGGCCAGCGGCGAGGACGGGAAGTTCTCGGCGACGGCGGCATACAAGCGCATCGCATCTTGAGCTGCGCCCTTGCGGCCACTGCGGCGGCTGGCTTCGGCTTCCGAGTCGACTGCCTCGCCAAAGACGATCTTGTCGCCGTCGGGAGTCGAAGGCAGGATGATTCCTTGATCGACGACCCATCCGGTCACCTTTTTGTCGGATTCTGCATCGGGATCGGTTGCAACGGTGGCCACGACGTTAGTCCAACCATTAGATTTTTCGATCACCGCGACATCGCGGCCCCGGCCTACCTTAGAGAGCTTAGCGGCGGAACCATCGGGGGCGACGTAGATTTGCGCTTCGCGGATGATGACTCCGTGCTCAATGGCGCCGAGGACCGCGATGGGCAGAGCTGCAATGAGAACGGGGACGGCAAAAGATCGATTCAAATACCGCATAGGACAAAGCTATCGCATTGGCGCTCCAACAGTGAAATGGGCCAGGGCGTAGTTCAGCACTGAGAACACAGAAAAATGCGGATCTGACCTTCTCCCTGTGCTCTGTCTCTCCCGGGCGAAGGCTCGTTAGCGCGCCGGAACCGTGTCCCCCGTGATGATTTGCGCCAGCAACTGCGGCTCAATATTCCCGCCGCTGACTACAGCGACGGTTTTCTGCGAGGCTGGTAACTCGTCCAAGTGAAAGAGTAGCGCCGAGAACGTCACCGCGCCGCTCGGTTCGGCCACGATCCGAGCATCCTTCACCATGCGGCGCACGGCCTCGCGGATTTCGTCTTCCGTGACCGTTATGATGTCATCCACAAAGGCGTGGATGTGCTCGAAGTTACTTTGACCGATGGATTGCGTGCGAAGGCCGTCGGCCAGGGTACTGGAGACGCGTTCCGCAGGGAGCTGAACGATCTTGCCGGAACGGAAACTCTGTTGCGCATCGTTAGCCAGCTCCGGCTCCACGCCGATGACCTTGGCGTG
>DASRAA010000167.1:0-5493 GCA_035638375.1 Binatia bacterium | reverse complement strand
TCGAGCCGCGCGAACTCGTTTGTGAAGAGGCACAACGAAAATGGCCGCACCGTCGGCCGGTGCTGGGAGCTCTGGCCGGTTAACGCCAGATCTTTATCGGAAGTGCCCGGCGAGATGCAGTCCGGGCGAACGTGTGAGTGGATCGCCGGGCGCTTTCGATAAAGTCGTGAGAAGTGAGCCGCTGGCGCGTGCGCCCCGAAGGCTTAGTCTATGGGTTTTCAATGGTGATGAGTGCGCCATGCTGAGATAGAGCGCGAGGTCCGATGGGGCGGGATGTGTCGATGGTCGTGTCGAACGGGTTCGGAAATATGCCGCCGAGCACGCGATCAGGCGGCAGAAAGCGATGAATGGGAAGGCGAAGGCGCAGGTATCGGGGGCGTGCCATTGGGCAAGCCTGATCATCCGACTTAGGGCTGAACTTACGAGGTGTCAAGAATTGGAAC
Organism: Binatia bacterium; assembly: GCA_035638375.1. Taxonomy (GTDB): domain Bacteria; phylum Acidobacteriota; class Terriglobia; order Terriglobales; family Acidobacteriaceae; genus DASRAA01. The sequence continues at coordinate 5,050 of DASRAA010000167.1, read as the reverse complement.
CGGACGGGTCTCCTCGCCTCGAATCTGCTTGGCCGTCAGGAACTCCAGGATCCGCATGGGCCCCTGGCAACCGGGGCACTGCCGCACTGCCGGTGCAGCGGTGTTGGCCACTTCTACCGCCGGCGCAGCCGCCAGTAGAGTTCGGCAGAGTGGCAGGAATACGCCGCGCCGTCGATTCGCCAGGAAGCCGAAGTATCGAATGCGCGGGAAGCCTCGTGGGAGCACGTGTTCGAGAAAGCGGCGCAGGAAGACCTCATGGGTGAGTGTCATCGTTCGCCGCTTGTTGTGATGAGCGTAGTCCTTCCAACGGAACGTCACGTGGGTGTCAGTAAGATCGACGAGCCGGTGGTTGGAGATTGCGACCCGCTGCGTGTATCGGGCCAGATAGTGCAGAACGTGTTGGGGACCGCCGAAGGGGCGCTTCGCATATACCACCCAGTCTTCGCGAAACAACGTCCGCAGAAACTTCCCCAAGGCGGTCTCGTCCGCCAGCGGAAGGCATGCGCCATAAAATACGAGCTTCTTCCGGCGAAAGGCGCGCTTCAGCCCTGCCACAAACTTGCCACGGAAGACGCGGCTCAAAACCCTCACCGGCAGAAAGAAGCGCGGTGGCGATCGGATCCACCGCTGACGGTCCGGGGACAAGCCGCCGCCCGGCACGACACAGGGAACATGTGGATGCCGTTGCAAGGTCTGTCCCCAGGTGTGGAGGATACTCAAAAAGCCGACCTCGGCTCCGAGGTGTTTGGGGTCAGCGGCGACCTCCAGCAGCGTCTCCGCGCTCGCCTCGAAGAGGAGCCGGAAGAGGACCCGCTTGTTTTGCCAGATCAGCGGTACCAGCGCATGCGGCACGCTGAAAACCAGATGGTAGTAGTCCACGGGCAGCAGTTCCCGCTGCCGAGCGCCCAACCATTTGTCACGAGCACTGGTCTGGCATTTCGGGCAGTGGCGATTTCGGCAGGTAATGGAGATCTCACCATTACCTGCCTTATGGGGAGTATTTTCTTATGGGGAGTTGAGCGCCAAAGGGGCATGCGCACTCGGCTTCACGCCCCTTCGACTCTCCATTAAGGCTTGCCCTTCAGAAGCGCGAGCAGTTTGTCGGGTGGCTGGAACTTGCCCTTACGGAGGCTCGGTGGCACAACCGCTTCGATGGCTTCCAGCTTTTCAGTAGGATCGGCCCGGACGTAGATCTCCGTCGTGGTCAGGTTACTGTGTCCCAGCCACAGGGATACTTTCCGGATGTCTTTCGTCGCTTGCAGCACGATCATGGCGCAGGTGTGGCGAAGCGAGTGGGGCGACACTTGTTTGTCGTTCAAGGTTGAGCATTTTCGAGCGGCTGCTTCGGTATGACGCCGCAGAACGTACGCGACTCCCCATCGGCTGAAGGGTTCACCGCGAGCGTTCACAAAGAGCTCAGGCGAAGCGACCGGTCCACGGACGGCCAACCAAGCGCGGAGTGCCGCAGCCGTTGTTTTCCAAAGAGGCAATGCGCGCTCGCGGCGGCCCTTGCCACGCACGCGGATACTCGCCGACTGGGGCCCGACTTCGTCGAGACGCAAGCCAGTCAGTTCGGAGACTCGAAGCCCAGCACAAACCGCAAGATGGAGCATGGCTCGATCTCTCACGCCCTCCCGCGTAGATGGATCAGGAGAGTCAAGCAGGGCCTGCATTTCCTCCTGAACCAGATATCCCACCAGTCGCGTGTCGGTTTTCTTGAATGGGATCGCCAGAACACGGCGAACCTGTTCGACTGCGGCTGGCTCACGGTGCTGCAGAAAGCGGAAGAATGAGCGGAGGGCAGCCAAGCGGATGTTTCTCGTCTCCGCTGAGTTGCCACGGGCGCTCTCCAGGTGTTCCAGGAATGTGCTGATCATTGTTGCGTCCAACTGCTCCAGCAGCAGCGCAGAGGGCGCCACCTTGAGTTTTTGGGAGGCGAACTCGAACAAGGACTGAAAGCTGTAAGCATACGAGTCGCACGTGTGTTGGCTAGCGCCACGATGGCGGACAAGATGCTCGCGGAGGAATGCCTCCATATGCGGTGCGAGGGATGTCATGGTCGCCCTCCCTGCACAAAGTTTTCAGCGACGACGGCAATGTCGCGCAGAAGTTCGGGTGTGGTTTCCAGATACCAGTAGGTGGCATTGATATTGACGTGTCCCAGGTAGGTAGCCAAGGCCAACATGTGCTGCCCGATTCGTTGACGTCCAACCGGCGATGCCTCCAGTGCCCGAACAGCAAACGTGTGACGAAGCTCATGAATGCGAGGACGTCGGCCGCCGGAGAGGTTCACGCCCGCCGATTTCAGCAGGGTCCGGAAGACGCTGTGAACTTTCCAGTAGACGAGCGGGCGCCCTTGGTCCGAAACGAAGACATGATCTCCACCGCGGTGCCCTCCTTGGCGGTGCACCAAGTACTGACCTATCCCCGCCACTGCGGTGTCGTGCAAGGGCACCAATCGGGTTTTCTGAAACTTGGTTTTCCGGATCAGTAAACCGTCTGGAGTGATGTCAGAGACCAGCAAGTGCAGCGCCTCTGAGATTCGCAACCCAGTCGCGGCCAACAGGCTAATCAGCGCCGCATACGTCTTCGGCAGCAACGAGTCGGACGAAGGAAGCCTCGTGGCGGAAAGAATAAGGCCATTGATCTCGTCGCGCGAATAAATGTGCGGGACGCGACGCGTTTTGCGGTAGCCGAAGTGGTTCGCTGGTGGCGATTCGTGCTGGGAGTCTTCCACGCGAAGGTACTGAGCGAACCGGCAGACGGTCTCATAACGGGTATGTCGTTGCGCCACTGATCCCGCTTGGCTGGCCCACTCGATGGCTGTCGCTGTGCGGACGTGCGTTTGCTGGCGATCCGTCGCGAAGTCTGCAAAGCTGCGCAGGAGATATTCGGTGTTGCTGAGAGTGAACCCGACGGCACGCCGGACGGCAAGATAGGACTCGACAGCCGCAATCATTCATTTACCTCCGGCCACGGCTGAGCGATTTGTTTGAGCAACGCCACATCCGCCTTGGCGTAGTAGGCGGTCATATCGATGCTGCGGTGACGGAGGACGAGGCCTGCCTGATCCAGGGGCACGCCATTCCGCAACATCTCCGTGGCCGCGGTGTGACGGAGCAGGTGCGCACCCTTGGCGGGAGCATCAATGTTGGCGCGTTTGAGAGCGTGTTTCACCACGGAGGAGACACCATCCCCCGAGGCAAACGGTCTGCGTGGGGCATTGCTTCGAACAAACACATGGTCGGTGTCGATGCTCGCGGGGCGGTATTCCAGGTAGCGGAGTAACGCATCGCCGACATCCTGCGGGAGCGGCAGCCGCACCTGGTATCGTCCCTTTCCTGTCACCTGAAGCGTGCCGCTGTTCCAGTCGATGTCGGTAATACGCAGACGCGCTACATCTCCGGAACGCAATCCTAACCGCGCCAGCATCAGTATGATCGCCCTGTCACGAAGCCGCCGAAGATCTGTGCCATCACAGGCGGCAACCAGTCGCTTTACCTCGTCCGCCGAAAGACAACGTGGCAGCCTGGCGAGCCGCCAGTGGGCCACGGCGGGTATGGCGAGGGCGAGATCGTCGCGGAATTCTCCACGGAAGTTCAGGAACCGCAGAAACGCCCGGAGGGAAGTGATGAGCGCCTGCGTGGTCGGTATCCCACACTGGTTCGCCCGTTCCAGGAGAAAGTCTCGAACAGCCTGTGAGGTCCATTGGCCGACATCCTCGCCGAGCGTCCGGATTAGATCTGTAGCACCGCGGGCGTACTGACGAAGGGTCGGTTCCTTCGCGCCGCGATGCGTTCGGAACCAATCGCAAAAGGTTGTCACAAGCGCTGGTTGATGGGGAGGATTCTGACCGGCTTCGCTTGGACAAATCCCGCGTGCAACGAGGTGATGATGGAAGAGCTTCACTCCAAACTGAGCGTGATAGCTGATCTTTCCGCGCTTGAAATGAGGGCATCGGCAACGGCGAAGATGACTGCAAAAGGAATCCAGCAGGTCGAGATCGATGTCCTTCAAGGCACCGCCTTTTCGCTGCACGAAGCAGCCGAGATGGGAGGCGGCGCGGATGTAACGAACGGCGCTTGCCGGTGCGTATCCGTCGCGTTCGAGGTCTTCTGCGAACGCGTCGATATATGATCCACTGATTCCTCCGCGCAAACGTCGCAGCGTCTTCGGCGCGGAGAAGTACTTCTCTAGCATGGGCTCTCCTTGTTGAGCATTGGCCATGAATGGCCGCATCAACGTAGCAGAACCCCCAAAGTTTATGGTGAGTTGCCGCCGCCCAGGACGGTCGAAAAGGCCCGGTGTGGCGCCGATTCCGCCGCCCCACTCCCCATAAGAAAATACTCCCCATAAGGCAGGTAATGGGGATCTCACCATTACCTGTTTGAACCGGCACTGCCCGAAGTGCGGCAGCGCGGCGCGTGACCGGTGGCTGGAAAAACACGCGGAAGAGTTACTACCGGTGGCTTACTCGCACGTGGTCTTCACGCTGCCGCACGAACTCATCCCGCTGGCGCGGCAGAACCCGACTGTCGTGTACAACATCTTCTTCCGCGCCGTTTCACAAGCGCTGCTCACGATTGCTGCGGATCCGCGGCATCTGGGGGCACGCCTTGGCTTTCTGGCTGTCCTGCACACCTGGAATCAGAAATTGTATCCGCACATCCACTGCCTGGTGCCGGCCGGCGGCATCGCCTTCGATCAGACACGCTGGATTGGCTGCCGGCATCCAAGGTTCTTCCTTCCAGGGAAAGTGTTAGCTGCCAAGTTCCGGGGAAAGTTCCTCGCTCTTCTCCGGCGCGCGTTTCGTCGCGGCAAGCTCGAACTCCGCGGAACGCTGGCGCCGCTTCAGGAGCGCAGAGCTTTCGATCGATTTACCTGGTCGCTCAAAAATAAAGACTGGGTTGTCTACGTCAAGAAGCCCTTTGCGGGCCCGCAGCATGTCCTTCCATACCTGGCTCACTACACTCACCGCGTAGCCATCGCCAACGGTCGACTCCTGCGCTTCGAAAACGGTCAGGTTACTTTCCGCTGGCGTGATTCGGCT
>DASRAA010000166.1:0-42674 GCA_035638375.1 Binatia bacterium | reverse complement strand
CAATCGTATCATTCCTCGTGATGCACAGCGCCCATCGTGCCAAGACGCACAATGCCATCGAATAGCCCCGGCGGTTCTTGCTGGACTTCGTTCTGCTTTGCGGAAAACCTTCTGGCATCAGTCAACACGCGACAGAAGTTGCCGCCGATCAGTGTTTCGAGTTCGCAAGAATTGGGCGGGTTTCCTGGAACTGAATTTCTGGAGACGCTGAATAACCAGAAGATCGATGATGCAGTCCGCCTGTTCCGTGACATGCTAAGAAATCGGCAGCCTCGCTGGCACATCCCGAAGCGCACATCGGCTCAAGGATGTAGGTGGACAGCTACTGCATCCTCGGCAAGGTACAACCGGCGACGACACTTGCTCGCCTCCTCCGTGCAGTCCTCAGCGGTCAGCACCAGCACGAGCGAGGTTCTCCCGGTCCTGCCTTTGATGGCGGCCAGTTTGTCCAGGTAACGGCCGGCTCTGATATCTGGATCGGAGCGGTGCCATTGTGATGGCCGATGTTTGGCTCACGCGCACCTCGGTGCCTCGTCGGTGGTCACCTGGCCAATTCCTGACAATTGGGTTGCGTAGGAAGTCGCGCACCCGTCATCCGTGGCGCTAGAGTGGCCGACCAGAATGGCTCGCGGGAAACCTCAAGGTCCTGAGGCCGGCACTGCTTCGCCCATCCGTGCGAAAATCTCAGCGCGCTGCGCGACAGTCATCGCGCCGCAGCCATCCAGCAGATGCGCTGTCATGTTGTCTATTTGGACCCTTCGTCCAGAACCTTTGTATTTCCGAAGTACTTGCGCACACCGACCGTGAAGTAGCGGCCCCACGGGCCGTTCGGCCCCAGATAGCCCGGCCCTAATGGACTCGACCGAAAGTTTTGCAATAACAAGTGCTGCGTCAGCCGCAAGTCAAATCGTTTGCCAATATAGAAATCGCCACCCCACGCTCGCTCCCAGCCAATTCCTTGCCATGACCATGTGTAGAGGTATTGCGGCACATTCTTGCCAAAGATGAACGTGCCGTCATAGAAGATCTTGATTCGCCGCAGCGTCGTCTTCCCAAATGGCCGCACATAGACTTCGGCTGGAATCAGGTAACGCGCAAAGGCGTTGCAGGGAGCATTCGCGCCGCCAAACATGCCCGAGTTCGCGGCGCACAGGTTCGGGTCCGGCTCATTGTGCGACGGTGCAAAGTCCCACTCGACGTAACCATAAATCCAGTTTCCTTTGGGCAGCCACCAGCGCTCGTCGGGAGCCTCGATCCAGTGTGTCGGCCATCCCTGTGTATAGGTTTGTTCAGTTGTTTGGGCAGCAGGCTTAGGCGTGCTCACCGTGGCCTGCGCTGCTGCGGCCTTGTTCTCTGGAGCAGTAGATTCGGTTGATTGTTGGGCAACCGTCGCGATGCCGCAGCATAAAAGCGCAAAACTAAACAGAACTCGACGCATTAAGCCTCCACAAGCCCGTTTTTTGTGCGGGCCGACTATTGCAGGATTTCTAAGTCAAGCAGACCCGAGTTGGCGAGTCCGCAACTGCGCCCACCGAACTCAGCGAACTTCCCTGAGTCCCCGTGCGGGACTTCCTAATTTACGGCAAGAACCCTAAGGTATCGAACCTGCTCTCCAAAGTCACGCGTTCGTAACGCACATTTAAACACTAGTTTGGTGCGCTGGGTCGGTTCGTCTCGTCTGCCTGTGATTCGTCACTTTTCCAGTTCGTCTTAGCCTGCCCACTGCAACCCGTGATGTGATTACGGCTTTGAATCACGCAGCTGGATCGCGCATTTGCGCTTCCTTGCCGCCGAGCACTCTTAAGGAGAACAATCATGGCAGACCTTGAACAACGCAAGCAGAAATACGAGCCTGTCTTACGCACTCCGGAGATCGAGGGCGCCCAGGGTGCAGCCCCTCAGTCTTGCCGGCGATCGATTGGCTCTGCCGCTGTTGTGGTCTCCGAAACAATGGCGACCAGAAGGCCGGGCATCTTGAACCAGTTGCTGGCCTCCGGCGGGCCTGCCTTGTTCTCTCAGCTGGCCGGAGGTGGTGGCGGCCTCGCGGCTTTGCTGGCAGGTGGAGCAAAACAGTTCACGCCCCAACAGGCCGAGCAGGTTTCTCCGGAAGTGGTACAGCAGTTGGCGGCTCACGCGGGGAAGGCCGATCCTTGGCTCATCGACAAAGCCAGTGCGTTCTACTCCGAGCATCTGACACTGATCAAGACATTGGGCGGAGCTGCGTTGACCGTGGGCGCTTCCGGTCGAATCGTTGCCGTGCCTCGGAATTTTGCGGCAGATGTTCAGGCAGAACCTTGACTGCTACCTCGCGCTCCGAACGCGTGTCTGTCGCGCAATACACCTCGCCCATTCCGCCCGCTCCGAGCGGCGAGACAATTTCGTGTGGGCTGAGTTTCGTACCCAGGAGTAGCGCCATCCGCGCGCGCATTATAGCGCCGAGAGGCTATACCAGAATTCGCGTCTAGCCTGCCAACTCTGACCTCGCACTGTCGGGAACGGTAGCGATTGCGACAGAAGGCATGCTCTCACACGTCGGCGCTCCAAAACCCGCTAAACTGACCACAGCCGATCTGATAGCTGATGGCTAAAAAGCTAAGGACTAAAGGACAAAGGCTGATAGCTGACGGCTGACAGCTCGCCCTAGGAGTTCTCATGTCTGCCTCATACACCTATTCCGATATCGCCAAGATGATTGACCACTCGCTTCTGAATCCGGCGCTCACTGTTCCGGAACTCGAAGCCGGGTGCCAGCTTGCCCTGCAATACGACGTCGCAAGTGTCTGCATTCTGCCGTACTATGCGGCACGATGTGCTCAAATTCTTAAGGACAGCACGGTGCAGCCCAGCACCACGATTGGGTTTCCTCACGGCGGCCATGCCACCGTGACGAAACTGGCAGAAGCGCAAAGCGCGTTGAACGACGGCGCGCGTGAGCTCGACATGGTGATCAACATCAGCCAGGCCTGCAGCAGCAACTGGGAATATCTTTATGCCGAGATTTGGCGGCTCACTTCGATGACTCACTCCGCCGGTGCGAAAATCAAAGTCATCTTTGAAAATGCATACCTCGATGACGCTGCCAAGATTCGCCTGTGCGAAATCTGCGGTGAGATCGGTGTTGACTGGGTGAAGACCTCCACCGGCTACGCTCCCAGCGGTGCGACGCTCGCCGACCTCATGCTCATGCGCCGCCACTCGCCACCTTCGGTGCAAGTGAAAGCAGCCGGTGGCATCCGCTCGCTCGACGCCCTGCTGGAAGTAGGTGCCCTCGGCGTGACTCGAGTGGGCGCCAGCCGAACTGCCGAAATACTGGACGAGTGCCGCAGGCGCCTGGGCCTTCCGGCGATTCGGACGCTCGCCGCCATGCCTGCGGGTCATTAGCCGGATTTCGCCGATTCCCTGTGAAAGCTCTAGCATTGTAACCATCATGCTTATTCCAGGCCCCGCTGCAAAAAGAAAACACTACCGTTGTCCAGTGCCACGATGTGGTATGTCTCTGCCGTAACAGAAGCAGCGGGTTTCTTCGGCTGCAAGTCAGCCGGCGAACCGGCGCGCGCCGTCTGTGGAAACCGTCGCAAATGGCGGTTTCGGCCGGCTTCCCGCGGCTGCGTGCCATGTCGCCGGGTCTTGCACCAGGTGCGGTTGTGCTTATCGATCGTCATTACAACTCATTGCGGCAGTACCACCGGGCGTCCCAACTTGTAGGCGGTCCGAGTGGGGGACCTATAGGTCTCGCGCTACGTTGCTGTCGGCATTTGACGCATCATCCTTAGGCCGCACAAGGACCAGTGGCCGATCAAGTTGCTGGAGATTGCAATAGGCAAGGGTCTGGCACACTGCATCGTTGGACGAGCCTGCCACATTGCGCTTGAAGTCTGAACTGCGCGGCCGCTTATGATCCGTCGCTTGGGCTGCTGATGTAGTCGTTGCAGCTTTGCTATCATTCGTTCACGTCGGCTTGCCGACCTTCATGCAAGGAGTTGGCGTTCATGGAAGTACCGATCACCAGCGCATTAGGCACAAGACGCACCGAGGACATCGCGCTCGACTTAATGAAGTTCATTGCCGCCACCACCTCATACGGCAAGGCAGGCGCGCCCGGGCTCGGCTTCCAGGGTAGTGTTTCGCCCCACGCTGCCGAGGAGTATGCTCAGCACTTGCTGGAGCTCTACGGCCGCTGCCTCGAAGCCGTGCAGGGAAAGAAATGACCTCTCGGGGTTGTCTTCCTGAGAAAAGGCGTCGTCCTCCGCCGCCGCCGACGCTGCAGTCGAAGGACCCTTTTTTACTGAAATTGCTACCATTGTTTGAAGTTCACAATTTCTCCAGCCTTCCATTCCTCACTCGAAACCTCAGCTCTCGCCACTCGACCTCATCACTGGCGAAGCTTGCGATCCATACTGCAAGGGCAACGAAGTCGCGAACCGGAAATAGCCACAAATCCCGCAAGACATTCGGATCGCGCAACACGCTCCGGCCGATCGCTACCACAGCCGTTACGCGGGCGACAGCAACAATGCCTAGCGCCGCCCAGGTCCACCACGCGTGCCAGTCCAGCAGCACGCCAAGCACACCCCAGGCCAGACCGAAGGTTACGATAAGCCCGAAATACTGCGCGTGTCGCCGGTCCTTTACGTTTCGTGACCAGCGCAACTGATGCGACCAGAAGTCGGCCCAGTTGTAGTCCCGCAGCGCCGTCTCGACCACAACATCGGCTAAAGCAACCCTGAATCCTGCGGCGGCCGTTCGTGCTCCCAACTCATAGTCATCGCCGAGATAATCAACCAGCGCTTCTAGACCTCCGATTTCGCGCAGCACGCTCTTGGTGGTTGCCATCGTGGCCCCGAGCGCAAATCGCATGCCGCCTTCCATCTCGCGCGCCACCAGCACGCCGCCCATGAAATCCGTGCTTAGCCCTAGCGCCTCGAGGCGCGAAGGAATCGTGTTTCCGGCCAAGCCTCGATAAAGGGAGGTGACCATCCCGGCGCCCGTACCGCCAAAATTTCGCATCACTCGACGCAGATAATCGCCAGGTGCCACAATGTCGCTGTCATTAATGAGGATGTGCTCGTACTTCGCGTCGGGAACCATCTGCGTCAACGTGCTCACCTTGCCGTTCATGCCCAAGCTTCGCGGGCAATGAATCACGCGAATCTGGCGCTGCGGAAATTCCTGTTGCAGTCGTTTTACCAGTTGCAGCGCTGGCTCTTGTAAGTCACTTACGCCAAACAGCAGCTCGTACTCCGGATAGTCCAGAACGCAATGGCTTCGAAATGCCGCGTACATTTTCGGATCGAGGCCCTTGAGCGACTTCAGTACACTGACTGGAGGCGCAAAGTCCCCATGAACTGCGCCCGAATCCTGTCGACGAAACCGTTGGGCCGCCCACACACAAAGCCCGAAGTAGAACGCCCCAGCCAGCGCCAGCAGCGCACACCACGCCGCGACAATCGTGCGAACAACAAGCATGAGTCAGAGTCAGATTAGCAGACGCCCAACTCGCCTACTCGTACCGCAAGGCCTCGATGGGGTCGAGGTTTGCCGCCTTCCACGCAGGATAAATGCCAAAGATCAGGCCGATTGCGACCGAAACCATAGTCGCTGTCAGCACCCACGACACCGACATGCTCGCCGGCAGCGAAGGAAACAGCAGCGGAACCATCGTTGTCAGGATTGCGCCGATCAAGATGCCGAGAATGCCGCCCAGCCCCGTCAGCGTAATCGCTTCCAGCGTGAACTGCAGCAAGACATCACGTTTGCGCGCACCGATCGCTTTGCGCACGCCGATCTCGCGCGTTCGCTCCGTCACCGACACCAGCATGATATTCATGACACCCACGCCGCCAACGATCAGGGCAACGCTTGACACCGCAAACATAAAGATGAAGATTCCGCCGGTCAGCTGGTTCCAAGTATCGCTGAGGGCTTCCTGGCTGAAGACGGCGAAGTTGTCCGGCTGGTTCGGCGCGAGATGCCGACGTCGCCGCAAGAGCGCACGCATCTCGTCCATGGCCAGCGGCATGTCGGCATGCGATGTAGCTTTCACGCTGATCCAGTGCTGCTTGAGTTCAGGATGCATCTTAAGCAGTGTCGCAATCGGGAAATAAACCAGGTTGTCCTCGGGATTCGCACCGCTGCCAAATGCCGCCTTGCGTTTCGTGAGCACTCCGATCACGGTGAAAAGCTGGCCCTCGATGTTGATCTCTTTTCCGAGCGGCTGCTCGTTTTCAAAGAGCTTGTCCGCCGCATCGCGGCCCAGCACGATCACGGGAGCTCGGCGCTCATTGTCCGTCTCGGTAAACCATCGGCCCTCATCCAGCTTCAGGTCAAACACCATCATGGTGGTTGGCAGATCCCCATCCAGGATCGTGTTCTTGGTCTTTCGGTCCTTGTACTTCACGGAGTAAGAGCCTGTACCGAACTGCGGAAGTTGCAAGCGAATGCCATCGGTAACGGCCTTGACGTGCGGCAAGTCCCTCATGGCCAGTGCGTCGTCGAGGGTCAGCTCTTTGCGCGTCAGCATCTCGGTCGTGGGGCGCCCAAACTGGAATACGTCGATGTGAAACGCGAAGATGATGTCCGAGCCCATATCTTTCACCATGTTCTCGACATTACTGTTCAGACCGCGCACCACCGAAGAGATGAGGATCACCATCATTATTCCGATGACGATACCCAGCACGGTTAGCCCGGAGCGCATCTTGTTTTTGGCAATGGTCTCCAGCGCCATGCGCAGAATTTCTCTGTAGTCACCGCGGCGGATGCTCATCGTTAGCCCTCTTGCGGTTGAGTCGCCACGGTGTCATCGTCCAGGCAAGAAGCAAAACGGGCAGGGAAGATACAGGGGGCGACCACGAATTTAGCTGGCCCGTGTAGGCCTAAAGCTTGTAGGAGCATGTTTCCGTCACGCCATCTCATAGCTCAAATCTCAGCGCCACGATGGGATCGAGCTTGGCCGCCTTACGGGCCGGATATACGCCAAAGAAGATTCCCACACTGGCCGACACCAATAGTCCTGCAAAGATCGCCCACAACTTGATGGCCGACGGCATGCCAATTGCGGCGGTCACGCCTTCTGCGATAAGAATGCCGCCGATTACGCCCAGCAGCCCGCCGATCAGCGCCATCGTACTGGACTCGATCAGAAACTGTCGCATCACGTCGCGCGGCCGTGCGCCCAGCGCCTTACGAATGCCGATCTCGCGCGTACGCTCGGTCACTGAAACCAGCATGATGTTCATGATCACGATGCCGCCCACTATCAGCGAGATCGATGCGATGACGATCATCACGATGAAGAACGTGCCGCTCAGATCCGCCCACAGGGAAAGGAAGCTGCTGTTGGTCTCAATGACAAAGCTGTCTTTTGTGTTGAGTTGGTCATGCCGTCGTGCGCGCATGATCACGCGCGTCTGGTCAATGGCCTGCTCCATCGGCGTGCCTACATCGAAGCCCTTGGCCCAGATGCGGATGCTGTTATGCGAACCGTACGCCTTGAACCAGGTGCTGATGGGCATGATCACGTAGTTGTCGCGGCTCTGCCCCAGCGTCTTGCCTTCCTTTTTGCCGACTCCAACCACCATGTACTCATGGCCGTCCACGCGTATAGTCTTGCCGATCGGGTCGACACCCGCCATCAGGTTCTCGCGAATGTCTTGTCCGATAATGACGACCGGCGTAGCGGCGTTCAAATCAGTATCGTTCAGCGGGCGACCCATCACCACGTCGAGGTCATAGATGCGCTGCATGGTCGGCGTCCAGCCGCGCACCCAAGTGTCCTTGCTGTTCTCCGTGCCATACACCACGTTGCCATTGAAATTACGCACGTCCGCGCCCACCACCTTGCAGGCTGTGCAATTCTCGGCCACCGCGTGGTAGTGGTCCATGTCAATATCTTTCCGCTTATTGCCCTCGATGAACTGGTCGGCGTCCGTGATGACGTTGGGCATTTTGCTGACGATGAACACATCCGCGCCGAGATTGAAGATCTTCTCGGCCACATAACCATTGATGCCGTTGACGAACGTGACTACGGCAATCACGGCCGAAACGCCGATTACCACACCCAGCAGCGTTAGGATTGACCGTAGCTTGTTCGCCCAGAGCGAAAGCAAAGCAATGCGGATTGCCTCGGAGATATTCATGGCGCCGAGATCAGGCTCCGGAAAGTGCCAGAAGCCTTAGTTTAGCAGCGTTCCTGCGGCGACCAGTCGCAGCCTGTCACGGACCTGTATGAGTTCGTACCAAGCTGGGACACTTAGGTCGCGAGTTCGTTGCCAGCTTGCTGATGTGTGATACGAAGCAACTTGCCGAAATGATTCATGGATTTACAGCGTCGGAATGGCACCAGAGTCGCATGGCCGCAATGCGACCTTCGGGGTAGACTAGCAAAGTTGCGCCAAAGCTAATCCCAGCTTCTCTCCAGCTGGGTAAATCTACTCGCCCATGGGATTTCCAGTCCATAAAAGCGCGCTACGGCATCGCTCTTCATTTCGCGAACCGGCACTCATCGCGCTACAAACCATGCGCGCCCACAAGCTCCGCTCCTTTCTGGTGCTGCTCGGCGTCATATTGTCGGTGACCACGCTGGTCCTCGTCGTAGCTCTCATCAGCGGCATGAACCAGTACTTCGCCGACCGTGTCGCCAACCTCGGCTCGAATGTCTTTGTCATTAACAAGCTGGGCATCATCAGCGACTCGGCCGCCTATGTGAAAGCCTTGCGCCGCAATCGTGATATCACCTGGGAGGACTATGAGGCGCTGCGCGACGGCCTCAAGTTGCCCAAAGCGGTAGGCGTGCAAGTCAGCCGATTCGGCAAAGCTCGCTCCGAAAGGCAGAGCCTCGATGACGTCAGCATTCGCGGGGTCACCGCCAATCTCGGCGAAATGGATATCGAAGAGGCCGCCACCGGCCGCTACATCAGCGACAGCGACAACGACCACCACGCCATGGTAGCCATGATCGGCTCCGAGGTCGCCGAGAGGCTCTTTCCTGACACGGAACCGCTGGGCAAAACCATCAATGTAGACGGCAAGGAAATCACGATTATTGGTGTGGGCAAGCCCCTCGGCAATGCCTTCGGCCAATCGCAGGACAGTTATGTGTACCTTCCGATCCAAAGCTGGATGAAGCTGTACGGGCGCAATAAATCGCTAGCCATCAACGTGCAGGCGCGCGGGCCAGAATGGATGGCGCAAACTCGTGAAGAGGCCCGCCTGCTGATGCGCGCGCGCCGCCATCTTGACCCAAACGACAGCGACAATTTCGGTATCGTCGCGAGCGAAGGCCTTATGGATTTGTGGAAGAACCTCACCGGCACGCTGGCTTCCGGCATGGTGGCGCTGGTGTCGATCTTCCTGGTGATCGGCGGCGTGGTCATCATGAACGTGATGCTGGCTTCGGTGACTGAGCGCACCCGCGAAATCGGGATACGCAAATCGGTCGGCGCGCGCCGCACGGACATCCTGATGCAGTTTCTGGTCGAGTCCACCGTGATGGCCCTGGTGGGAGGAGGCATCGGCGTGCTGGCCGCATGGATACTCGCCATCCTGGTGCGAAATGCGACTCCCGTACCTATGTCAGTGCCGATATTAGCTGTTCTGTTATCGATCGGCATCTCGTCAGCGGTAGGAATATTTTTCGGCGTGTATCCGGCACGCAAGGCGTCACGGCTCGATCCCATCGAGGCGTTGAGGTACGAGGCATGAGTAGGCCTCAACTGGCGACTGACTACTGGCTGCTGGCAACTTTTTGATGCAACTCCAACTCGTCGAAAACTCGCGGATGGCCCTCGACACGGTGCGCAACAACAAGGTGCGCTCGTTCCTGACGGTGCTGGGCGTCGTCATCGGCGTGGGCGCGATGATCTTCGTGGCGTCCGTCCTGGTGGGCATCAGCCGCGATGTTTCTGCCTTCCTTGATGACTACGGCGTCAACACGTTCTTCATTTACCGCTTCGATGTCGGCATTCGAATCGGTCGTATCAGCGCCGAAGAGCGTGCCCGCAAGCCGCTCACGCTGGAAGACGCTCTGGCCATCCGCGAAGAATGCCCGCATGTGAAAGACGTCACAGCCGAGCTCTTCCCCCGCTTCGACCCTGGCGTGGCGCGTCGCAAGCCGCCGGTAGCTCGCTACGGGTCACACGAAGTGAGCAACATCGATTACGCCGGCACCACCTCGTCGTATCAGGATGTCCTCAACGCCCGCCTGGCGCAAGGACGTTTCTTCACCGAATTCGAAGACCTCCATCGCATCGACGTAGCCGTCATCGGCGACGAAATCAACAGAGCCTTCTTCCCCGCCAACGACGGCATCGGCAAAACTATCATCATCGACGGCGTCCCACTCGAAGTCATCGGCGTGCTGGAGAAGCGCAAGGGCACCTTCCTGCGCGACGACACCGCCGATCGCGTCATCCGCGTTCCCTACCACAGCTATAAGAAGCACTACCCGATGGATGACGACCACTTCATCAGCGCACAGGCCTACGATGGATACGATTCCGCTGCCGAAGATGAGATTCGCGGGGTGCTGCGCCGCCATCGTGGCGTGCGCTACAACAAACCAGACAACTTTTCCATCTCGACCCCCGAAGCCATCGCCGCTCAGTTCCGCCAGATCATGAGCACCGTTGCTCTCATGACCGTCGTAGTCAGTTCAATCGGATTGCTGGTCGGCGGCGTGGGCGTGATGAACATCATGCTCATGTCGGTCACCGAGCGTACCCACGAAATCGGCGTGCGCAAAGCCATTGGCGCGAAACGCCGTGACGTGATCTGGCAATTCCTCACCGAAGCCATCGTGCTCACCGGCCTCGGAGGCCTGCTCGGGGTCATCGTCGGTAGCGCTGCCGCGGCGACCCTTCCGTACTTCTTTCCCTCGATGCCAACGACCGTGCCGATGTGGGCCATCTTTGTTGCCGTGCTGATGGCCATGAGCGTCGGCCTGTTCTTCGGAATCTATCCCGCCGTGAAGGCTGCCCGCCTCGACCCGGTGGAAGCGCTGCGTTACGAGTAGCGCCTATTCGCTCTTCGGTACCGTCAGCTTGAAATCCGTCACTTTGTGGTCTCGATCACCCAGCGCCACCGGTACCGCCTCCGATTTGATCGCCGGCCCATCTGGTGAAGACTTCGGCATTCTCGCGCTGACCTTGTACTTACCCGGCGGAACATCTTTTAGCACGAAGTGGCCGTTCTGGTCAGTGGCCGCCTGTGGCGAACGCTCGCGGTTATAGTCGGTCTCCGGATCAAGCCGTGCCCTCACCTGCACTCCGGCCAGCGGTTGATTCTTGTCGCTGTCCGTGACCGAGCCCTCGATTTGCGCGCCCTCATCACTGACGACGATGTCGAGGCTTCCCTTCAGCGCACCGCCTTCCACCTGCACGCCATTTTGCAGTACGTCCTCGCTGCCAAGGTGCGCCGACTTCGCGAACCAACCCTGTTCGATATACGCCCGAAGCGTGTAGCCTCCATCGGCAACACCGTTGAATTCGAAGGTGCCGTCTTTGTTGATTTCAGTCCACCTAAAGCCCCCAATCTCATCTTCGTTAACTGGCTGTAGGGCAGCATTGCCGCGTCCTGATGGAAGCGGCCCCCCGCTGGCCGTCCGCATGCGGCCATGAATGGTAGCGCCACCACCCAGGCTGAGCATGAGGCTGTCGATCTTCGCTTCCCCCACCTCGAGCTTTTGCCGAGTGCTGTAACGTTTGTCCTTCTCGTGCATCTGCGCGCTAATGAAGTAGCTGCCTGGCGGCACGCCTCTGATCGAGAACTCACCGCTGCTATCAACGCTTGCGCTCAATTCGCCGCCCCAATCGTCCACGCTTGTCTGGCTGAGCTGGACGTAGGCCCGGCTCGCCGGCCCTCCGTCCGGACCAATCACTCGTCCAGCAACCTCCACCATCTTGATCTTGCGCATGGCGAAGTCGGCCTGTGCCTCTTCTCCGGCACTGATCGTGATCGTCTGCGCCAGGTCTAGCTGCAATACGCCGGGATAATAGATCGGTGCGAACGAGCTGCCCAGCTCGTGAATGAGCTGCCAATCACCGCCGCTCATCGTCGTCACGCCAGCCCACCGCTCACCCGTTTCCGTTGCCTTCAGATAGTACTCACCCGGCTTCAGGTTGAAGATTCGATACTCCCCGCGATCGTCGGTTGACCCGCCCGACACCATCGTCAGTTCGACCTTTCTCCGGCGCGGGCCTGCTTCCTCAAGCTCTTCCTCGCTCGGTTTGTGCAGGACCGACACATTCACCCCCATCATCGACTCGCCCGTGTCATCCACCACTTTGCCGACGATGACGCCGGCACGCACCAGGCGAAACATCACGTCATCCACAGTCTGCCCCGATGTCAGCGACAACATGGCCCTTCGCCTTCAGCGGCGCCCTTGGACTTATACTGCTGCTCGAGATATCCGGTATGGGACGCGAAAAACTCATAACGCCCCGCCTCAATCTGTTTGATCTCGAAATGCCCCTCGTCGTCCGTCGTGGCGGCGTAAACCAGCGGATGCGTGCGCTGGTTTGCCTCGACCAGGGCTACTCGCGCCGAACGTAAGGGTGCGCCTTCGGCCGCGCTTACCACGCGCCCGCTGACGTTGCAACTCCCCGGTGGCCTTTTGGTCTGGTCAGGCTTGCTGGCAGGATTCGCAGGTACTTGGGCAAAACCAACCGCAACGGCAGAGACGATTGCGAGCACAACGATCAGGCGACGCAACATGCCGTAACCCCTCATGGCAAGGATGCCTAAAATTGTAGGTTATTCCCTGTCGTGTGTTCTAATTCTTCTTACTCTTTTCACACCCTTCACACCTTCGGAGAACAGATGCCCTCAATAGTGCTGCGCCGCGTACGCCTTATTTGGCTGACCGTCGCGCTGACTCTCGCCTCCGCCGCCCATGCCCAAAAGATCAAAGTCGAGTACGACCAATCGGTCGATTTTTCCAAGTTCAGAAGCTATGGCATCGATTCGCAGGAGAACTCAGCCAAGCCGATGTTGCGACTTGCCATCCAGGCCGCCGTGCAAGACGACCTCGGCAAACGTGGGCTCACTAAGGTCAATAGCACTCCCGATCTGTACGTGCAGATGTACGGTGCCACCGACTACGATTACACCGCTCACTATCACGACCCGATTTACGGTGGCGGCATTCCGCCCATCAACTACGGCATCACGCTGTGGCACAACATTCCGGGAACCGTGACCTCGGTCGTGATTCCGAAAGGTACCCTGGTCATCGATCTTATCGATACGGGCAAGAAAGAACTGGTTTGGCGCGGCATTGCCAAACAAAAGCTCAGCGATAACCGAGAAAAGCTGGTTGAGCAGGTCAATACCGCGGTAGAGAAGATGTTTGAGCAGTATCCAGTAGGGAAGAAGTAACCGCGGCTCGAAAATCAACCGCAGATCACGCGGATGCCGCAGATTTCCGGAGGATCTCCTTCGATGCTATTCTGATCCGCGCTCATCGGCGCAATCCGCGGTTGATTTTCGGGTTCAATCCGCTTCGATGCCGGCCGGTTGTGCATCCCTCCGTGGCCGCTTGTTCGCCTGCAGAATTTTCTTTCGCAGCCGCAGCGACTTGGGCGTAACCTCGACCAGCTCGTCGTCGGCAATGAATTCGATCGCCTGCTCAAGGTTCAGCGCCTTGAACGGCACCAGACGAATCGCCTCATCGGCGGTGGACGACCGCATATTGGTCAGCTTCTTCTCGCGCACGATGTTCACGTCGAGATCGTTGTCGCGTGCGTTCTCGCCGACCACCATGCCTTCATACACCTCAACGCCCGGCCCTACGAACAGTTCGCCTCGCTCCTGCAAGCCATACAGCGCATACGCCGTGGTCGATCCCGCGCGGTCGGCGACGAGCGCGCCGGTCACGCGGTGCGGAATCTCACCCTGCCACTCCGTGTAGCCCTCGAACAGAGAGTTCATGACCACCGTGCCGCGCGTGTCGGTGAGCATCTCGCTGCGCAGCCCAATGAGCCCCCGGCTCGGTACCGTGAACTCCGTGCGCACGCGCCCGTAGCCGTGATTGTGCATCTTCTGCATCTGCGCCTTGCGCGTGCCCAGTTTCTCGATCACCACTCCGACGAATGTATCGGGCACATCGATGGTCAGCCGCTCGATCGGCTCCATCAGCTTGGCGTCGATCTGCTTGGTCACTATTTCGGGCTTGCCGACAGCGAGTTCGAACCCCTCTCGCCGCATCATCTCGATGAGGATGGCCAATTGCAGCTCTCCTCGCCCCATCACCTTGAACGAGTCGGTCGAGTCGGTCTCCTCCACCCGCAGCGAGACGTTGGTAAGGAGTTCTTTCTCCAGCCGCTCGCGCAAGTTACGCGACGTAACGTATTGTCCCTCGCGCCCCGCGAAGGGCGACGTGTTCACCATGAACTGCATGGCTATAGTCGGCTCGTCGATGGTGATCACCGGCAACGGGGCCGGACTCTCGACGTTCGTAATCGTTTCGCCGATGTTGATGCCCTCGACGCCCGCCACCGCCACGATGTCGCCTAACTCGGTTTCGTCAATGTCGATGCGCTTCAGGCCCGAAAACGAAAACAGCTTGGTGATCTTGGTCGGCTGTAGCGAACCGTCGCGCTTGGCGATGGTGACATCTTCGCCCGTCTTCAGGGTTCCGTTGAACACGCGCGCAATTGCCAACCGTCCGAGGTAATCGCTGTAGTCAAGGTTTGCCACCAGAATTTGCAGCAGTCCGTCAGCACCGCCCTTCGGCGGTGGAATCGTCTTCACAATCGCATCGAATAAAGGTTGCAGGTTCTCGCCCGGCCGTGCGAGATCTTCTGTCGCGGTGCCCGCCTTCGCGTTGGTGTACAGCACCGGGAACTCGAGTTGCTCCTCTTCCGCGTCGAGATCGATAAACAGGTCATAGACCTCGTTCAGCACTTCCTGCGCGCGCGCATCGGGGCGGTCAATCTTGTTGACGACCAGGATCGGGGCCAATTTAGCCTCCAGTGCTTTGCTCAGCACGTAACGCGTCTGCGGCAGCGGGCCTTCCGAGGCATCCACCAGCAGCATCACGCCATCCACCATCTTGAGCGCGCGCTCCACCTCACCACCGAAGTCGCTATGCCCGGGCGTGTCCACAATATTGATCTTCACATCGTTGTAGAAAATCGCCGTGTTTTTCGCCAAGATGGTGATGCCGCGCTCACGCTCCAGTTCGTTCGAATCCATCACGCGCTCGACGTGCCGCTCGTTAGCGCGCCAGATGCCGCTCTGGCTCAGCATGGCATCCACCAGCGTGGTCTTGCCGTGGTCCACGTGCGCGATGATGGCGATATTCCGTAAACTTTTGCTCAAGAAACAACCCCACTTGGGCTCTGGATAGAAGCTCTTGCCCTCACATCATTTTCGCATTAGTAGCCCAGGATTGAAGCCACACTTCCGCTCGGGGATCGGCCCTACGCTTCGTTGGAGCGACGGCAGGGCCTGCGGATTTCAGTTGGGCCCCGGTGAGGGCCGCTCAGTACGGCCACACCCATGCGGCCGCTTTTGGTTCGTCGATGCCGTTTTCGTGTGCGTAGTTGCGGCACTCGATCTGCTGGTTGAGGAAGCGGTCCTTTGCGTGCCCGCCGATTTTCTGTAGCCGCGGCACGCGGTCAATTGCATCCATTGCCAGGCTGAAGCGATCGATGTTGTTATTGATCGCCAGTTCCAGTGGCGTGTTGATGTTGCCCTTCTCCTTGTAGCCGCGAACGTGCATGTTGTCGTGATTGTGGCGGCGATACGCCAGCCGGTGAATCAGCCAGGGATATCCATGGAAGTTGAAAATGACGGGCCTGTCGACCGTGAACAGCGAATCAAAGTCCCGGTCATTCAGCCCATGCGGGTGTTCGGTGCTGGGCTGCAGCTTGAACAAGTCGATCAGGTTGATGAAGCGAATCTTCACATCGGGAAACTCCGCTCGCAGCAGCGCCGTCGCAGCCAGTGCCTCCTGTGTGGGAATATCTCCGGCCGAGCACATCACCAAGTCAGGCTCGCCACCTTCGTCATTGCTGGCCCAATCCCAGATGCCAATGCCCTTGGTGCAGTGCGTAATTGCCGCATCCATGGTCATGTATTGCAGGTGCATCTGTTTATCGCAAACGATTACGTTCACGTAATCCTGGCTGCGCAGGCAGTGATCGGCCACGGATAGGAGCGAGTTCACGTCCGGAGGCAGATAGATGCGGGTCACGTTTGCGCTTTTGTTCACAACTACATCGAGGAATCCCGGATCCTGATGAGTGAACCCGTTGTGGTCCTGACGCCACACGGTTGACGTAATCAGCAAGTTCAGCGATGCAATCGATGCGCGCCATGAGAGGTGATTGCAGATTTCCAACCACTTGGCGTGTTGGTTGAACATGGAGTCGATCACGTGAGCGAACGATTCGTAGGTCGAGAAGAATCCATGACGTCCCGTGAGTAGATAGCCCTCCAGCATGCCCTCCATGGTGTGCTCGCTGAGCATCTCCATCACACGACCGTCTTTCGACAGTTCTCCGCCGTCGAGGTCTTCGGGGAAGAACTCTTCGAGCCAAAATTTCTTGCTTACCTGGTAAATCGCGTCGAGCTTGTTGGAGGTGTTCTCATCGGGGCTGAAAACACGGAAATTGTCCATGTTCTCCTTCATCACGTCGCGCAGAAAGACGCCCAGAGGGCGAGTATTTTCCGCCTGCATCGTTGCGGGCTTCTCCACTGTCACGCCGTATTGCCGGAAGTCAGGCAAGCGTAAGGCTTTTTTGAGACGTCCCCCGTTGGCGTGCGGATTGGCGCTCATACGGTGATTGCCGGTGGGGGCCAGCTCACGCAGTTCCGGCATGAATTTCCCGTTTGCGTCGAACAGCTCTTCCGGATGCATGGATCGCATCCAAGATTCGAGGACCCGCAGCTGCTCAGGATCTTTCTTTACAGCGCTCAGCGGAACCTGATGGGCACGCCAGAAGCCTTCGAGACGATGCCCCTCTACTTCGATGGGAGCAGTCCAGCCCTTGGGAGAGCGCAACACGATCATCGGCCAGTGTGGCCGGATCACGTCGCCCTTCTCGCGCGCCTGTTGCTGGTGATACCGAATCTCCAGAATGCAGTGCTCGACAGTGGCGGCCATCGCCTGATGCATGCTGTCGTGATCGGAGCCTTCGACGAAAAAGGGAGTCCATCCGTAGCCGCGCAGCAGACTCTCCAATTCGTCATGCGGAATGCGCGCAGGTATAGTCGGGTTGTTGATCTTGTAGCCGTTGAGGTGAAAAATTGGCAGCACCGCACCATCGCGCCTAGGATTCAGAAACTTGTTGATATGCCATGACGTCGCCAGCGGGCCAGTTTCAGATTCTCCATCGCCCACCACCGCAGCGACGATCAGCTCAGGATTGTCGAACGCCGCCCCACAGGCGTGCGACAGCACGTAGCCAAGCTCTCCGCCTTCATGGATCGAGCCGGGCGTCTCCGGCGTGCAGTGGCTCCCGATCCCGCCAGGAAACGAGAACTGCTGGAAGAACTCGCGCAGCCCTTGTTCGTCTTCGCTCTTTTCCGGATAGACCTCCGAGTAGGTGCCTTCGAGATAGCCGGGACCTAACACTCCCGGGGCACCATGTCCAGGTCCTGCCAAGTAGATCATTTCCAGGTCATACTTCTTGATCATCCGGTTCAGGTGAACGTAGATGAATGACAATCCCGGGCTCGTTCCCCAATGCCCGAGTAAACGATGCTTGATTTGTTCCGGCCGCAGCGGCTCCCTCAGCAGCGGATTGTGCATCAGGTAAATCATGCCGAGACTGAGATAATTGCAAGCCCGCCAGTAAGCATCGGTCTTGCGCAACTGGTCAGGAGTGAGCGGGGTGCCACTCACCGTCGACCGGGCCTGTCCATAGGCGGTAATTGACCTATCAAGTCCGACTTCGGGGGCGATAGTACTCATTGGGGGACCTCCATGAATTCTGCTCGGGTGCTTGGTTCGAAAAGGACGCTCCAACTGCGGACGCAATAACGATCTTCCTATGATGTTAACTCCGCAACAAGACGTCGCATTGTTACTAATTTTTAAAGTTTTGTTATCGGCGTAACCAGACCGTTTAATTCGCGCAACCGGTTTCGTGTCGTAACGCAGAGGAGCGAGCTCGACACGTAACCCTTGTATAATGAGCGGCCGGTGGAATACGACGCCTAGGTCCTTCGAGCAATTCTGATTGTTCTGTTTTTTGTTACCCATGTCAGCAAACTCACAAAGTCCCGCAAAATCGCAATCAGGCCCTTCGTCGGGTGCATCTGCCACACCAAGAGAGGGTGTGGCGGAGCCTCAGCAAGCAAACTCAAAAGAAGGTTCTGGTCACGGTGGCGGCTATGGGTCTGCTTTCAGGACACCTCAACCGCCGTTTGCCAAGAAAATTCACACCGAGAAAACCGTCTATGGAAAGACGCTGGTGGACGACTACGCATGGCTGCGCGAGCGTTCTAATCCCGAAGTGAGTTCTTATTTGGAGGCAGAGAACGCCTACGCCGAGTACGTGATGAAGGCCACTGAGGCACGGCAGAAGAAACTCTATGACGAGATCGTCAGCCACATTAAGGAAACCGACGAAACCGTCCCATTCCTGAAGGGCGGTTATTACTACCTTACGCGTACGTTGAAGGGGAAACAGTATTACGAACTGTGCCGGAAGAGAGGCTCGCTGGATGCGCCCGAGCAGGTGATTCTCGACCTTAACCAGATGGGCGAGGGCGAGAAGTTCATGGCGGTTGGCACTTGGGCGGTGAGCGATGACGGAAACTGGCTGGCCTATACCACCGACAATGTGGGATTCCGGCAGTATCACCTGCATATTCGCGACCTGCGCAGTATGAAGGACTTGTCTGATACCGCGGAACGGGTTGTCTCGGTCGCCTGGGCAGGAGACAACCGCACCCTCTTTTACACGGTCGAAGATCCCGTGCAGAAAAGGAGCTGTCGCCTCTATCGTCACGAAATCGGGAACAACGCCAATCAGGACGCGATGGTTTTGGAAGAGAAGGACGAGCGCTTCAACATTGAAGTCGGACGGACCCGCAGCCGCCGGTACCTGTTGCTCACCGACGCCAGCCACATATCGAGCGAAGTGAAGTTTCTTCCTGCGGACCAACCTACAAGTCAATGGAAGTTAATCGCCCCGCATGTGGATAACGTCGAATACTACGTTGATCATCGCGGTGACCAGTTCTATATCCGGACCAACGATATGTCGCAAACATTTCGCGTGGTAACTGCTCCGATCGATAGTCCCGGTAAAGAGAATTGGAAGGAATTGGTTGCCAGCCGACGCGATGTTCCCCTGGAGGACATTGAGCTATTTCAAAATTTCTATGTCCTCGCAGAGCGTGTCGCCGGCTTGCAGGTGTTTCGAGTCGTGCAGTTCGCAGATGGCTCATCCAGAGCTATTCAATTCCCTGAGCCCGCTTACTATGCGACGTCTTCCGCGAATGCAGAATTCTCCACCAACAACTTCCGGTACAACTATCAGTCGCTGATCACTCCTCCTTCCGTATTTGATTACGACGTGACGACCAACACTTCGACGCTTCTTAAGCAGAACGAAGTTCCGGGAGGCTTTGAGCGTAACAACTACACTTCGGAACGCGTCTTCGCCACGGCAAGTGACGGAACAAAGATTCCGATTTCGCTGTTCTATCGCAAAGACCTCAAGAACAAGGCCGACGCTCCGTTGTATTTGTACGGATACGGCTCTTATGGCTATCCGTTGCCGGTCACTTTCAGCCCTGCCCGACTGCCACTGGTAGATCGGGGGTTGATTGTGGCGCTCGCACATATTCGCGGCGGCGGGGATCTGGGCAAGCCTTGGCACGATGCGGGCAAGTTGATGACGAAAAAGAACACCTTCACCGACTTTATCGCGAGTGCGGAATATTTGACCGAACACGGTTACGGCTCGCGAGCAAAGATCGGCATTGAAGGCGCTAGCGCCGGCGGACTGCTGATGGGTGCAGTCACCAATATGCGGCCCGACCTGTTCAAGGTCGTGGTGTCCGAGGTGCCTTTCGTCGACGTGATGAACACCATGCTCGATCCATCGCTGCCGCTCACCGTGCCCGAGTACGAAGAGTGGGGCAATCCCAACACCGAACCCGCGTTCGATTACATGCTGTCGTACTCGCCGTACGACAACCTCGCGAAGAAAAACTATCCGACAATGCTGGTGCGCACGTCAATCGACGATAGTCAGGTGATGTATTGGGAGCCTGCGAAGTACGTCGCCAAGCTTCGTACGCTGAAAACGGACGACCATCCGCTGGTGTTCTATACCAATATGCATGGTGGGCACGGCGGCTCCAGCGGGCGCTATGATCGCATCCACGAGATCGCGTTCAATTGGGCATTCCTGCTGACGCAGTTGGGGGTGCCGGAGCCGTAAGGTTGTCAGTGGTCGGTTGTAAGGTGTCAGGAAGAGCGGTGTTCGAGCTTTTACAGGATGCAGGAGCTACAATCAAGGCGCTCCCCGGAGGTTTGTTTTTCATGGCGTTTGAGCGCTTTGGTGTAGTCATAGCTAGCATTCTCCTTTGTGCCGGAGTCAGCGCGGTTGCGCAGGATAGTCCGTTTGGTCCGAACGGACCTGCTCCCACCAGCAAGCAACAGGCAGCCCCACCGCCGCAAGCGGCATCGGTTCCAGACCTGGTTTGCTTTGGCAACAATCCACGCTGGAGTTTTCAGTTCGGCTCGCAGGCAGCACGTACGCTCGGCATTAGCGAGGGCGACAAGTACTGGATCGGCAAGTTTATGTATGTCGATGGCCAGTGGTCGTGGCATGGCACTCCGGCCAGCGGTAGTGGCGGAGGCTTGACGGCAACCATCACGAAAGGCAAATGCATCGACAAAACCCAAGCGGACAGCAAGGAGTTCCCCTACCAGGCACAGGCGTATTTACCTGAAGGTAACATCGTGAACGGTTGCTGCCGGCGGCTCAAGCCCGGCGAGGCTCCAGTCGGGCCGCATGGGTACATTCCGAACTCGCCTCCGCCTCAGTAAAGTCGAGGAAACCGGCAGGTCTGAACCTACCGGACTTAGCCATCTCGCTACCAGCCAGCCCTCTCCCAAAACCGATTTTTCTAATGGTTTAGCTCGCATCGTGCTGCTATGCTGTAGGTAACTTTCACAGTTTCTGGTGACCAGCTCATGAACAGCCGTTCGAGACAGCGGTTCTTCTTTGCCCTCGTTTTGTGCATCGCTAGCGCCTCCATCGTGGTCGCGCAACAGCAGAATTTCCCCTGGATGAACAAGAGCCTGTCTGCCGACGAGCGGGCCGACATGGTCCTCAAGCAAATGACGCTCGACGAGAAGATTGAGCTGCTGCATGGCAACGGCATGCCCGGATGGCCTGGACCTGAGCCAAAGAACTTTCGTTTCATAAACGGAGGCGCCGGTGTGGTGATGGGAATTCCGCGCCTCGGGATCCCGATGATCCAGATGAGCGATGCCGCTTATGGTGTGCGCGCCAGCGCCTCCAATGGGCGTTACTCTACCGCCCTGCCCTCCAATCTTGGCTCAGCCGCAAGCTGGGATCCGCAGGCTGCGTGTGAATATGGCGCGTTGATCGGCCGCGAGCTTCGCGCACAGGGCTACAACATGACGCTGGGCGGCGGCACCAATATCACCCGCGAACCGCGCAACGGCCGCACTTTCGAATATTTAGGAGAGGATCCCATATTGGCCGGCACGCTGGTGGGCAATCGCATCAAGTGCGAGCAGGCGCAGCATGTCATCGGCGATATCAAGCATTACGCTGTGAATGATCAGGAGAGTGGCCGCAACGAAGTCAATGTCATTATCGGCCAGCGGGCTTTGCACGAGACTGATCTACTTGCGTTCGAAATTGGCCTTCAGATTGGGCAACCGGCCGCCGTGATGTGTTCCTATAACGCCGTGAACGGCGACTTCGCTTGCGAAAACACCTACCTGCTGACCACGGTTCTGAAGGGGAATTGGAAATTTCCCGGCTTCGTGGTCTCAGATTGGGGTGGCACACACAGTACTGTTAAAGCTTCCGCCGCTGGACTGGACAATGAGGAGCCCCTTGATACTTTCTTGGGTCCGGCGTTGAAGCAGGCGGTCGAGGCGCGGCAAGTGCCGATGTCCGAGATCGACGACCATGCCCGGCGTGTCCTGCGCTCTGAATTTGCCAGCGGCATTGTCGACTATCCGATTAAGAAGAGCGTTATTGATGTCGAAGCCAACTCGGAGATCGCCCGCAAACTCGAAGAGCAGAGCATTGTTCTGTTGCGAAATGAGAAGAACGTGTTGCCGCTCGATCGCAGCAAACTTCGCAGCATCGCCATCATCGGACACAACGCGGATATGGGAATGATCTCCGGCGGAGGCTCGGCGCAGGTTGATCCTCCCGGGAGCAGCGCCCCCGAGTGGCTGGCGCATGTTTGGTTCCCAACTTCACCTCTCAAAGCGGTCATAGCGAAGGCGACATCTGCAGAGGTAAAGTTCGACTCCGGCGCCGATCCGGCAAAAGCTGCCGCTTTGGCGAAGTCGTCTGATGTCGCAATCGTCTTCGCGCATCAGTGGACGAGCGAAGGGATGGACCTTCCCAGCCTTTCACTGCCTGATAAACAGGATGCGCTCATCGCCGCAGTAGCGGCTGCGAATCCGCGTACGATCGTTGTCCTTGAAACAGGCACGGCGGTGACCATGCCATGGATCGACAAAGTGGCGGGCGTTCTGGAGGCATGGTATGGGGGCAGTAAAGGCGCAGAGGCAGTGGCCAACGTTCTGTTTGGCGATGTGAATCCCACAGCGAAGCTGCCCATGACGTTTCCCCTCAACGAGAGGGATCTCCCGCGTACTACGGTCACTCAACCGCCGGTGTATGGCCGTGGACCGGAGAATGGAGGGCTGCTTAGGAAGCCTACTTTTGATGTGCACTACGATGAGGGGCTCAAAGTCGGTTACAAGTGGTACGACGCCGAGAACAAGCCGGTGTTGTTCCCCTTCGGCTTCGGTTTGTCCTATTCCGACTACAGCTACTCAAACCTGAATGTCTCCGGCGCCAGGGATACCACTGTGACTTTTACGGTCAAAAACACCGGCAAGCGCGCAGGAGAGGAAATTGCACAGGTCTACGCTGTCTTGCCGGCCGCGGCGAACGAGCCCGCGAAGCGCCTGGTCGGCTGGAGCAAGGTTGCGCTAGCCCCCAGCGAAAGCAAGGAAGTCACAGTAACGGTCCCTGCCAAGTATTTGTCTATCTATGACGAGGCGTCTAGTTCCTGGAGACTGATACCTGGCAGCTATAGCATCATGGTGGGGGGATCATCGAAGTCGCTTCCGCTAAATCAAAAACTCGACTTGAAGTAATGTGACATTAACTGAGCTACCGGCATTAAATGACGTTTGTTAGTTAACACGTTAGTTGTAGGGGTATTCCTGGCGGAGAGCCCTACAGCCTCGTATGATTGGTTGTTCGCTCCACCTTGCACCGAGGTGCCAGTTGCCTGCGGTACTCTCCCCTTTGCAGTTGAACCGTATCTTTCGCTTCGGACCCTTTGAGCTGTCCGTTCGTGCTGGGGAATTGCGAAGAAACGGCGAAGTCGTGCGGCTGCAGCAGCAACCCCTTCGAGTTCTTATTACTCTGCTGGAGTACGGCAGTGAAGTCGTCACCCGCGACGAGATTCGCGAAAGAGTATGGCCCGGCGATTCTGTTCAGGATTGCGACAACAGCCTGCGCGTTGCGATCAACAAATTGCGCCAGGCCCTGGATGATGACCCCGAAAATCCTCGTTACATCGAAACCGTTCCTAGAAGGGGATATCGCTGGCTTTATCCCGTCACCCTCCACGACAGTCCTCCGAATGCCCTAGATTCTGAAAGATCAGGCGGCAGCGAACCGCTTGGTGAGGAAAGTGATTTCAATCGAACAGGGACCACGCAACGCGGAGTCAGTGCCCGGCAAGTTCTGGTATCGCTGCTCCTCGTAGCAACCGCGCTTTCTGCGAGCCTGCTTGTTCGCCCTGGTCCCAAGCCACAAGAGCCGAAGATACGGCCACTGACCACTTATCCAGGTTTGGAGTATATGCCCTCGCTCTCACCCGATGGCAAGTGGGTTACGTTTGCGTGGACCGGGCCCCACCCGAACGACCCAACAGGTGTGTACGTTAGACGCCTGGATGATGACCGGGCACAGCGGCTCACGGAAACACCTGCAAGCGGAGCCGATGGGGACCCCGTATGGTCGCCGGATGGGAACTCGGTTTATTTTTTTCGCCGAGATGGTGAGCGCACCGGCATCTACGTAGTGCCAAGTAGCGGGGGGACGGCTCGTCAGATCGTGGCCAGTTCGCTTCGAGGTCGCCGGGTCCGGCGCTCGCGATTTGACCTGTCACCCGACGGCAAGTTCCTGGTTTATCCCGACGCCATTGCTGGGCAAGACACCGCAGGCCTATTCCTGCTGGACCTGATGACCATGCAGTCGCGCCAGATCTCCTTTCCTCCGGCGCACGCGGAAGGAGACGGTGACCCGGCATTTTCGCATGACGGCAACAGTGTAGCCTTTCAGCGAAACTCGCTGGATCTGCAGCAGCTTTATGTGTGGTCCGCGAACGGCGCAACCCGAGTGCTCGGACCCAATTTCATTACGGCGTTTATCGATGGAATCGCTTGGACCACCGATGATCGCGAATTGATTCTCGGGGGCGACGAAATTCGACGCATTGCGGCATCTGGCGGCGACCCCAGCCTGAATGCTGTTTCCTTCGTTCCGGGGCCGGCAACGTTTCCTGCGCTTCGCGGCAAGCTGCTGGCTTACGTGCAGGCTCGTGTGAACGCGAACATCTGGAAGCTGGAGTTGCAGGATGCAACGCACGCCAAAGGCGAGCCTGTGCAACTGATCAGCAGCACGCGTCAGCAGGCTGCTCCCTCATTCTCACCCGATAGGCTGTACGTCGCGTTCCAGTCCGACCGCAGCGGGTATTGGGAAATCTGGCGCGCCAATCGTGACGGATCGGAAGCCGTACAGTTGACGCACTTCAACGGATCGCCAGCCGGAACACCGCGATGGTCGCCCGACAGCAAGCAAATCGCCTTCGACTCGCGCGCCAGCGGCGTGGTGCAGATTTATACGGTTTCGGTGGAGGGGGGCGAACCCCGGCGCATCACGAATGACCCCGCCGGAGGCGAAGTCCCGTCATGGTCACGCGACGGCAAGGTAATCTACTACACGACGATTCACGACGGCAGCGCAAGTGTCTGGAAACAGCCCATCGCGGGTGGCGCCGCCCAACCGGTAAGTAGCAACGGCGGCATTTACGCAGCCGAGTCCGTCGATCGCAAATTCGTATACTTCTCCCGCAGTTCTAATGACTCGACGCTCTGGCGTGTGCCTGAATCAGGCGGAAGCGCGGAGCTCGTGGCCGACGCTCCCAAGCCATATGACTGCTCGCATTGGGCGATTGTCGAATCCGGAATTTATCTGGTTGACGGCAACGGCGACCTGCTCTTCTATCAATTCAACAACCGTCGCACATTCCCGGTCTACCACGACCCTCGATTACTTACAGACTGGTCGATGGCAGTTTCTGCGGATGGTCATGAGGTCGCTTGGGCCCAAATCGACGATCGTTCGGCCGATCTGATGCTGGTAGAAAACTTTCGTTAACCACCTTCGCGTACCGTCGCTATGCGCCGCCTTTATTAGCTGCCGGGCTTCGGCGGAAAATTCTTGAACATCTTGTTCAGCGCATTGTTCAGCATCTTAATGCCTTTGTCGGGGTTCCCGGGCAAGGTGTCGGTCGCAGTACCGCGCCACAGTAGTTGATGTCCGTCGGCATCGGCAATCTCCACCACCAGAGTCCCTTCTTTGTACGTGTAGGTGTTGTACGTCGTGGTGGTAGGCCCACCCCAGTAGCCCCAGCCCCAGTACGGTCCCATGTTGTAGCCGGTCCCGACAACCTGCTGCTCGTGCTTGACGTGCGAGGTGTAAACCACCCAGAGTTGCGGATTTGAGTCAACCAGCTTGAAGCCTTTTGCCTGCAGTTGCGCATTCACGCCATCGATGACGCGCTGGTCCCACAACCCCTTGGCGGGATCGGGACTTTTCTGCCACGCATAAGTGTGGAACTGGGAGAAAGTAGCCTTGCGGTCCCAGTCAACGTTGACTTTCTGGGCCAGCAGGGTGCCAGCGCTCAACAGCATCAGTGCAAGAACCGTGGCGAAGCTACTCTTCATGGGTAATCTCCGATAGGCATTCCTCTAGCCTCAGGTCAGCTCGAGCTGCAATCGATGACGGTAATCCTAACATTGGCGGGCCAGCCTGAGGGCCACCGCTCGTGCGGTTTGACCCGGTGCTGTAAGATTACCGCGAGTCGAATGCGCCGCAGAAAGCGGGGGCCCAGCGAATGTCTCTGGCTCTGGATTCACGATATTGCGGATCGGTGTACGTTGTGCGCTGTGGCGGTCGGATCGTTTACGGCGAGGAGTCCAAACTCCTCGACGAAACGCTGCAGCGTGGTCTTCGCGAATTCACTCGCGTGGTGGTGAACGTTGCCGATGTTAACCGTATCGACAGCGCTGGCATGGGGCTGCTGGTCCGCTACCTTTGGCACACACGCAATCGGCGAGGCGACCTTCGCATGGCTGCTCCCAGTGCCGTCGTAACCGGCCTGCTTCAGATAACCAAGCTCGCAACCGTATTCAAGGTTTACCCTGACGAGGAGTCGGCAATCGTTTCCTTCCTGAGAGAGGGCGTACATGCTCCGACTCAGGCAGAGAATACGGGTCCACGCGTGTTGTTCCTCGATCCCTCTCCTGATACCTGCGCCTTCGTTCGTGCACTGTTAGCCCGTCACGGCTATCGCGTTCTTTCTACCGGCCTGATGGGAGACGCCAAAATTCTTCTCAGTGCTTCTACCGTAGACGTTATCGTCCTGGGGCCTGACACGGGCGCGCTGGCGTCTCCGGCCACTCTGGATGTACTGCACCAGCTGGCCCCTAGAGCCAAGGCAGTCGTTCTGCAACGCGATTTCAAAAGCCGCTCCGCTGAGCAGGCCGGGATAGACTTGCTCGACAGCATCCGGGCAAATGCTGGGGACCTAGCGAAGTCGTAGCGACGCGCTTTAGTACCGCCTGCTCTCCTCAAGGCTTTCCGTCGTCGCCCGCATTTAACCCGGTGCTAAAATTTTCGTATGGCATTCCCAGTGGATCGTCCCCGCCGCCTGCGCCGCACCGAAGCGCTGCGTTCTTTTGTGCGCGAGACCCGTCTCAGCCCTGAAGGCTTTGTGTATCCGCTGTTCGTCTGCCCGGGCGAAGGCGTGCGCAAGGAAGTTCGCTCCATGCCGGGAGTGTTCAATCTGTCCGTCGATGAAGCCCTAAAAGAGTGCGCCGAAGTTAAGTCTTTGGGCATTCCGAGCATTATCCTGTTCGGCTTGCCGGAGTCCAAAGACGAGGTTGCCAGCGGGGCCTGGGCCGATGACGGAATCGTGCAGCAAGCAGCCTGCGCGATCAAGCGTGAGGTTCCAGGGCTGCTCTTGATGGGCGATGTGTGCCTTTGCGAGTACATGTCGCATGGGCATTGCGGAATTGTCGAGAACGATACATGGCGGCGCGAAGTCGCCGATACCCTGCGCCAGTTGGAGTCACAAGGGAAGAAGTTCGTTGCGGTAAAAACCACCGCACAGGCATCATCTGCAGTGACTGCATCGATGGCTGCCGAGAATTACGAGATTCTCAATGATGCGTCGCTCGACCTGCTGGGCAAAACCGCGGTATCGCAGGCCAAAGCAGGCATGGACATCATCGCTCCATCCGACATGATGGATGGCCGCGTGGCTGCGATTCGCACCGCCCTGGACGGCGCTGGATTCGAAAACATCCCGATCCTCTCCTACGCTGCAAAATTCGCCAGCGGCTTTTATGGTCCCTTCCGCGAGGCTGCAGATTCAGCCCCGCACTTCGGCGACCGCCGCTCGTACCAGATGGATCCCGCCAATCTCCGTGAAGCCATGCGCGAAATTCAGCTTGATCTCGGAGAAGGGGCCGACATGATTATGGTGAAGCCGGCGCTTCCGTATCTCGATGTGATTCGCGAAGCCCGCGAGCAGTTTGATGTACCACTGGCTGCGTACCAGGTCAGCGGCGAATACGCCATGATTAAGGCTGCTGCTATCAACGGCTGGATCGACTACGAACGCGTGATGCTGGAGTCGCTCACCTGTATTCAGCGTGCCGGAGCGTCGATTGTCTTGACATATTTCGCGAAAGAAGCTGCTCGCCTTATCTAGCAGTCTGCTCACTGAGCTCGCACGAAGGCTTGTCGGCTTGTCTTTATTGAGGAACAACAACCCACTCACCTGCTGCAACCATTTCACTTTTCCTGTTAACTCAATTGACAATTTCCCTTCTTTTCAGCTGTTTGGAATTTCGCACGTTTGCCTCTTGGAATCCATCTTGCCCATATGCTAAGTTACTTGACCTGCCGAGATGGCCGAAATCGGTTCAGCATCGTGGGTTCCAAGGCAAAATTCGGGGGAGGTATTTGACTTGAGAAGACTCTCTGGACCGCTCGTACTTTTTGTCGCGTCGTTGATGGTTTTGCAAGCGCGAGCGACTGTTGTGACTTCCATCCCCGGCGGCACGGCAATTCCGATGCCGGCAATCAATTTCTTTGGCCCCGGGCCGCAGGTCTTTGGCACGACTAACCTGGTTACGTGGACCTCTACCAACGCCACCCATCAGGGTGGCTCAGTATTCGGCTACACCGGTGTCTATGGCTACCTCGGTAACGGATTCTGGACAGGCGCGCTCGGACCGATGGCCGGCTTGAATGATTCCACTGATTTTTTCGGGATAACCGACACAATGACATTTTCCTTCGCCAACCCGGTCTCTGCCGTTGGCGGATTCCTAAATTACGGGCCGGGTAGTCTCAAGCCGACAACCATCGCGGTGTGGGATGTCCACGGAAACCTCATCGAGTCTTTTAACCTGACGTTCCTGACCGGTGGTGGCGCTGATACGGGCGCCTTTTACGGCTTCGAGGAAGCTGGCGCGATCATCAAGTCATTCACGCTCACCGACAACTACGTCGGTATCGTAAACTTGACCACCTCATCTGTTCCCGAGCCAAGCCCGCTCCTGTTGATCGTTAGCGGAGTCCTCGGTGCGGTGGCCTACGGCCGGCGTCGTCTCGGGCTGTAGATTCACCAAGATTCATTCAAACCGGGCGGGCTGCAAAGGCCCGCTTTTTGCTTTTGGGATTTCTCGCGGTGTGAGGTGGCGCAGTGAGCGGTAAGAAACCTCAGCCAAGCTCAATGAGTCTTTTGGTGCGGGGGAATCGAAGCAAGGAACGATTTTGTCGTAGAACTATGTTCCGGTCTTGCGGTCGGAGGGAAAATCGGGCCTGCTGGCAGCAGGTCCGAACCGCTGTTCCAAAGCGTCGAAGCTGAGGGATTCATCGGCCGTGAGATATCGATGCGCAGTATTCCGCACGGCCACTGCAAATGTTCCGGTCCCAGCGGCAACCCGCTCGCAGCGTATCACGGAGCCATAAAACCGGACTCGCAGGGGACGTTGGGCCTTCGTCAACTCTGGGGGGAATGTCAATACGTATTCAATCGGTGTGTTCAGCAGGAACGGACGATCAGTGACGAAAAATGCGCCTGTGGCACTGATGTCATTCGTCCGCGTCAATGTCCAAGGGTCACCGAGGACACGCAAAAAGACCGGGAAATGCATATCAAAACGAGGATTTTTGCGGCGCTCCCCCGAATGTGAATGCGCACTAGCCTTCATGGGATGCGACATCGAATTCGTGCCCATAGCGACGAGGAGCAGCACACCAATTGCCAATTGAGAGCGAACCACATCGCTCGTACCCTTGTGGGAAATCGGCTGACCTGTTGGAACTTAGACGTTGGCTTCTGCGGTTAAGGAATCGATAGTGCGGTCAGGTTAAAGGGCAAAGTGCAATGGTTTGCGCACATGTTGTAGAAGTTTCCCTACCCGTTCTGGCGTGGACGGATATCATATTGCCGAATTTTGTAGAGGAGGGCTTTGTAGCTGATTTTGAGCGCGGCTGCCGTGCGTTTACGGTTCCAGCCGTTTTCTTCCAGTGCCTGAGCTATAGTTTTCATTTCCTCGCCGTTCTTCAGGTTTTTCACCCTCTGTTTCAGGTCCAGACGCGTAGTTTCAGATCGTAGGGCGGGATCAGCGTCACTGCGGCCTCCTGAATTTCTTTCCAGTTCTGCGATCGCAGCGTCTTCATCACCCAGCACCAGATAGCGCTTCACGAAGTTTTCCAACTCTCGCACGTTGCCTGGCCACCCATAGTTCTCACATGCGCGAACCAGTCGCGGCGAAAGCGGTAGGAGAGGACACGCATAGCGTTCGGCCACCTGGATCATGAAGTGCCGCAGCATCATCGGAATCTCTTCTTTGCGTTCCCGCAGAGAGGGCATACTCATGACGAAGTTGCTGAGACGGTAGTAAAGGTCTTCGCGGAACAACTTCTTGGCGATCGCTATCGTCATGTTGATATTGGTAGCCGCGAGTACGCGAACATCAACTTTGACGGGATGTCTGCCGCCCAGCCGCGAGAATTGACCGTCCTGCAGCACCTGAAGAAGCTTGGCTTGGAGCGCCGGCGACATCTCGCCGATTTCATCCAGCAAAATTGTTCCTTTATTGCAGAGCTCGAATTTTCCCGGCTTGGCCTTGACCGCTCCGGTGAAGGCGCCTGGCTCGTAGCCGAACAGTTCGCTCTCCAATAACTCGCTGGGCATCGCGGCGCAATTCACTTTCAGAAATGTTCTCAGTGAACGCTCCGAATACTTGTGAATCAATCGCGCCAGAACTTCTTTTCCTGTGCCACTCTCTCCCAGGAGGAGTACAGGAAAATCAAAACGCGCGACCTGCAATGCCTGCGCACGAATCTGCCGCATCTGCGCAGTCGCCGCGAAGAAGTAGACCCCCTGCACGACTTCGATGACTTCTGTCGCGTCGGGAGCGCTGGGGGCAGCATTGTCCAGGCAGAAACGCAGGACATCATCCATCTCCTCTTTCTGCACCGGCTTCGAAAGATAATCTTGCGCACCCAGCCGCATTGCCGCAGCCACTTTGCGCGTGTCGCGCACGCACGACAGCATCACGACCTTCGTCGTCGGCCGCGATTCGCGGATACGCCGCAGAGTCTCCA
Source organism: Binatia bacterium (assembly GCA_035638375.1). GTDB lineage: Bacteria > Acidobacteriota > Terriglobia > Terriglobales > Acidobacteriaceae > DASRAA01. Next base: position 11,496 of record DASRAA010000166.1, on the reverse strand, counting down.
GCCCATCGGGACCGGGCATGACCATATCCAGCAGCACGACATCGGGCTGGTCCTTTTGAACTTTGCTCAGCGCTTCTTCGCCATTGGCCGCAGTTGACACGCGATAGGCATCCAGTTCGAGCACCGTTTGCAGGTACCGCCGCATTCCGGGCTCGTCATCGACAACTAGGATGTGCGCCGCGCTCACCGAGCACCTTCCACGGCGGCCAATTTTGCAGGCGGATTCAGCAGACACAGAAAAGAGAATTTGCTGCCACCGCCCGGCTCGCTTTCCACCCAGATTTTTCCTCCGGCGGCCTGCACCAGCCGTCTCGCAATTGCCAATCCGAGTCCGTGACCCTCGACCCGTGTGCCGCTAGGAGTCAGGCGGAAATACTCTTCGAAAATTTCCTGCTGATACTCAGGGGCGATACCTGGACCGGTATCGGCCACGGATACGCGACAGCAATTCGGATTTGCTACCAATCGCCGGCGTCGCTCCAGCAGCGGCTTGCGCTTGATCGCACGGCGCTCCCAGAAATAGGGCTCCACATGCAACCACACGGTCCCTGAACTTGGTGTGTACTTGATGGCATTGTCGAGCAGGTTCGAAACGACGTGCTGTACCTTGTACCAGTCGAAGGGAAACGCGGGCAACTTCTCATCCGGAAAGAAATAAAAAGCGATCGCTTTGTCTTGGAAGCGCTGCGCCCAAAACTCTGCGATCTCACGCAGACATCCATTGATGTCCGCTACTTCGTTCTGGATCTCGTAACGATTGACTTTGAGGGTCGCGTAGCTGAGGAGGTTCTGAACAAACGAGGTCAGTCGCGCCCCGTTGTCCTGCATCTCGCTGAGCACTTCCAACTGCTGCGGAGTGAGCGGTCCAAGCTTCTGTTCCAGCAGCAAATTCAAATAGCCTCCCATGATGGCCAGCGGAGTCTTCAGCTCATGAGCAGCGGCTGCCAGGGCATCTCGACAGGCAGCACAATGGTTTTCCTCGCGGAACGGTTCGATCGAATTGACCGCGGCGGGTTTTACAGAGGACATCGGGAAACCGGCTCCAATACCATTCAATGACTAGCGACTGCAATTAACTCAGATCGCACTTATTTCACCATCTTCCGCAACCGTTCCATCGCTAACTTCGACATCTTCTGCCTACGGCTGCAGGGCGCATGCACTCGGGGGTGTTTTGGAGCGAGGGTGCCATGGTCAGCACCCAAGGGGGAGAATGAATCATAGCGCAACTTCAGAGCAAGTCAAACCTAAATTGTGTGAAAACCCTCATTTTGCGCAGAAATTTTTCCCAAAACCGAAAATAAATGCGCTTCGTGAGTGGGAAACTCCCTTCTTTGAACCCGCAATAAGTTGCAACTTCTTGCTTCTTTGTGCCGGAAGTCTTTCGCGCAGTAACTTTGAAACTCTTCCTTTTCTTAGATTTACAAATTTCGCTCTTTGGTTGCCAATGTGCTGAGAATTCAAAAGGGAGGGTTCAAGTGCGTCGTGCGGCAAGGCTAGCGGACCGCCGTGAGTGGGAGCGTCTGCCCATTTCCATCCCATTCTTCGTCCGCGGCAAAAAAGACTCAGGCGAAGAGTTCCTGGAGTTTGCCACGGCGCTGAATTTGTCCGCCGGAGGTGTCTTGCTGGCTGCTCGAAGGTTTCTTGAACCCGGCACACAAATCACGCTCGAAGTCCCAGTTGCACTCGTGAATAAGGCTCAACTGCCGCGCTCCACCTCCCACCTCCACGCCATCGTCTTACGCTGCACCCCTGACAGACAGTACTTCCTTCTTGGTTTGCAGTTCGAAGAACCCCTGATTGCCCCACAAGTAGCGGCTCGGGAAGCCTCTCCAGCCAAGGACTAAAGGTGAGAAATCGCTTTCCTGTCAGATGAAAATATTTGCATATTTTTTGCCGAAGAGTTGCTTTTTGATTTTTACGGCTTGCGTGCCGGTTTGTGTATATTATGCTAACTTACTAATTATGTTAAGCTTAGGGTCGTCGTAGAAAGCTAGTAGTAATTCACCAAGGTGGCCACCGAAATGCAAATACTTGTCACGAGGTAAGGTTACCCACTGCGATTCGAGAGGACCTGAAGAACATGTCGCTCTTGGCCAAAGCGAATCTGGAAGGGGCGGTTGCCGCGAGCAACCTGCCGCCTGAGTCCGTCATTTTCGGGCAAACTGCTGCCATGCGCGAGGTGCGTCAGAAATTAGAGCGCGTGGCCGGCGCCAACCTGTCGATACTTATCACAGGCGAGAGCGGTACGGGTAAGGACATCATCGCACGACTGCTACACCTGTACTCGCCATGGGCTGACGGGCCGTTCGTCAAGGTGAATTGCCCGGCAATTCCGGGTTCCTTGCTGGAGAGCGAGTTATTTGGTTATGAGAGGGGCGCATTCACCGGAGCGTTGGGAACCAAACCGGGACGGGTTGAGCTGGCTCATCGTGGAACCCTTTTTTTGGATGAGATTTCCGAACTTGATCCTGCGCTTCAAGCCAAGCTGCTGCAACTCCTTCAGGACGGGCAGTTCAGTCGCATCGGGTCGCAAGAGGATACTAAAGTGGAAGTTCGCGTGGTAAGCGCAACCAATCGCGAGTTGCACCGGCGGATTGATGACGGCAATTTCCGCAATGACCTCTTCTACCGGATAGCCGCCATGACCATTCATCTGCCCGCATTGCGCGAGCGAGCCGTTGATATTCCATTAATCACTGAGTATTTGCTGCAGTATTACAATGATAAACTGAATGGACGCGCACCGATGCTTCGTCCTCCACTCTTGGCGAAGATGCAGCGGTACTCCTGGCCTGGTAATGTGCGGCAGCTTGAGAACCTCATCAAACGTTACGTTGTAATGGGCAGCGATGAGGTGATCCTGAGCGAGCTGTTGCAGACAAACGAACGCGATCCTCTCCCGGAAATTTCCTTCGACGGGCCGGTATCGCTGAAGAAGCTAACGCGACAGACGGTGCGCAAGATTGAAGCCCGCATCATCTTGAGCGCGTTACATGCCAACAATTGGAACCGCAAAAAAGCCGCCCGAGCGCTGGGGATAAGCTATCGGGCGTTGTTGTACAAGCTAAAGGAAGTCGGTATCCCACAACGGCGGGGCTCGGGGTCGGCGCTACCGGGAGATAATCCCACTGCGTCGGAGTAGAGCCCTGACCCTGGCAAAAAGGTGACCTACATGCACGTGCTGGCACGCGGTGTTGTGAAGCCCGCTGTACGGTTGTTGCTAACATTCCTCATTGGCGTTCTTGGCTACATCGTGGTGGCGCAAGAGACCACCACAACCCCTCCCCCTGCTTCTAATACCAAGGCAGCGCCAACGACCTCTGATACCAAGCCCATGCCATCGACCTCGGTAGCGGCCACGGGAATTCGACCTGATGCTTACATAATCGGCGCCGAGGATGTGCTTTCCGTCTATGTCTGGAAGGAACCAGACATGTCGAAGAGCGTGCCGGTTCGGCCCGATGGAATGATTTCGTTACCCCTGATCGGTGAAGTGAAGGCTGCCGGATATACCCCCGTTCAGTTGCAAGGCGTTCTCGCCGACGCCATGAAGAAGTATGTGTCCGATCCACAAGTGACGGTGGTGGTCGAAAAAGTCGCTAGCCTGAATTTCAACATCGTTGGCGAGGTCAATAAGCCGGGTTACTATCCTTTGACTCGCCGTTTGACGGTCCTGGACGCCATTGCGCTCGCCGGCGGTTTCAAAGACTTTGCCAAGACAAAGAAAGTTTATATTTTGCGGACGAGTGCGAATGGCGCGGAGCAGCGGATTCCGTTCAACTACAACGAAGTCATCAAGGGCAAGAACTCGCAGCAGAATATTGACCTGCAGCCGCGCGACACCATCGTCGTCCCGTAGTACTGGAGGGTGGGCATGCTTCCGAGATTATCGGTCCTGATGCTGTTGGTTGGGGTTCTTGGATGTTCGTGTGGCCAGGCGCAGACCGATACCGGTACGCCCGAGCCCAAGCCCGCATACACGATTCAGGATGAGACGCCTTCCACACAGCCGGGGCCAAAGCAGGCATATACCTATCCCGACACGACTCCATCACTGGACTTCCTGACCAATTCGATTGAAAACAGCAGCATTACTCTGGGAATCGCTACCGGGTTCGCCTACGACAGCAATGGATATCCGTCTACCACCACCAATTCGCACCAGAGCCGGTGGCTGTTTAACGTCGACCCTAGTATCAGGATTCAGCAGTTCCTTCCGAAATTTTCCTGGCACGCCTCCTATGCCGGCGGATTGCAGATTTACGACCAGATCAGCGGTCCCGCCAACGCAAACCAGAATCTGTTCTCCCAGGCTGTCGGTGGCGGTTTCATTTGGCAAATGGCCCGTCATTGGCAATTGCTGGGCGACGAGAGCTTCCGACATTCAGCAAATCCCTTCGATAGTTATCTCGCGATTCCTGGCGCGCCGACCGCAAATAATCCGAACCCGGTGTCGTATGTGCCGCTGACAACTTTCACGCAGAACAATGCGCTCCTCACGCTGACAAACCAGATCACCAAGCGGGACACCCTTTCCTTTACGGGCACGGCAAACCTGCGGCAGACTTCCACCTACAATGTGCTGACTTCGGTGCCGTTTTATAATCTTATCTCCTATGGCGGACGGGCCAATTTCGCGCACCAGTACTCGCCACGGTTGACGCTCGGTGTCGGTTACGACTACAACAGCCTGGATTTCGGACACGGGCAACAACGGTCAGGCATTCAGACCATCCAGTTCACTGTGGACTACCTCATCCGTCCGAACATGACGATCACCGCCTGGATTGGGCCGCAGTACACCATGACAAAAACGATTGTAGCGATTCCAATTCCAACGATCCCGCCCATCCTCTATTACGTCACTAACCATGATTCGTTGTGGAGTACCACTGTAGGGGGTACCTTTGGATGGCAGAGCCGTCGGAATTCGGTACGTGCCGAAGTCTCCCGCTCGGTGAGCGATGGCGGTGGCATCATCGCCACCTCGATCGTAAACACTGTTGCCGGAAGCTACCGCAGGCAGATTGCTCCCAAGTGGAGTGGCTCCCTCGCTGCGCGTTACTTGCACAGTACTTCCACTCTCACCAGCGCGCGCTCCTTCCACGATTTTTATGTCGCTGTAAACATCGACTATCAGCTGAACAAGTCATTTCTCATGAGTGCCATTTACGCCCGCGTGAATACGACGCAGAGCAATGCGTTTGTGATCAACTCGGGAACCTATAACGATAACCGGGTGGGAGTGAATCTCTCCTACTCCTGGACTCACCCTTTGGGACGGTAAATATGATGGAAGAACTTGACGACCAGAAACCAATGCGAGGATTGGATGAGTACTGGGCCATGGTGGTCCGCCGCCGCTGGTGGATTCTGGGGCCTCTGTTTTTGGGCTGGCTGATCGTGTTTGCTTCAGCCTGGATCATTCCGCCGAAGTACACTTCGGAGACCGTGATCCTCGTCGAGCAGCAGAAAGTGCCGCAACAGTTCGTTCTGCCCAACGTGCAGGTGGACTTGGAAGAACGCTTGCAATCCATCACCCAACAGGTGCTGAGCCGTTCGCGTCTGCTGAACATCATCAACGACCTTCACCTCTACCAGGGGTTGTTCTTCAGCTCGCCCGACGATCAGATCATCCAGATGCGAAAAGACATCAAGATTGATTTGGTGCAGACACCGCCAACGCCCGGCAAGCCAGCCGAATTGACCGCGTTCAAGATCGCCTACGTTGCCGATAAGCCGCAGATCGCTCAGCAGGTAAACACTCGGCTGGCCGGGTTGTTCATTGACGAGAACGTGCGCGCCAGCCAACAGCAGTCGGAAAGCACAACCAACTTCCTCGACTCGCAGTTGACCGCTGCTGCTGCGGCGCTGGCTGTGCAGGAAAAGAAGATTCGCGAATACGAAGCGGCGCATATGGGCGAACTGCCTGACCAATTGCAGAGCAATCTTCAGATTCTCAACGGCGCGCAAGGTCAGCTCCAGGCTGCTATCGACGCTCGCGACAAGGCGCTGCAGCAGCAGACGTATCTGAATTCGTTGCTCACTCAGTACGACCAGATGGGCATCAATGAGCAGACCCCCGCTGCGGGCGGCACGAGGGGCCAGCAACTTGACATGGCGCGCGCAGAACTCGCCGCTCTCGAAGCGAAGTACACGCCGGACCATCCCGATGTGAAGAAGGCGAAGGAGACTATCGCCAACTTGGAAAAATCGCAGGATGCGACAGACACCAATTCGAATGATTCCTCCAAGGACAGCGAGAAGGCTCCTGCATCTGCTGCTCAACTCCAGGCCATGACTCCGGTCATGCAGATCCAGAGCCAGTTGAAGGCGAACAAGCTGGAGATTCAGGCGCAAGAAGCGCGCATCGCCAAGCTGGAGCAAAAGGTCAACCAATACCAGGTACGCCTGAACGCGACGCCTGGACGGCAGCAGGAGCTGTCGGACATCATGCGGAACTACGACGAGTCGAAGAAAAACTACGACGAGTTACTTGGTAAAACCATGGCATCATCGCTGGCTACCAGTTTGAACCGGCAGCAGCAGGGTGACCAGTTCCGCATCATTGATCCGCCCAGCTTGCCGGAGAAGTCTTCCTTCCCGGACCGCTTCAAGTTCTCGCTTGCTGGCCTTGGCATCGGTCTGGCCTTGGCCTTCGTTTTCGGCGTTGGCTCGGAGTTCCTGGATGATCGCATCCGGAGCGAGAACGACCTACTGGAGGCCGCGCAGTTGCCGGTTCTGGCAGAGATTCCCCCACTGCCGACGGATCGCGAAATTGCCGCCCAGCGCTGGAAACCGTGGATCGCTGTTGCTGCCGCCATCCTAATTGCCATCATTATCCCGACCGGAATTTGGTATGCCTACTTCTGGGGATAGCGCATGTATAAACAATTTTTCGGGCTGAACAAGAACCCGTTTGAAATCAGCCCGGACCCATTTTTCTATCATGCGACTCCCCGGCATAACGAGGCGTTGGCCAACTTGCATTACGGGGTGGGGCGTCGAAAAGGCTTCATCGTGATCACCGGTGAGGTGGGCACGGGAAAGACCCTTCTGGTGCGCTGCCTGCTCGCCGAGTTGCGCAAGAACAACATTGCCTTTGGGTATGTCTTTAATCCGCTGCTTTCCACCACAGAGTTTTTTCAGTACATCATGGCCGACCTGGGCTTGCAGTACAGCGGACGCAGCAAGACCGAGATGCTGCTCGACCTGAACCGCTTTCTGATTCAACGTCACGCACGCGGCTTGATCACTGCACTCGTGGTCGATGAAGCTCAGGCGCTGCGGCCTGAGTTGCTGGAAGAAATCCGCCTGCTTACCAACCTCGAGACTTCACAGCAGAAGCTGTTTCAGATTGTGTTGATGGGACAGCCCGAGCTGGAAACCGTGCTGGATTCCCCCAGCCTGCGTCAACTCAAGCAGCGAGTCTCACTGCGCTGTCAGCTCTTGCCGCTGGACAAGGAGCAGACTCGCAGTTACGTGCTGAGCCGGCTGGAACGAGCAGGCGCCAAAAACGGCCAGCCTATCTTCGATGAGGACGCGCTGACGCAAGTCTATGAGTTTTCCCGTGGCATTCCCCGCATCATCAATAATCTTTGCGAGAATGCTATGGTGAATGCCTACGCTCGTCAGATCCACACGGTAACGCCCGACATGATTGCGGAAGTTGCCGCGGATTTTCGTCTAGTAACTTCGCCTTCGGCCCCGGAGGACGCAGCCGAGGCGAATGCAATCCCCAACAACGAGAGCCTGTTGCGCTCGTTGTTCCGCCTGCTGCGCACGATGGACAATGCGCAGCTTGAGGAAAAAACCGTTCCGTCCGCTGACGGCAGGAGAGTTGAACAATGAGCCGATTGTACGAAGCGTTGCAGCGTTCTCAGCAAGGAGAAGCACCCGGTGCCTCGCCATTGGCGACTCCTGCCGCCGAAGAACAGGTGCCCGGCACAACCATTCCGGGATTGCCCCTGGACGATACCGCCGCACTGGATGCGCTCGCGACTGAGGCACCGCCGGCCGCTGCCTGGCTGGCCGTTCCGCCGGATCGTATTCTGCGCCCCGTGCCGACACCCGAGCAGCGGCTGATCACCATCACTAACCCCAACAGCCCCGGGGCAGAGATGTTCCGCGTGCTTAGTACCAAGCTGGCACACATGAAGCGCAACCGGACCCTGCGTCGTCTGCTGATTACCAGCGCGGTCGGCGACGAAGGCAAGTCTGTCGTCTCGGTGAATCTGGCATTCACGCTCGCGCGGCGTGCCGGTGAACGTGTTCTGCTGATCGAAGCGGATCTGCGCCGTCCCACCGCCAGCGCTCTGTTGGCCAGTACCCAACTGCGCGGCATCACCGAATGGCACGAGCATAGGCTCGCTTTGCAGGACGCCTTCTATCAGGTGGAAGGCATGCCGTTGTGGCTGCTTTCGGCCGGCAGGGGCATCGAAGAGCCGCTGCCGCTGCTGGAATCCGACGCCTTCGCCCAGATGCTGAACGCGGTTTCCGAAGGATTCGACTGGGTGCTGCTGGATTGCACCCCCATGCTTCCTATGGCCGATGCCACCTCCCTTTCTCGCTTGTGTGATGGGGTACTGGTCGTCGCCCGCGAGGGACATACCCGAAAGCGCACACTGATGCGCGCCCTCAGCTCGATTGAGAAAAGCAAACAGCTCGGCTTTATCTTCAACGAGGCTTCCACCGTGCAGATTGGTTATGAGCGGTACTACGGTGGATACGGTTACTACGGAAAGAAGAACCATAAGGGAGACGAAGGAGCCCAGAGCGATCACATGGCGTCGGCATGATTCGATTGTTCAATCGCTATGTTCCGACGCGTACGATTTTGCTTACGCTGACGGAAGCGCTACTGGTTACTGCGGGCTTCGTTGTCGCAGTCATCCTATCGTCTGGTAATGCGCAAGCAGCACAGGCCTATCTGTTCTATGAGAACGGGGCCGGCAGGATTGCCTTGGTGGTCATGGTTTTCCTGGTGCTGATGTACTACTTCGACCTCTACAATTCTTCCATTCTTACCAATCGCCGCGAGGTAGTTACCCGCCTCGTCGGTGTCTTGGGGACTACGTTTGTCGCCCTGGCAGTACTGTATTACACCTTTCCCGACGCCAGCCTCGGTGGTCCGGTGCTTTGGTCTGGCATTCTGTCCGTTGCTGTGGCGGTTCCTTTGTGGCGCACTTGTTTTTTCGCGCTGAACCGCTCGGCGCGCTTTGCTGAGCGCACCCTGATCTATGGTGATGGCCCGTTGGCTACTCCGCTGATCGACGCCATCGCGCAGCGCGCTGAACTGGGCTTACGGGTCGCCGCTTACGTTGGCAGCGCGCCCCAGATTGCCGGCATCCCGATCGTTGAGGACAAGGAGCTGTCCGACTTCGTTCGCCGCGAAGGCATCCGGCGCATCATCGTTACGATGAGTGACCGTCGCGGCAAACTGTCGGTCGGTGAGCTGCTGAAACTCAAAGCATCCGGCGTGCTGATTCAGGATGGCCCTGAATACTATGAAAACGTAACTGGCATGATTCCGCTGGAGTCGTTGCGGCTAAGCTGGCTGCTGTTTTCACCGGGCTTCCACGTGCGGCCTGCTCTGCGGCTTTACAAGCGCGTTTTCTCCCTGGTGTTCGGCTGCATCGGCGTGGTTCTCAGTTCGCCCTTCATGCTTTTGTCGGCCATTGCGATTCGTCTCGATTCGGAAGGCCCCATCATTTTTCGCCAAAAGCGCGTAGGCGAGTTCGGTGTGCCGTTCACGGTGTACAAATTCCGCACCATGTACGACGCCGACAAGGTGCCACCCCCCAAACCCAAAAAGGTCTCCCACCCTGACCAAAACCACATCGGCACGCCCGCCCAATTCGATGATCCCCGCATTACCCGTGTGGGCAAGTGGCTGCGGCGCACCCGCCTCGACGAACTACCGCAGCTCTTCAACATCGTGAAGGGCGACATTTCCTTCGTCGGCCCGCGCCCAGTGCCGCCTCATGAAGAGGAACAGTGCGCGGCTGTGATTCCCTTCTACAAGGAACGCTGGCTGATTAAGCCGGGTGCTACTGGCTGGGCGCAGATTAATCGCGGATACAACGCCACCATCGAAGACCACAAAGAAAAGCTGGCGTACGATCTCTTCTACATTAAGAACGTTTCCATCGGGCTCGACATCTACATCCTGTTTGCAACTCTGAAAATTCTGCTGCTCGGCAGGGGCGGACGCTAATCTCCTGCGACTAAACAACCGCGGCCACGCACAAGCAATTCCCGGACTCCGGCGCTCGAACCGGGTGGAAGTCGTTCTCTATGCAATCGTTCGGCTGAACTAGCCGCAGCCACCCATGACCAGGCCTGCTTGCACTTTCCGCCGCTCGTTTCGTTTCGGCGAGCTACGGTACACTTCAATCCATCCGAAAATGAAAAACCCCCTGGACGAGTTCACTTCCGCCGAGCTGCGCAAATTACGCAGCCTCAAAACCCCACACGGCGTACAACGCTTCCTCGATGACACTCCCTATCACTTGGCCGACACCGCGTGGTCCCCCCGGCAGGTACTGCGCGAACAAACCTCGCATTGCCTGGAAGGCGCCATCTTTGCGGCTGCGGCCCTCCGCGCGTTGGGCTTTCCTCCGCTGATCATCGATTTCGAAGCCCACCGCGACACCGACCATGTGCTGGCCGTCTTCAGCATCAACGGACACTGGGGTGCGGTTGCCAAATCGAATTACACGGGTTGCCGTTATCGGGAGCCGGTTTATCGCACTCTACGCGAGCTGGCGATGAGCTACTTCCACATCTACTTCAACATGCAGCGGCAGAGGACGCTTCGCACCTACTCGCGTCCCGTCAACCTGTCGCGCTTCGATTATTTGCAATGGATGACCACCGAAAAGCCGGTGTGGTTCATCCCGTATTACCTCGTCGACATTCCACACATAAAACTGCTCCGCCCCGGAATGGCTCAGCAGTTGAACCGGGTAGATGACCGGCTCTTCCGCGCGGAAACCCTCGGCAAGGCCCTCAAATATAGCACTTAGATGCTATTCAGATAGCGCATGCGTGATGTTTTGGCATGGTAGGAATTACGCGTGTGGTAAGTTTTTCCCGCAAACTGGCCTGTTTGGCAAGTCTAACCCCTTTGTTTTCAGCTGGCCTTGACTGGCATTGAAGCTGCAATACCTAAGAGCAGACGAAGTGGCGCAATCGGGCTGTGCATCAGGGATATCGGCCAGAGTCCTTGATAGCGTGGCCCCTTTTTTTGTGCCATTTCACGCTCGCTGAACCGCAGATTTGCAGGCTCTGTATCAAACTATCCGCGCTGGGGAGGTTCCATACAGCGCAACGCATTTCTTCCCGCTCCGGCAATTTTCATCCTGACCTTCGCATGCTGCGGTCTGGCACCGAACTCGCAGGATGCTCTGCACGCGCCCCACGTTAACTCGTTCACACGCATCGTTAGGATTTTCATCAGGCCCATTCGCGACGCGCCCTGCACTTGCAGCG
>DASRAA010000165.1:0-3090 GCA_035638375.1 Binatia bacterium | reverse complement strand
AGCGTCAGTTGGCTGAGGCGTCCTCCGTGTCCACTGCCGACTATTAAGCGCCTCGAAGCTAAACCTGGAAATTTTGTCTGCTCACGCGCCGACGACAGCCGCGCTAGTGCGTGCCTTGGAATCTGCTGGCATCGAGTCCATCGATGAGAACGGTGGAGGGGCAGGCGTGCGGATGAAGAAGTCGTACAGAAAGCGGCCGTGGTTGCTGGCGATGAGAAGAAAACATTGCGAGCTGACTCTCATCAACGAGACTGCATGCTCGGCCTGATTGAATCGGGGGGATTCCCCTTGGGCAATAATAGGTGCGTGAGTCTTTCGGCATTGATTCGACTTTGGGAGGCGGTCGATGGCGAAGGCATATTCCGCGGATATGCGCCAGCGGGTTATCGGGCAGGTGGAAAGTGGTGCTTCACGGCGGAGGCAGCGGAACACTACGAAGTGAGCCCCAGCACGGCGGTGATCTGGGTGAAGTGCTTTCGCGAGACCGGCCAATGTGCCGCCAAACCGCGTGGTGGGAGCACATCGCCGCTGGAAAAACACGCGAACTTTTTGCTGGCGCTGATCGAGGTGGAGCCTGACCTGACACTGGACGAGGTGCTCTGCGCGATGCGCAAGCACAAGGTTCCCGGTAGCCGGACAGCGGTGTGGCGGTTTTTTCAGCGCTATAAGATCGCCTTCAAAAAAAGCTTGCGCGCGGCGGAGCAGGAGCGCGCGGACGTAGCGCGAGCACGCCGAGGCTGGAAGCGAGAACAAGGCCTATTCGATCCAGCCCGGCTGGTGTTCATCGATGGTGTGCTGCAGAGACGAACCGAAAGGAAGAAAATGACCTGGAGGCAGCGTCGTAAAGCTGTGCGGAAGATGAGGGGCGGCCCCTCGGGATCGGCTTTCAGGAGCAGGTCTCAAACCAGTCCGAGCTGCTGCGGTAAAGAGCCGTGGTGGTGAGCGTCGGATCAAAAGTTCAGGGAAAGACCTGAGCAGGTGAGTGTCCGAAAGACGAGCGAAAGCAAACCCTTCGATGACGCGTCGTTAACACCAAGTGCCGTCGAAACCAGGGGCACATCGATTTTCTGGGACAAGTCCGTCGGGAGCCTGATGACTGGACGGACGGCGGTCGGCGTATAGGGGGCGTGAGTCGGACACAGGCTTTTGCGCGGAACTGCAGGAACCAGGCCCTTGATGCCAAGGGAGAAGCACAAGCGGCGAACACCGCGAGGCGAGAGTACCGAAGCAAGGGACTGGGACGGATCGGCCTGTAGTAGCGATGAAGGACCTGTAATGGGGCTAGAGCGAAGGGGCTGAGTCAGGTGGTCGTATATGTCGGAGCAACTGGCGACAGAAGGACGACGATGAATACGACAAACAAGCCCTTCCTGATCGAGAAGCGGCGAGTGTACGAAGCGTACAAAGCGGTCAAATCCGCAAAGGGTGCGGCTGGGGTGGATCGTCAGACGATCGAGCAGTTCGAAGCCGACTTGAAGAGCAACCTCTACAAGATTTGGAACAGGATGAGCTCGGGAACCTACTTTCCGCCGCCAGTGCACGCTGTCTCCATTCCGAAGAAGAGTGGGGGCGAGCGGATTTTGGGTGTGCCCACCGTGAGCGACCGGATTGCGCAGATGGTGGTCAAACAACTGATTGAGCCGGACCTGGACCCGGTGTTCCTGCCCGACTCCTATGGCTACAGACCGGGGAAATCCGCTCTGGATGCGATAGGCGTCACGCGCAAGCGATGCTGGCAGTATGACTGGATTTTGGAGTTCGACATCAAAGGGCTGTTCGACAATATCTCGCACGAACTCTTGCTCAAGGCAGTTCGGAAGCATGTGACGTGCAAATGGGCGCTGCTCTACATCGAAAGGTGGCTGACAGCTCCCATGGAACAGAACGGAACCAGGATCGAGCGAACACGTGGAACTCCGCAAGGGGGCGTGATCAGCCCGATTCTAGCAAATCTGTTCTTGCATTACGCATTCGACCTCTGGATGAAACGGACACATCCTGACCGTCCATGGTGTCGGTATGCCGATGATGGGCTGGTGCATTGCCGGACCAAACAGGAAGCAGAGGCCCTCAAGGCCGAACTTCAAGCGAGGCTGGCGGAGTGTCAGCTGCAAATGCATCCCACCAAAACGAGGATCGTGTACTGCAAGGATGATAAACGCAAAGGGTCGTATCCGATCGTCAAGTTCGACTTCCTCGGATATGAGTTCCGGCCACGGGCGGTGTGGGGAACGCAAAGCAAAAGAGTGTTTTGCGGCTTCGCACCCGCGGTCAGCCCCTCGGCGCTGAAAACCATGCGGTCCAAGATCCGGGAATTGAACATCCGCAGACGAACACAGGTCTCGCTGGCAGACGTTGCCCAAGAGATCAACCCCATTGTCAGAGGGTGGTTTGGCTACTATGGGCGATACATGCCGTCGGCCCTGGGACCCATGGTCCGGTACGTCAACCAGACGGTCCTGGCCTGGGCGATGCGAAAGTTCAAGCGCTTCAGAGGCCACAAGATCCGCACTTCCCAGTTCCTACAGCGGTTGGTGAAGGATCACGCGAGCCTCTTCGTGCACTGGCAGCTCAGCAAGATGGGCGCGTTTGCCTGATGGGAGCGGTGTGAGCTGAGAGGTTCACGCACCGTTCTGAGAGAGGCTGGGGGTGAAACTCCTTCGGCCTACTCGCCAGACTTCCGCCAATACGCAGATGGTGCGGCTATACGGCCGTTGCGCCCGCGGCGAGCGACTGGTGGACCATGTGCCGCAAGGTCATTGGAAAACGATCACCTTGGTTGCCGCTCTGCGCCGACATCGCATGGCGGCGTCACATACAATTGACGGCGCAATGACCGGGAAGAGGTTCTTGGCCTATGTCAAACGCCGTCTCGCCCCGACTCTCAAGCGGAATGAGATTGTGATGATCGACAATCTTCCGGCGCACAAGGCCGCCGGTGTCCGCGAAGCAATCGAAGCGCGCGGCGCGACACTTCGCTATCTGCCCAAATATTCGCCTGACCTCAACCCGATCGAGATGGCTTTCAGTAAGTTGAAAGCCCATCTGCGCAAGGTGGGTGAGCGGAGAATTCCTCGCCTGCGCCGCCAC
>DASRAA010000164.1:0-11097 GCA_035638375.1 Binatia bacterium | reverse complement strand
GCCAGAGACCGATGCTCAAGTCTTGCGCAGCGAGGTCGTCGCCGGTTCTCCCGAAGGCCACGAGAATCTGTATCGGGCACAGCTGCTCGTTCTCTACACGGTCGCGGGCCAGCCTGTCACTTCCGAACTCACCAGCTTCGAAAGCCGGAATTACGAAGCCACCCTGCAACGTGCGCAGCAATTCCTTGTCGGCAGTCATCACCGTGTCCGCTACGATCCGGCCAACCCTTCACAAGCCCGATTGGGAGCCGGCTGGAACCGTACCTTCTTCGCTCTTCCGCTGATTGTCCTGTCGATGGCGGCGCTGTTTCTGTGCATCGGGGCGGTGTTTGCGGCGGTGGCGAAGGCCGCGTCCTAGCAACCCATCTAGGTGCGCTCGGACTCACGTCCTCGCGGAAGAGTGTCGTCGGTTAGCCCGGCTCGGAGATTTGACTCCAGCCTACCTACCGTTGAAACGGTGGGCTTTCTTCTGCCGTCCCACGTTGTGGGACTGCAGCTTTAGGGCCACCGAGAACCGTGCTCAAAATAAGAATGTGCACTCCGATTGAACGCCCCCGGCGTCCCCAAAAAAGGCGGGTGAGTCGCACGTCGCAATTTGACGGAAAAACCCCGCTCAAGCTACGCTTGGCACCGTCTTAGAGATTTCCTCTTCGATGTAGCGGCTTGAGCGTGCCACCCGTCCATCGGAGCAATGTCTTTGGCCGTGGCAAAGGCGACCAGCTAGCACGGTCTTAAGGTCGTTGTTTGGATGCGTTCACTCCTGCCCTGTTCACGTCTCTGAGGATTCGTGGGCTGAGATGATCCGTGGCTACAGACACAACATCTTGAATATAGTTCAGCCCATCTGAAACAACTGACCCGCTGCCGATGATCTGAAGATCGTCAACGCGGTACACCTTGTACTCCATTTGAAGTCGAAAGTAAGGCGCATCAACGAACGGTCCTATTTCCTTGAGGGGTCGGCTCCAGGTGGCCCACTCCTTGAGGGAAATGTCGGTCAACACGGCATACTCGCATTGGCTCTGGCGCGCCTCATCGAAGGCCTCTGCTGCGGAGCTGGCTTCTTTCAACTTAACCGGGACTACAAAGACTGCTGCCTTCTGCTTTGCGATCAAGGAGATCGTCAGCTCTTCCTGACCGATTTGGGCGAATGCTGCGCCACCTGACGGGAGCGCAATGCAGAGTCGTACGAGTCTCGTGTGAGCGCTAACGGAGGCTGGCATGCACAAGCAAACGAACAACACTGTTGACAGGCGCAGCACTCCATCCTTGTTCATGCTCCGAACCTTCCAAACTCTGTGGAATTGTCAGCGAGTTGGTGCGGCTCTGCAGCGCTGGCTGTGACACTTTCTTCACTGTCACAGCGAGTAAAGGTCCCGGTCGACGGTTCGACATCGCTCTGGGTAGAACGAGACCCGGTAGAAGCCCCACATTTGCCGACAAAAGGCAAATGTGGGCCATCGCCAATTTGAGAAAAGTGACGTACGCGCCTAAATCATTGATTCTTAGTAATATACGGATCAGAAACCTTCGTGTTTTTCGCGATCGGAGATGGTCCAGCGTCCCACTTTAGTCTCATCGAGTCGGAGGAACTTTCCTCTTCCAAAGGATGAAATACTAGTGACATTGACAGCTTACCGTCGAGGTGGCGTTGCTAGTTGAGCAAACCGACGAACAGCTCCTGAAAATGGCGCTGGACGGAGATGAAGAGGCCTTTACCGCGCTCTATCGGCGCAGGCAGGGGCCTATCTTCCGGTTTGCCCTGCACATGAGCGGCTCTCTGCAGGTTGCCGAGGAGGTCACGCAGGACGTTTTCCTCTTTCTCCTGCAGCGCGGAGGCGACTTCGATCCGGAGCGCGGCGCACTGGGCGCGTACCTGTTTGGCGTGGCCCGGAATTATGTGCGCCGGGCGATGGAGAAGAGCTACACGGAGGCCACCACGACCTGTACCGCCGAGGACGATGATTCGCGACTGGTGACGGATTTCGATCCGGTGCGCGATATCGCTAACAGCCAGCTCAGCGTGGCGGTGTGGAAAGCAGTGCTGTCATTGCCGGAGCATTACCGGGAGGTTGTGGTGTTGTGCGACTTGCAGGAACAAACATATGCCGATGCAGCTCAGGCTCTGGGCTGCGCGATCGGCACGATTCGTTCAAGACTGCATCGCGCACACGACATCCTGATGAAGAAGCTGAAGAACACAGCTCCGTCTCTGATCGGTTTCACCGGCGATGCAGCGAGGTGCTTGTCATGACGTGTGAGGAATTTATGGATGCCGCGGGCGGTTTGACGCCCTCTCAGTTGCTACAGATGCGTTCTGCCGAAGATCAGCCTCTGGTGGCTCATGTGGGCGAGTGCGGTGCATGCCGCGAGTGGCTTGAGTCACATCGTGTGCTGGGAAATGCTCTGCACGCGCTGAGTGCATCTACGGCGCCATTGGAAGCAAGTCCGAAGGTTGAGCAGATGCTGTTGCAGGCATTTCGCAAGCAGGAGTTTGCGCCGCGTGCTGTGGAGCTAACGCAGAAGGCTGCGAAGTCTCTGTGGACGTTGAGCCGCTTCTTTGAAGCAGGCGCTTATGCAGCGGTCGCTGCCGCGCTCGTGGTCGGCGTATTCCTCGGAGCGCGGATTTTACGCGACCAGCAAAACAAGACGAATCGCGCGCAGCTGCAGGTGGTAAACGCGCCGCAATCTGACAAGGCCGCAGCCGCTGCACAAAATAGCGAGGCGAGGACGACGGCGCAGGCTCCACAAGTCGCGACCAAAGCCCATACAAGCATCGCGTCGAGTGCGGTTGAGGCCAGAAAGCAAAGCGCTCCGGCCGCCGCCAGCCAAGCCAACTCTACGGAAAACGGTGGCTTTGTGGCGCTGATGTTGTGTGATCCGCTGATCTGCTCCGGAGACGAGCAGGTCATTCGCATGGAATTGCCCGCTAGCGCTGTAACCGGCATAGATAGCGGCACGACGCAGACTGTACTGGCCGACGTCGTGATCGGAGACGATGGCCTGGTTCGCCGCATGCGCATCGTGAACTAGCAGCCCGGGGAGAAAAGTCTGAGGTGGGTATGAGATTTATAATTCGCGCTACTTCGCTGACAGGAATACTTGGGCTCTGTCTGTTATCGCTGGTTGCTGCGGCCCAAGCGCCGCCGCCACCGCCACCGCATGCAGCGGGATTCATGGGAATCGGGCCCATGGGCGGTCCCTTCGGAGATATCGGGGAGATCAAGCCGGTAAAAGGTTCTCCGCTGACCGCGGAAATCGTTGTGACCCGCGAGATGACTTTGGCTGACGGCAACCACATTCGCAACGAGTCGCAGAGCAAGGTTTACCGCGATAACGAGGGGCGAGTGCGCCGCGAAATGGGTGTCGATCTCGCCACGCCGCTCACCGGAAAGATCAAGCACAACCTTATCGTGATCACCGATCCGGTAGCTGGCACTCGGTATGTGCTGAATCCCGATAATAAAACCGCTCGCCAGGTCCCCATGCGGGGCGGACCGAACCACGGTGATAAGACCCGTGGGGAGCACATGGGCGCCGGACCAGAAGGGGCACCGGGCATCACGAAGGAGCAACTTGGAACGAAGTCGATCAACGGCATTCAAGCGGAAGGTGTTCGCGTAACTCGAACTATCGCGGCAGGAGAGATGGGGAACGAGAGGCCGATTTCGGTGGTAACCGAGCGCTGGTATTCTCCCGATCTGCAGCTAGCGGTGCTGACCGTGCACACGGATCCAATGATGGGGACAGTGACAGCCAAGTTGGTGAACGTCACGCAGGGCACTCCAGACGCA
Organism: Binatia bacterium; assembly: GCA_035638375.1. Classification (GTDB taxonomy): domain Bacteria; phylum Acidobacteriota; class Terriglobia; order Terriglobales; family Acidobacteriaceae; genus DASRAA01. Next base: position 7,303 of record DASRAA010000164.1, on the reverse strand, counting down.
TTGCTGTTTCAGTTGCCATCCGACTACGCTGTCCAGTCGGGAAAGTCCGGCGACCCGATGTTCGTTCCGATGAAACCCTAAGTTGCGACGAAGAATTCACAACAGGGCGGCCCAAACGAGCGTACAATTCTGGCTCAGAGCGACCTGCAATTCGCGCGTCGAGGCAGTATGGCCCGGACCCCATTCCTTCATGCAGTGCTTCTTGGTCTCCTTCTGCCGGTCCTCTGTGAAGCACAGGTTATTCCGAATCGCACGACAAGCACCGACATTCTGGTCCGGGTGACCTACGCAAATGAACAATCAGCAGGCGATCGGATTCGGGTACAGCTACTTACCGGTGCCGGCGTGCCGGTGGCTGACACCTTCACCAACGAAGACGGCCGGGTAACATTTCACCTTACCTTCGCGGGACAGTACAGCTTGCAGGTTTCGGGCAGCCCCATTCAAGGCACCACGACAACGGATTTCCGCGTTGACGAGCAAGACAAGAGCAAAACTGTCTTTGTAGTCGTAAAACCAAAAGTCGAAGGGACTGTGACATCAACCAAGTCGAATGCGCCTCCCGTGACCACGGCTGCGGAACTGAAGATTCCGGCAGATGCCCAGAAAGCCTTTCACAAAGGCATGGAGGCGTGGGAGCAGCGCGATTATCCGAAGGCGGCGGAGTATTTTCAGAGGGCAGTGACAATCTACCCGGCTTACGACACGGCTTATAACAATCTGGGCGTGATGTTTTATCAGACTAATCAGGTCGAAAGAGCTCGTGAGGCCTTCGAAAAGTCAGTATCACTGAATGACAAGAATGCCGATGCGGATCGCAATCTGGCCCGTATTCTCATTCACGACGGTAACTATCCTCGAGCTGCAGACCTGCTGAAGAAGTCGCTGATGGTGGAGCCCTTGAATCCGGTTACACTCACCCTGCTGTGTGTAGCGGAAATGGAATCGGGCGACAGTGAGGGAGCATTGGCGACGGCCCGCAGGACGCACCAGTTACCCCATGAAGGGTATCCCTTAGTGCATTACGTAGCCGGCCGGGCTTTGGAACAGGAAGGCAAGCCGCAGGAAGCATTCGCCGAATATCAGACCTACCTGCGCGAGTCACCTAACGGGGCCGAAGCGTCGCAAGTCCGAAGCGCCGTGGCGCGGTTAGGTGCACCCACGTCCCAGTAGATCGCCCTCTGGGTCGATCGCGCTAGGTTATCCTAGAACTCAGCTGAAAATGTTTTGGGGAATTGCAAAGCTGAAGAAGCTGCTGAAGAAGTCAAGCTGGGAGCGGCTGTGGACTAAAGCCTGCAGGGGAGGTCAACAATAAAGGACTTAACCGCACGACTGAAGTCGCGCCCTGACGCAAAACCACGCCGAAGCAAATTGTTCAGCAGTTGGTTAGCAATCACCAGTTGTAAACGACGTCGATCGGTACCTCGACTACGTTCAGCGCCCCAGCCCTGATGCCGTGCTTTTCAAAATTGATCTACGGAATAACCTAGAAAACCGACATGCTTCTTAAAATCACTCTCCTGCTGATGTGTGCCGCGACCATGATTCTCGCGGCTGATGACTCCAGCACCGTTCGCGGAGGCAACGGTGTGGTATTGCCGCCTCCCCCGACAACCAAGGTGGAACCGGTGACTGAAACGATTCACGGCGTCACTATCACCGACCCGTATCGCTGGCTGGAGGACTCGAAGAATCCGGGGACTCGGGAGTGGCTTACCGTGCAGATGAAATACACGGAAGACTACTTGTCGCAGGTAAAGATTCGTCCTGAGATCGTGAAGCGGCTCACCGAACTCATGCGTGTAGAGAGTTACACGATCCCAATAGAGCGGGGCGAGAAGTATTTCTTCAAGAAGAGACTGCCCGAGGAGAATCAAGGCTCGATCTATCTGCGGCAAAGTCTCAAAGACTCCGACGAAAAGCTGGTTGACGCACGAAACCTCAACGCGGACCAGAACACCTCGGTGGGCATTGCCGATGTCTCGAAAGACGGCAATTTGCTGGCGTACGAAATCCGCGAAGGCGGCGCCGATGAACAATCCATTCGTTTGCTGGATGTGAAGACGAAAAGCGAGTTGCCGGACGTTTTCCCGCCGGCGCGATACGCGGGGGTCGCATTCGGACCTGATGGAAAGGGACTCTATTACGCCAAGTTGGAGAAGTCGGGCTCGCTGGTGTTTTATCACCAGCTCGGAACACCTGTTTCAACCGACGCCATGATTTTCGGTAAGTCGTTCGGCAACGAGACACTCGGGCCCATGGATTTGATTTTTCCGGAGGTCAGCGAGAACGGCCGCTATTTGCTGATTCATGTCGGCCACGGTGTACCTGCGAAACGGGTCGACATTTATGTGAAGGACCTTCGCATGGCGGACGCAGCGTTTCGGCCGATCATTCACGGTATCGACAATCGCTTCCAGCCGGTGAACCTCGAGGACAGTCTCTACGTCCTGACCGACTATCAGGCAGAAAACTACAGGGTTGTTAAGCTCAGCCTGGACAATCCCGCACCTGAAAATTGGCAAACGATTGTTCCTGAAGGTAAGGATGTAATTTCCGGCATTTCCATTGTCGGCGGAAAGCTCTTCATCACGGGACTCCACGACGTGATCACCCAGACACGAATCTTCACGCTGGAGGGGAAGCAGGTCGGAAGCATTAGTTATCCAACTCTGGGTGCAGCTTCAACCGTGTACGGCCGAGAAGACTCGCATCATGGGTTCTACAGTTTCGAGTCGTTCACGATTCCTCCGGCGATCTATCACTATGACGTAGCTACAGGTAAGACGGAGATCTTCGCCAAGCCGCAGGTGCCGTTCGATTCCAGCCAATATGAAGTGCGTCAAGTGTTTTACAGCTCGAAGGACGGCACTCGCGTTCCGATGTTCATCTCCGCAAGAAAGGGAGCACCGCGGAATAGCCGGACGCCGACGTTAATCTTCGCTTACGGAGGCTTCAATCTAAGCCGGGTTCCGCAGTGGGATCCGGAATACGCCTGGTGGATGGAGCAGGGCGGATTCTACGCGCAGCCTAATCTGCGGGGCGGCGGCGAATACGGGGAGGCCTGGCACAAGGCCGGAATGTTCGAAAAGAAGCAGAATGTGTTCGATGACTTCTTTGCTGCGGCCCAATATCTCATCCAGAACCAATACACTTCGCCGGCCCACCTCGCGATTCGCGGCCGCTCCAACGGCGGACTGCTGATGGGCGCTGCCATGACGCAACATCCGGAGATGTTTGGTGCAATCTGGTGTGGCTATCCGCTGCTCGACATGTTGCGCTTCCAGAACTTTCTGATCGGCCGCTGGTGGACGTCCGAATACGGCTCTGCGGAAAATGCTGACCAGTTCCCTTACCTGCTGAAATACTCGCCCTACCACAATGTGAAAAAAGGCGTGAGGTATCCCGCCATCATGTTCTTTACTGGCGACTCGGACACGCGGGTCGATCCACTTCATGCCCGCAAGATGACCGCACTGATGCAGGCAGACACCGGCAGCGACCGGCCAATCCTGCTGCACTACGAGTTGCAGGCAGGGCATAGCACGGGAGTATCGATCACGCAGTTGGTCAACGACACCGCGGATGAGCTGGCATTTCTGTGGAATGAGACGAGCGGAAAGTAGCTCTACGCTTCCAGGGCGACTTCCCGGGTTACTGCCCACAACCATCGGCACCCCCACCCTCGGGTTCATGCCCTCGCGGTCGCGCCGTCGGTTAAGACTTAAGTTCGAGCCGCCGCTCCTGTTGTCTGGCGAGGCAGGAGTGTGAGACTGGTTCTGCTTTCGATGAAACGCCTCAGATCACGGTTTATCAGGAATTTCGTGTGCTATGGACATTGGACATCACCCCTCGTCTCAGCAACGGCATAGCTCGGAGGCGCTCGCCGCTCGCCGCAAAGATGGCATTCGCAATTGCGGGTGCTACACCGACGATGGGAGTCTCGCCTGCACCGGCAGAAAGCTGGTCCTTGCGATCCACGAGCACGGCTTCTACCTTGGGCATGTCGTTGAATCGGGGTACACGGTACTGCGAGAAATGCGCGTTCAGAATGCGTCCATTGCCGAAATCAATTGATTCAAACAATGCCCCGCCCACGCCCATCATGATTGAGCCTTCGATTTGATTTCTCAGGCCATCCGGGTTGACGATAGCTCCGCACTCGAAGGCTTCTATAACCCGCATAACCCGCACTGACTTATCGGAGCGCAGCTCAATCTCCGCAATGGTGGCAATGTGCCCACCCTTCTCGAATCCGCCTGCCAGGCCGAATCCATGGTTGGCTGACGACTTCTGCTTTCCCCACTGCGCCTTCTCCGCAACCGCCTCAAACACTGCTCGCAGCCGCTCATCGGTAATGTTCTTCAACCGGAACTGCAGCGGGTCCATATTGACCGCATGCGCCAACTCGTCCATGTGCGACTCACGGGCAAAATGATTGGCCGTTGCGGCAAGCCCTCTGTAAGAACCCTGCCGTAATGGCGGACTATCTGTCGAGTGAAACTGAATGAGCTTGTTTGGAATGTTGTACGGCACACCGATCGCCGCCGGACCGGAATTGGAATTGTGATACTCCCATGCAGTGATAGTTCCATTCCGTTGGGCTCCGCTGGTGATCTCGATGACGCCCGCCGGCCTGAAATACGCCCAGGTAAACTCCTCCTCGCGCGTCCAGACGACCTTGACTGGCTTGCCAGCAGACCTGGCCAGCCGCGCTGCTTCGATAGCTGCATCGCCGGTGTGCTTACCACCATAAGCTGAGCCTGTGTCGGGCATCACTACGCGAACATTCTCCGGTGAGATTCGGAAGGCCACCGCAAGCTCATCGCGCGCCGCGAACGGTCGTTGGGTTCCGGTCCATACGGTCAGTTTGTCGCCCTGCCATTCGGCAACGGCGGCACGCGGCTCTAATGGGGCATGTTGGATGTATGCGACGGTATACGTCTGCGAAACCTTAACGTCTGCCTTCGCCATTCCCTCGGATATGGAGCCAGTAGCATCGGCCACTTCTGCCTTCGATTTGTCAGCGTTTGCCGTGAGATAAGCAAAAAGCTCTCGGCTGGAGATCTGTGGTGGGACCTTCCATTCCGCCTTGAGTGCCTGGATTGCTTTTTCCGCCGACCAGATGCTGGGTGCGGTAACTCCCACAAAATTCCCATCACGCAAAACGGTTACGGCCGCCATCTTCTTAGCCGCAGAGTCGTCCAAAGAAGTTAGTGTCGCGTTGAATCCAGAGGGTCGCAACACCTTGCCGTGCAGCATGCTGGGGAGGTAGATGTCAGATGCGTATTCATGCTTTCCGGTGACGAAGTCGGGCCCGTCCACCTTCGGAATAGGCTGCCCGGCGACCTTCCACTGCGACGCGGGAGTAAATGATGGATCGCCCTCAATCACTTTCACCATCTTTTGACCGCGTGCGAGTTCGCCATAGCTAATCGACTTGCCACTTTTGGGATCTCGGACTCTGCCATCCGCTGCCACAAGCGTCGAGGCATCAACCTTCCACCCGCTCGCGGCCATGTTCACTAGCAGGTCACGGGCTGCGACTGCCATGGTGCGTAACTGTGGCCCCATCGTGGGAGTGGTGCGGCTACCGAAGGTGCCTGCGTCCCACGGCACTTGTTTGGTATCGCCCATGATCAGCGAAATCGATTCTACTGATGTACGCAGCTCCTCAGATACCTGCTGCGCGAGCGAAGTGCGGATGTTCTGGCCTACCTCGACTTTTCCTGTAAACACTGTGACGTGGCCGTCGTCCAAGATGCGTAGCCAGGCGGCAATGTCTTTGGGCAGCTCGTGAGCGCTGCGGGTTCGCCCAGATTCCTGTGCTGGTGAGCGTGTCGAACAAAGGCAAATGAGTACTCCGCCGCTGAACAACTTCAGGAAATCACGGCGCTCCAGATCAAAATGATGCAGACCGGCGCCAACTTCTTGCTGACGTAGTTCATTTGTAAACTGAATGTCTAAATCGGAGTTCATGGTTTACTTCACCTTTTGGGCAACATCGGCAGCATTGCGCACGGCGGCCAGGATGCGCGGATACGTTCCACACCGGCAGATATTTCCGTTCATTGCGTGCATGATCTCTGCGTCGCTGGGATTGCGGTTAGTGCTGAGAAGTGCAACTGCCGACAAGATCATGCCGGACGTGCAATAACCGCACTGAAAAGCCTCTTGACTAAGGAAAGCTTGTTGCACCGAGTGCAACGAACCGTTGTTCGCAAGACCCTCGATTGTGGTGACTTTCTTTCCCGCGGCAGCAGATAGAGGCGTCACACACGATCTGACCGCTTTCCCGTCCAGCATTACTGTGCATGCTCCGCATTGACCTTCGCCGCAACCATATTTTGTTCCAGTCAGTTGAAGTTCCTCGCGCAGAATCCAGAGTAGCGGCTGATCTGGAGCAGCGGCTACATGGTACGCCTTGTCGTTGACGGTAAGCGTGACCGAGTCCATGATTTACCCTCGGAAGTGGCTATTCAAATTAAATTATAGGTGTGTTCCCCGGCGGCAATGAACCATAAGGATCTTGCCGCCGTAATGCTCCCCTGCAGTTAGATTGCCTGACAACACTTTTTGCAGGGGCAGCCGATCTAGGGAGGGAGTGGTGTTTTCAAGCTCTGAGAAACGAAGGGATGTGGGTTGCGTCTAACAGGGCAAGGCACGAGGCTGTCATGCCAGGAAGAGCTATACCACTTATTTTCGCAAGCGCTTTGCTTGGCTTCGCTGGAAATATTGCCATACACGCGCCAAGTGTCGACCAAACACCCGGAGTCGGTCAATCGCCCCCAGCAGAAGAGGCCGATCAGCTACTTGCAGAGGGTAAAGAGATTTTTCTCGAACGGTGCGCCAGTTGTCACAACGAGCGGGGAGACAAACCACTCAAAACCGGCCTGCCCTTGAACGAGCGCGGCCTTCCGGTCGAGGCGATCGCTCAGGCGGTTAACGGCCGCCTGCGAGATCGAACGGAGAACGAACGCCGCGCGGTTAGGCTATACATTTCGAGCTTGATGCAGAACCAGCACTCGGGAAAAGAAAGGGTACCGAAACCTTAGCTGGAACGGTCTCTCCCAGAGGACTGTCGCCCCGTCGATGGAGCTTGGGCAGTCATTGGCCTGCCAGCGACGCCACATTTTCTCGCAAAGAGTAACCGCTCTGGGACTTGCTAGACCACGCTCTACTCGTGAATCTGCTAGCGTAACGATTGCAAGTTTCCCTTGGTGGCTGCACTGGTCCGCAATGCACAAAGTCATACCTTCGATATCAGGCGTCTTAATCGTATCTTTGACAGTAATTCGCCCAA
>DASRAA010000163.1:0-3013 GCA_035638375.1 Binatia bacterium | reverse complement strand
TCGTGCCTGCTGGATTTCGTTGGGATGGAAATAGCGGGTTTCGGCGGTGAACAGTGCGGTGCCGCCGACCACGGTGGAGACGACTTCTTCCCAGGGTTTCGCGCCGACGAGAGCGACGCGGGCAATCTGGTCGGAATACTTGTGCAGAAAACGCAGCTCTTCCCACCGCGCCTTGAGGTCAACGCCGTCCATTTCGGTGAGGTCGGCAAGAATGCCGATGGGCCGTTTTTTGCGCTGGTCGATGGCGAACTTGAGTTGCGGCTCGAAGGTCTTCACCTCGTCTTCGGTGACACGGCCGGTGACTTTCAGTCCGAAGACCCAGCCGCTGTATTCCTTCAGTCGCTCAATCAAGCAGAGTGCTCCCCTGGTAGGTTGGGGTAAGAATGGTTCGAACGTTTGAGAGTAACACAGGCGGCAAGTGGCCCATGGATAATGCGGAGTGGATAGAAAAACCCCATGCTTGGGAACTCGCAACGGGATTTCTTCCCACGCCTTCCACCTAAGGCGGGTGAAAAGGATGGGGCACCCAGTGGTATTCGATTGGTATCATGGCCAGGTGAGCAATTCCAAAGAGCACGGGAAGTTCATCACCTTCGAAGGGCTCGACGGTTGCGGCAAAACCACGCAACTGGAGCGATTGGCTGCTGTATTGCGCTCCCAGGGTATCGAAGTGCTTACCACGCGCGAGCCGGGTGGAACGGAGATTGGCGAACGTATTCGCGCGGTGCTGCTGGATTCGCGCACCGCGGACCTCGACCCGATGACGGAGATGGCCCTCATGTTTGCGTCTCGGGCGCAGCAGTTGGCGCAGGTGATCTTGCCGGCCCTGGAAAGCGGCAAGTGGGTTCTGTGCGATCGCTTTACCGATTCCACCGAGGCATATCAGGGCGGAGGACGGCAGTTGGGGAGCGATGCTGTGCTGCAAGTCCATCGCGTGCTGTGCCGCAATGTGTGGCCCGACCTCACGATCCTGATGGACTCGGAGGTGGAGCACAGCGTGCAGCGTGCGCGGCGCCGTAACAAGGCTGCGGTACAAGGATCGCAAGCGGACGAGAACCGCTTCGAGCAGGAGAGCAAAGCGTTCTTTACGCGAGTGCAGCAGGCGTTCCGGGAGATTGCACGGCGAGAGCCGCAACGGGTAGCGATGGTGGATGCGAGGCGGCCTCCGGATGTGGTGCATCCGGAGATCGCGAGGATTGTGCAGGAACGCTTCGCCCAGCTTAGCGCCGAAAAGAAGGGCGTGAACCTGGGGCATACACCAGAAAAAGCAGATCCCTCGCGGGCTGAAGCCCGTTCGGGATGACAAAAATAAAAGATCCTTGCGGCACGGCTAAAGCCGCGCCCTTTCAAAACATCAATAAAGAGTCTCTTCAGCCGGCGGCTGGCAGAGTTGCATAACACATGGCATTCGCGGATTTCCAGGCCAACCCCGAAGTAGTGCGCACTATACGCGAGATGCTGGCGCGCGACCATTTTCCGCATGCGGTGATCCTGTCGGGACCGGAGGGTGCCGGCAAATTCACGCTGGCGCAGATGGTGGCGAAGGCGGTGAACTGTCTTCAGCAACCGATGACGGACGGCCTGCCAGATTTTTGCGGGAAGTGCGCGAACTGCACACGGATTGCGGACGCCGATGCCCTCCAGGACTGCTTCGCGGAGGCGGTGGAGGCGCGCGAGAGCCTACGCGAAGCGGACAAGCGGGAGACGCGTATCCTCGTGCAGACGCATCCAGATGTGACGATCATCCCGCCCGATCCTCCGCAGATGCTGGTAAAGGTCGACCAGGTGCGGCACTTGATACGGGAGATTTACTTTAGGCCCGCAGAGGGCCGCCACAAGGTTTACATCTTCAGCCAGGCCAGCTTCATGAAGGAAGCGGCGAATTCGCTGTTAAAGGTGCTGGAGGAACCTCCGGACTTCGCGACGATTTTTCTGTTGACCGAAAACCCGTCAGCGCTGCTGCCGACGATTCGCTCACGCTGCATGCAGTTGCGGTTGTTGGCCCTGTCCCCAGACGCGCTGGAGAAGCACCTGGAGGTGGAGCGGCCGGAACTCAAGCCGCGGGAGCGCGCGCTGGTGGCGCGGCTTTCGGGCGGCGGACTGGGGCGGGCAAAGAGTTTCGATCTTGCGCAATATCTTGTGGCTCGGCAGGATGCGCTGGTGCTGCTGGGTCCGGCGCTTGGGGAGAAGGATCACAGCGAGCTGTTTAAGGTGACGGACTCCTATCGGGCGGGTGCGGAGGGCAAGGAAAAGACGGAGCAAGCGATCCGGACGCTGTTTTCGCTGCTGGAAGACATGCTGTTTCTGAAGTCGGGCACGCCGGAACTGATGCGCAATTCGGATATTGAGGCGCAATTGCGCAAGATGGCCGAGCAGGTGGAGTTCGACTGGATTGTGGAGGCTGTCAACCGGCTGGGTGAGCTAGAGAGCGGCATGCGGCGCAACCTGCTGCGGACGCTTGCTTTGGACGCATTCGCGACTTCTCTTGAGCGGTAGCGGCCTTTCGGCGCGAGAATTGTGACGTAACGCATTGTGTTGGCGTGGCTGCTGTGGTAGGGTATCGCCAAGTTCACACCTGAAGACGTCCTGGTAAATCCACTCCAGAGTCTCGCTAGACCGAAATGTGAAGCAAGGGGCTGGTGCTTGAATGGCCGGACTGGTGTGCAGTCATAGGAGCAAACGCCATGAAAGATTCCCTGGATTCCCCCATTGTGGGGCGCAGTTCCGACACGGAGGTGTTTGCCAATCGCCGATTGATTCGTCCTTCGCTGAACCGCAATGAGAGCCATCGACCGGAGAACGGTGACCGGCGAGATCGTGGGGAACGGGGCGAGCGCGCTGAACGGCCGGCGGCGAATGGCAAGAAGGTCGCGCCGCCGGAGCAAACGCACGCGGAGAACTTCTACTACCAGAAACAGATGCAGAGCAAAACGCCCATGGTCATCGTGCTGCAGGATGACGAAGAGATTCATGGCGTGATCGAGTGGTACGACAAGTACTGCCTGAAGGTGAA
>DASRAA010000162.1:0-4658 GCA_035638375.1 Binatia bacterium | reverse complement strand
AGAACCAGCATCGGTGCGAACAGACCTCCGGGAGCGCCTGCAGCGTAGGAAAAGGGGCCGATAAAAAAGCGAAGGATAAAAATGCCCGTCAACGCTCGAACGGTAAGTGAACTGGAGAGTATGGCTTGGGTCAGATTGTCGCCGCCGCCTACTAGCGTTGGTGCAAACCAGGCCGTGATCCCTATGACTGCGCCAATGACAGCAGCTCGGTAAACCGAGTTCAATTTCACGTAGCTGTCACTGATTCGCAGCAAGAGAATGATGATTCGGTTATAAAGCGCACCCACCACACCGATCAGCATTCCGAGAATTGCGAAAGGCCAGATTCTCCATATAGTAGTCAGGCTCACCTGTTTGACAACAAAGTCGAACTGATCTCCAAATACCAGACGCAAAACCACAACTGCAGTGGTTGCCGCTCCCGTAGCTGCCACCAGCAAGTATTGACTGAAACTGGAAGTCAGTTCTTCGAAGACGAAAATGGTACCACTCATTGGTGCGTTGAACGCCACCGCAAGACCGGCGCCAGCGCCTGCCGCATCCACCATCTTTGACTCGTCGTCGCTTTTCAACAAAAAGCGTGAAACTAGCCCAGCGAGCGACGATCCCATTTGAACAGTCGGCCCCTCCCGCCCCAGCGCCAGGCCACAGCCGATCGCCGCTATGCCCCCGAAGAATTTGACAGGGAGAATGGCAATCGTCGCAGGCTCAATGTCACCACTGTAGAATGCCTCCACCCGCTGCACTCCACTGCCCTCGGCTTGCGGAGAAAAGTAGACAACCAGTAGTCGGGCCAAGGCTGCTCCAGCCAGTCCCAGGACCACGGGAGCCAACCACCCAACGTGTGGCCAAGCATGCGCTCGGACGATGAGCGCACCGCGTAACGAATTAGCCACAGTTAGCAACAGTTGAAAGCCACCGCCCACAATGCCGATCAACAACCCGCTCGCCAGACTCGCGACGGCAATCCGAACCACGCGTGAATTCAGAACAATCACGGAGCACCCTAAAACTCGGTTGAGCTCGATTTATGGTGATCAGTCTAAACCCAAGCACGGCTCGCCTCTTATTTTGAAACCCCTCATGCGCGGCAGTCAGCGTATATCTGCCCGGCGCAAGAAAGAAGAACTGGTACCCCCCTTTCCCGGTCGGTTTTAGTTGTTTGGGTGGTCACCTTGGCCTCGTCCCCTATCAACAATCGCATAAGGCACAACCGCCGCTGCTCTGATCGGTAATGACTCCAGTCAAACCACCGGAGTTTGTTGTCTGAGCGTGAAGATTATCTGCGATTGAAATCGCGAGAAGAACGGCAGCAAATAGCGAATGTGTGAGTCACAATCTCAACGAACCGCCCCACGAGATTGGATAGGGACGAGACCGACGGTAAGTAGGACAGCATCATACGCCAATACCCAAGATCGTCAGTGGCTCGAAGGTAGGGTTACAGGCAGGATCTTCGTTTGGGGAATGACTCGACTGGGTTGCTATTTGCGCAATTTGCTCGTGTTTCGAAACACTGCCGGATCGAAAATGCAATGCAATCATCTTCCCGTCACGGGACCACACGCTGGTTGTTTTCTCAGCCGGGCCGAAGGTGAAGCGTGCGGAAGTACCGTCTTGCAGATTGTAGGTCCAGACGTCGAGAGCCCGCAGCTTTGGCATCAATCGATGATCGCAGGAGGCCAATGCCGAAGAAATCAGACCACGACACTAACTCCCGCGAGGATCAGAGTACCAACCCACAGCACGACCTTGTTCATGGCATCTGCGAAGCGACCGTCACCAACAGCAGCTATCCGCCATCAGTTTAGCGCCCCCTAAAAAGTCTTGAGATATTCGATCAGCGCGCGCTTATCGGCGTCGCTGAGCGCAGGCTCCTCTTTGAAGTAACTGGTGCCGAAGTAGTGGCCGCGATTGATGATGTAGTCCGGGCATTTGCTCAACCTCATCAGCTTAGGAACAAGATTGCTGAACACCTTGTTGGCCTCGGCGTCGCTCGCTCCTGGTGGCAAAGACACCAAGTCGTGCTTCATGGTGAGCAACAGATCCACTACCTCTTTCTGGTGTGCGAGCCTTTCTTCCGGAGTTCTTGCTTCGCCTAATAGGTCGAGATTCGACAGCAAGGCAACCGGGGTTCCTTTAGGAATCGGCCCGATTTCCACTCCACCTTCACCAAACAACCACGGGAACCAGCGATGCCCGAAACTCAGCAAATCAGGTTTGAGGAAGTCCGGCAAATAACCGGCGGGAACGCGAAGGTAACTGGTAGCCCGCGTGCGGTCTATCAGGCTCGGCAAGCCGGGAATCTTGTCCTTCAGTTCCGGATCCTGGTCGCGCTTTTCCGGCCACAGCATTTTCTCGACGGAATCCTGGAACGAGCCCATGCGCGCTGCCACCGACGGGTTAGGATCAAACTTGCCTACGCTATTGTTCAGGAGAAACGGCGCTGTGGACCAGAGGCCGATAAGCGATGCCGGACGCGTGTAGCCGCGCCCTCCAGCTGGCATGTTGTAGCTGCTGGCTTCGCCAGTGAAAGGATGATACACGGTGATGCTACCAACCGATGGCAACTCTTTGTAGGTCTGCGACGAGAAGTTGTCCCAGATGTTGCCGCCTAGGGCATTGGTGGCCAGTGGGCTGCAAGCATTTGTCTGTAGTAAGGTCACAGGCACGCGCTGGTCGGTGGAGAGGTAATTGTTGTCCAAAAAATCGGGCTGGCGGACCATTGCTGTCATCTTGGACTTGAAGTCATCGGTCTTGGTCCAGGCCCAGTACCTGTTCCAGCAGTCCTGGTAGTCTTTGCCTGAGCAACCGGCCGGGTCGAGCCCCGGAGCAGGCGTTGGAATCTTGCTGGAGTGACAACGCGCGCAGCGCTCTGCAAAAACGACCTTGCCTCGCTCCAGTTGGGCTTTGTCTTTGGTGAGGTAGGCATCACCGCCAGGCGCATCTTTCAGATGGTGGCCCATAGTGCCCTTCAGCAAGAACAGCGCCGTGTAAGGTGTCTGCATCTGGGTGGCTTCCCAGTAGGCGGAATTCTTATTGGCAACGGCAATTTCGATGGGCGTGATAGGCTTTCCCCCAACCAGCGGCCGAAAGTGCAGCAGCCACTCCTCGCTGAACAGTCCGATGTTGAGGTAAACACGGTTTAGTGCTCCCAAAATTCCTACGGAGTCAGAGCCATCTTTCAGGACGCGTGGCGTCCAAACTGTAGCTGGCGACTGGAAGAATTGCGTCAATGGCCCCTCGTGAACGTAGTCGTTGAGCTGTTTGTTATTCAGTCCTCCACCAGCGAGGGTCTCCTTCCCCCAACGATGAGCCACTTCCATGCGCGCCGGCAAGCCATAGAAGGCATTCATAGTGCGTGGGTTGTTGATGTTGTCGGTGGAGATGAACGAAGTATCCAGGGTGCCCGGGCGATAAGAATGAAACAGTTGGACCGGGAAACTGCTCTCGTCGGATTCCCAGGCCAGGATGCGATCTGTCCAGAAATACTGCGACCCGACGATGGAGCTCAGATTCTCCCACTTAGGATTCTCCGGATCGGCAGGAGGTTTGGTCGGGCTAGGTCCGACATGGCAAAAGCCGCACGACATAGCGACACGATACGGCCGTATCAGGTTCTTATCGTTGTAGTAACTGGGGTCTTCGTAGTAGCGCTTGGGGTCCCATTTCTTGGCTGCAGCCTCGTCGAAGTCGGGATTGGGGAAGAGGCGCAGTCCAACCACACCAGTAGCATAACCATAGTAGGAGCCTACGGGAAGATTTTTGCCGCGCGCGCCAATCTTTACGCCCGGATACTTGCTCTCGTTTTCGAAGGGATCTGGTGGACAACTCGGGTCCCGCTGATCGAGCCACAGCCCGTAACGATTGGGATCGGGACCAGTAGCTTTCTTGAAGCAGGGTTCGTTTACCAAGCCAAGATAGTTCCAGCGATTGTCCCGCAGGTTCTTCAATGCGGGGTGGGATGAAATCGTCTTCAAGAGATCGACAGTGCCAACGCTGGTGACCGCTAGGGTGTCCCACATCTTGTCGTCACCACCCGTCCAGACGATCCACATGTTACGCCCCTTGACTTCGTCGCTGTTCAGCGCGATGCCACCATCCATGTCGTGGAAGTAATCCTCATCGGCGGCGGGGAATGAAGACGGCGAGCGGCCGGCAAGCCGAGCTTCGTCCTGAACCTGTCCTGGCTCCGGTCCCTTATGGCAACCGGACATGGTTAGCAAAACCAACAGTCCACACGACCAAAAGCAGCGACGTTTTGATATGGGCATCAAGTTTCGCTCCTTGCAGGAAATTTAGATCGGTTTGACGGGCGCTTGAGAATGCCGTTCTGGCTGCTCCAAAAAGGTGAGAAGCCCCGCACGGCGCAAATGGATTATGGTTGAAAGGCTTGCCGCGACTTCGTGCCGCGCTTTGGTGTATTAATTCTGAGCACTATAGCTAAAACCGTAATCCGCGGCCATAGCATGTTAGTGGTGATTTTGGCACCTGTGACACTGTTCCGCGCAAAACAGTCGACAGCCGAACTTCTTGTGGCAGTGGGCACAGAACGGACAAGTTTCATAGTGCCCACCTCCGTGGCTATAATCTAGCCGCCGTTCAGCAAACACCGTTCTGAAGCGGCAACAGCGGGCAAGAGAGTTTCTCGCTGTCTT
>DASRAA010000161.1:0-3360 GCA_035638375.1 Binatia bacterium | reverse complement strand
TGCGCGTCAGCATCGATCACCGCCATCGGATCGCTCCTTCCTTTTTTAGAATTCGCAACTACACTGTTAGGGCGGCGCGGCCCTTACTGTCAAGAGGCACTGCGACTGCGCTGTTATCACTCCGATACTCGGGACCACGTCAGTTGTAGCAGATGATGATTTGTACTAAGGGAGTATCGGATTTTTATTAATGTCAGAGAAGAGAGAGTGACGGAATGAAGACAAGTGGAGACGCATCGAAATTGGACCAATGCGGACGAAGATGCTTTACCATCTTTGGGATTGTGAGCGTTGTTCTCCTCTTCTTTGAAACCACGGCGTCTAGTCTCGATACGATTTATATGGCAATCACTCCCGGAAAAAACTTTCAACATGTCATTTATCCCATTGCGCAGGAGAAAGGTTACATGCGGGAAGAAGGCATTGACCTCAAACTCCTCATCGTCGCAGGTACTCCTAGCATCCAAGGATTGTTGGCCGGCAGTATCCAATTTACCGTCGCCGGTACCAGCGCACTGATCGCGGCTGCGAAAGGCGCCGCTCCTCTAAAGGTGGTACTGGCCGCTAACGATAAGGTTCACCAATGGCTATTGAGTAAACCTGAGATCACTAGCCTAAAGAGCTTAAAGGGAAAACGTATCGCCACCGGCGGTGTGGCCGCTTCGGCCACATTTATGCTCAAGCAGATCCTAATGAGACAGGGCCTCGATCCCAACCGTGACGTGGCCTACATCCATCAGTCGGGAGGAACCCAACTGGGGGCCTTATTGTCGGGATCAGTGGACGCGATCATCTTGGGAGTCCAGCCACGCTATATTGGCGTCAACGCTGGAATGAGAGAGCTGCTCTTTTTCGGAAACGAGGTGAAGAACTCGTGGGGGACACTGGCGACATCCGACCGTCTTATAAAGGAGCAGCCCAAGCAAGTCAGCGGTTTTATCCGCGCCGCGGTAAAGGCGCTACGTTTCATTCGCCAGGATCGCGATGCCACCATTGCCGCCAACGTGAAATTTTCTGGCGTGGATCGGACTCTCGCAACACGTATGTATGACGATCTGATCGGCACTTTCACGCGCAACGGAACAGTAGACGAAGAAACGCAAAAGAACGATCTCACCATCATCCGTCAAATCGCGGAGGTTTCGGAGTTCATTCCGATTGGGCGGGGGTATGACTTCAGCTTCGCTTACGAAGCCGACCAGCTGCTCAATCAGGCGGGCTGGCGCCCTTGACAGGGCGCTATACCAATACTGGCCGCGAGCTTACAAACAGATACAGAAGCGCTCAACTCCGGGGTTGCCCGGAAGGACGGTTCATTTTGTTGCGAGCTTGGGTTACTGGACACTAGATCAATCAAATGAAATTGTTAAGCTGTAAAGGGACCGGCTCCAATGATGAGCATTAGCGTGATCCAGTTATGAAGGACGATACTGCCGAGGTTCTGTCGATCGAGGGGCGCGAGGTCCGTGTGACCAACCCCGAGAAGCCGTATTTTTCCAGGCAGACGAAGCTCTCGAAACTCGATCTCGTGCGCTACTATCTGTCGGTTGCGTCGGGCGCTCTAGGTGGAATACGGGATCGTCCACTGGTTCTCAAACGCTTTGTTGACGGTGCCGAGGGCCAGGCGTTCTATCAGAAACGCGCGCCTACTAAGCTGCCCTCATGGTTGCGTACCGTTACGCTGTCATTCCCTTCAGGACGCAAAGCGGAGGAGATTGTCGTGGATGACACGGCGGGGCTCGCGTGGGTAGTGAACCTGGGCTGCATCGAGCTGCATCCACACCCCGTGCGCTCTACCGATCTTGATCACCCCGATGAATTGCGCGTCGATCTCGACCCTGGTCCGGGCGTCGCCTGGGACGACGTGCGCCGTGTTGCTCTCGAGGTGAAATCGTTTCTCGAGGAGATGGGACTTCGTGGCTGGCCCAAGACGAGCGGTTCACGAGGTATGCATGTGAACGTGCGGATCGAACCGCGCTGGACGTTCGTCCAGGTGCGCCGCGCGGCACTCGCCTTATCGCGCGCAGTCGAGCGGCGCGCGCCGGCCCTGGCCAGCTCGAAGTGGTGGAAGGAAGAGCGGCACGGCGTGTTCCTCGACTACAACCAGAACGCAAAGGATCGCACGACTTGCTCTGCCTATTCCGTGCGCCCGCTTCCCGACGCCCGTGTATCCATGCCACTTCACTGGCATGAGGTCCCCGACTGCGATCCGGCCGACTTCACCGTGCTCACGGTTCCCAAGCGCCTCGCGGAATTGGGCGATCCACACGCAGACATCGACACCGCGCCCGGTTCGCTCGAAAAGCTCCTAGAGCTCGCGGCGGAGGACGAGGCGGCAGGTTTCGGTGACGCGCCGTGGCCGCCACACTTTCGTAAGATGGAAGACGAACCACCGCGCGTGGCCCCTTCACGCGCCCGCGTCGCGGTGAAGAAACCCATCGCAAAAAAGCCGCGGCTAAAGGCGCCACTGCTGGTGGTCGCGAACTCGCCGAATAAAGAAGCAGCTCTCGACGGTCTCCAAAGGTGGAAAAGTAAACATCCCGAAGTGGCCACACTACTCGCCGTGGACGACGTGTTGGTCGACTCGATGCGTGGCAGGTCGTCCACCTGGACCCGCATCCGAGTTAACCTGCGACATGTGCCGCAAGAATTGCGCCCCCCACAAGAAACCCCCGATCCGGATGACGATCCAACGCGTGAATGGCGTAATCGGCGGGCGGCGAAGCGGCAGAAACGGTAGTTCTGGATCAACGAGCTGTTGAAAAAGAATAGAAGAATGCTTCGACAAGCTCAGCATGAACGGATTTTGTTAAATAATTTCAAGACCGATTCCGTTCGTCCTGAGCTGGTCGAAGGACTCCGAGTGGTTTTTAACAGCTGATCAAAGCTTGCCCTGAGTCGTTCGAAGGGTTGAAGCCGGCTAAACACGGAACACGGAACTTTGAACCCATTCGGCAAGCTCGGTTAAAACGTTCTGTGCAGCCGAGCTCAGCGACCGCCGGCAAAAATCATCGCCAGCTCGTGTGGTGGAACCACTTCGAGCTGGTCATAGGTGCAGTCGCTCGGCTTTTTGTCCGTGCGCCACCGGCGAAACTGCGCTGTGTGGCGGAAGCGGTCGCCCTGCATGTGCTCATAAGCGACTTCCACCACCAGTTCGGGACGCAGCGGCTCCCAAGACAGGTCCTTGCCCTGGCTCCAGCGGCTCTGACCACCGGGCATGCGATGTTCGGTTTCACCGCTCACCGATCCATGCTCAGCCCAATCCTTCCAAGGGTGAGCGGCCAGCGCATTCTTGCGGTATGGAGCGAGGAATTCTACCAGCTCGCGGCGCTTCTTTTCCGTGAAGCTCGCGCAAACTCC
>DASRAA010000160.1:0-2814 GCA_035638375.1 Binatia bacterium | reverse complement strand
CGCGCGCCGCATGGCACAAATGCTTGGGGGAAGAACTGTGCTTGCACTGCCGTCCGCGCCTGGCATCGCGCCGCTTAGGAACTCACCGCCAAAGGTGCTCGACAACTTCCGCGCCCGGGCGCTGCCTCTCCTGTGCATTGCTGGCTTGGCACGGCTGCCGCAAGTGTCACTGCCGTTGGCGCAGCTCGACGGTTGCCCGCTCGGGTTGTCGCTCATCGCCGCACGCGGTAACGATACGCTCCTCCTCGAACTGGCCGGCAAGCTGATCGCTAATCACGCGTAAGTACCTGGGTGCACGCCTTAACAGCTCGCCTGCTTCTTCAAAGGCCAATCTCCTGAAATCCGGGATGGTAATTGCGAAATCGTGAAAGCAGGTCATTTCGACATTTCGAGAATTCTCGAAACCTGGAAGCCCGCGCACTTGTACTCTTCGCTTGACACACTACGTGGATTCGATATAGGCCGAGGCTATTCCAATCTTGGACCGAGCTTTTTCGGATATTTCGTTTTGTTGATTCCTTTGTTGTGGTGTTGGTTAATGGCGTGCGATACAGGAGGACCTAAATGAGACCCCCGGTAATAAAGATCCGCGTGCCACAGAATGCCAAGCATGAACAGATAACCAAGGCCGTCAACGCCAAACTCACGCGCAAAGCCACCGACCTCTTGCGCAAGAATCGAGAAGTCATTCTATCCATCTTCGCCTTCGAACGAACACGGGCAGCGGGCGCGAAAAAGGCCGGCAAATCCTGAGGGCTGACACCGCAGTAAGCGCGGCGGCGGCAAACAAGTCGCCCTGGCCGACGAGTGACGCCTAATGAACGTGTGTCTGGTTAACGCGCCGACAGCCGCCGAATTTGGCGGCAGCATCGAGATCGAGAGTGATGAGGTTCGCCAAATCACCCTGGAACCTCAGCTCGGTATTCTAAGCCTTGCGGCCGTGCTAGAGGCCTGCGGCGACAGCCCACAAATAGTCGACCTCAACCGGACATACTTCCAGCTTGCGGATTCTGCAGATTTATTGAGACTCGATGACTTCGCAGAGATCGCAGCCTCCGTCATTGCTGCGAAGGATGCTGAAGTGTGCGGATTTACCTCCATCTGCAGCAGCTATCCGCTGACCATAAGAATCGCAAAAGCTCTCAAAGCCATTCGTCCGCAGTGCACCATCCTGTTCGGCGGGCCACAAGCGTCTGTGGTTGACGTGCAAACCCTAACAGCTTTCCCATTCGTCGATTTCATTTTGCGCGGCGAGGCGGAAGAAAGTTTGCCATCGCTGCTCCAGGAGTTGGCGGGCGGATGGCGCATGGATCGGGTGCCCGGACTGACTTATCGCGCCGAAGGCCAACCTCGGCGCAACCCCAATGCGCCGGTGATTAAGGATCTGGACGCGCTGCCCTCGGCGGCATATCACCTGACCGGTGAATTAAGGAGCGCCTACAGAGCTGCCCTGGAAATGGGGCGCGGCTGTCCCTTCGCGTGCACCTTCTGTTCCACCAATGATTTCTTCCGGCGCAATTTCCGGCTGCGTTCGCCGGAACGAATTCTGCGTGACATGCGAGCTATCGCCGCGACTTATGGGTTGAGCGACTTCGACCTCATCCATGACATGTTTACGGTGGACCGGCGGCGAGTGGTGGCTTTTTGCGAGGCGATGATCGCTGCGGGTGAAAAGTTCACCTGGTCATGCAGCGCGCGCACCGATTGCGTTGACGAGCCGTTGCTCGAATTGATGGCTCGGGCCGGTTGCCATGGTCTGTTCTTCGGCATCGAAACTGGCTCCAGCAGGATGCAAACCATCATCGACAAGCACCTTGATCCAAGGCGGGCGGTTGAAATCATCGACGCGGCTGAGAAGTTGGGGATCGGCACCACGGTCTCTCTGATCACTGGCTTCCCGGAAGAAACTGCGGAGGACTTGCGGCAGACAGTCTGCATACTTATACATGCAGCGCGCTGCCCGCACTCCGACCCGCAACTCAATCTGCTGGCGCCGCTGGCCGAGACACCGCTTCACTCGAAATACAAGGACCAATTGACTCTCGAAACCCTATGCTCGGACGTGTCGCATCAGGGCGAGCAGCAGAACGAACGGGATGTTGCTCTGATCCGGCAGTATTCCGAAATCTTCTCTAATTTTTATCTTCTGCCGACGCCAAATCTCGACCGTAGCTTGCTACTGGAGTTGCGGGAATTCACGCTTATGGGGGTGGAGCACTTTCGCTGGCTGCTCGTAGCTCTTGAACAGGTCACCACCGGTATCCTCGATCTTTTTTCCGAGTGGCGCCAGCGGCGACTTTTATTATGGCCGGGTCTCGATGGATTCGAGATTCGCCGTTACTACCGGAGTAAGACATTCAGAACGGACTTTCTGCATTTCGCACGCGCGCATCGAGCCAGCAAGGACCCCGTAGTTCAGACATTCCTGGAGTATGAAGACGCGATGCGACTGGGAGCGTCCTCGGATGGCGCGGTACAACCCATGGGAGTCCCGCTTGCACCCGAATCCGCGCTATGGTGGACCGACATTCCGGTTCGAAAAACTCGATCCCGCGTGATCGAGTTGTCATGTGACATTCAGCGCGTCGTTGATGCGCTCAGGCATCGGAGCGAACCAGAGTGGGCCCGCGGCCATTATTTTTATGTGGCCCGTGAAGTCACGGGTGGCAGTGAGTCTCTGGAAATGATCTCGGATTGGGTTGCCTGTGCTCTCCGGGTTTGCGACGGCCGTCGATCCATCGAGCAAGTGGTACAACAACTCTCGCATGAAATTCCTAATATCGAGGAAGAGGTCCGCGAGTATGCGTTCGTGCG
>DASRAA010000159.1:0-42243 GCA_035638375.1 Binatia bacterium | reverse complement strand
TCTCCACCGGTGCCGCAGGTGTCGACAAGCGCGTCGCGCCCGGTGCCGCTGACGTCGACGGTGTCGCTGTCATCGGCGGAAAGCGGCGTCGCGGCAGCACGAATCGCCTGGGCGAAGCCAACAATCTCCTCGACCGTCTCGCTCTTCATGTGCAACGCCACCAGCAAGGCGCCGATCTGGGCGTTGGTAGCCTCCCCCCGCAGGACTTCCGCCATGACCTCACGGGCCTCCTCTCGTGTAAGCGAGGAGCCGCGGTTGGCGATCTTGTGCAGGGCGTCGAGGATCATGAGGCGACTGGTAGCTGGCCGACTGGCAACTAGGGTAGCATCTGGCGACCGGTAACACGCCGTGGCGAAAGGACTTCGACTCGCGAAAATTTTGCTTGTGCGTTCTTTTAGAATCAAGTGCTTAGGGAAAAATTGGCCATATGTTATTGATTCTGGGCGAATTATACGTATCCATTTGAGCGGGTGAGGGTTACAGCATAGTTGGGACGCAGTTGGCCGTCCGCTGTACTGGGGGAGATGGGATGTTCGGGACCAAGGCGAAAGCCTGGAGCGGCGTTCGCAACATCTGAAGAAACCCCCACCCGGCGTTTGGCATTGATCATGTCGGCCGCGAGCGCTTCGGCAACTTAGGAGAGCGCCGATGCACAAGGTACATGTTTTCCAGCTGGGGAGGCTTGCTGTTGTGACGACGGGCGCGAGTACTGGGCCTCGCGGAGTTAGCGAGCGCAATAGCGCAGATGGTAAGGGCAATATGTTTGGCCAGTAGCTGCGTCAGATTTGCACGTGCTGCCGGTGTCGTAAATGTGGGCGCAAATAGGTGGTCGGCTCAATGATGTCACCGTTTGTGACGCGGGCTACGGATCCCTGTTAACTGGCTATCAGCCCTCAGCTATCAGCTTCAGTTCGCGCAATAAATATCGAGAACCTATCGTCCATGGACGAGCTGTCCAGAATTGAGCGTGCGGGAGGGAGGATGGAAGAGGCAAGGAATTTCGCAAGTGTGCAAGTTGCTTCAGTAACCAACATTCCCAAGGCACCCTTCGCCTTCGCTCTGGGCAGGCTCCGACACAAAGACAGCCAGAGGGCTCCAGGGCTCTTAGTTCAACCTTTACGGGACGCCTATCATTGCAGCCTCGCTCTTCCGTCAAGTACACTAGCCAGTTTCCTGCTGTACCGCCATTCTCATAAGGAGCTGACAACCGAGCCGGAATACGGGCCGGGGCCGCGGGCAGATCGTCCGCATCCGTCATACCAACATGAAAATTCACGAGTATCAGGGCAAGGCCATCCTGGCGAGGTATGGAGTGGCTGTGCCGCGTGGGCGTATGGTCGAGAGCGTCGAGGAAGCCGACGCAGCGACGCGGGAGCTGTTCCACGTTGGCGCAACCGGAGTTGTGGTGAAGGCGCAGATCCATGCAGGTGGGCGCGGCAAAGGCGGCGGCGTGAAGATTGCGAAGTCCGTGCAAGATGCCGCCGAGATCGCGGCCAACATGCTCGGCATGACGCTGGTGACGCACCAGACTGGCCCAGAGGGCAAGAAGGTGCAGCGGCTACTGATCGAAGAGACGCTGCCGATTGCTCAGGAGCTGTATCTCGGCATCGTGCTCGACCGCGGCAATGGGCGGAACGTTTTCATGGCGTCGGCGGCGGGCGGCATGGAGATCGAAGAGGTTGCGGCCAAGGATCCCGATGCCATCATCAAAGAGCACATCACCCCGGGCGTGGGATTGCAGGCCTACCAGGCGCGCAAGATCGCGTTCAAGCTGGGACTCGACGCCAAGTACATCAGCGGCGCGGTCAAGTTCATGATGGCGCTGGCGAGGGCCGCTGAAGATACCGACGCGTCGCTGGTGGAGATTAACCCCTTCATTACGACGACGGATGGACGGCTGTTCGCCCTGGACGCCAAGATGAACCTCGACGACAACGCGCTGTACCGGCATCCGGATATTCGCGAGCTACGCGATTTGAGCGAAGAAGACCCGCTCGAAGTCGAAGCCAGCAAGTACGCG
Organism: Binatia bacterium; assembly: GCA_035638375.1. Lineage (GTDB taxonomy): Bacteria > Acidobacteriota > Terriglobia > Terriglobales > Acidobacteriaceae > DASRAA01. Next base: position 40,223 of record DASRAA010000159.1, on the reverse strand, counting down.
CTGAACTACATCAAGCTCGACGGCAATGTGGGCTGCATGGTCAACGGCGCCGGGTTGGCGATGGCGACTATGGACATCATTCAGTATGCCGGCGGCATGCCGGCGAACTTCCTCGACGTGGGGGGCGGCGCCAACGAGGAGCAGGTGACGCACGCCTTTGAGATTCTACTGGCGGACAAGAATGTGCAGGCGGTGCTGATCAATATTTTCGGCGGCATCCTGCGGGTGGACACGCTGGCTAATGGTGTGGTGAGCGCGGCGAAAAAGACCAACATCCATTTGCCAATCGTGCTGCGGTTGGAAGGGACGAACGTGGAGCAGGGCCGCGAGATCCTGAAGAACAGCGGGCTGAATTTCATTGTGGCTCACAACATGAAAGACGCGGCCGAAAAGGTCGTCGCGGCGGCAAAGGGGGTCAAGTGAGCATTCTGGTAGATAAATCGACGCGACTCATCGTGCAGGGACTTACGGGCCGCGAGGGAACCTTCCACGCCAAAGCTTCACAGGAGTACGGAACGAAAGTGGTTGGGGGCGTGACTCCCGGCAAAGGCGGAACCGCGCACGAAGGCTGGCCCATCTTCAACACGGTGGGAGAAGCGGTGGCCAAAACTGGCGCGAATGCGACGGTGATTTTCGTGCCGCCTCCGGGCGCAGCCGACGCCATCATGGAAGCCGCTGATGCCGGCGTTCCGCTGATTGTTTGCATCACCGAGGGCATTCCCGCGCAGGACATGGTGAAGGCGTGGGAGTTCCTGAAGGGCAAGAAGTCGCGGCTGATCGGGCCAAACTGCCCGGGCATCATCTCGCCCGGGAAGTGCAAGATCGGCATCATGCCGGCCCGCATTCACAAGGAAGGGAATGTCGGTATCGTGTCGCGCTCGGGCACACTGACGTACGAAGCAGTGCATCAGTTAACCGTGCGTGGCATCGGGCAATCGACGGCGATCGGTATCGGCGGCGACCCGATCATCGGGACGAACTTTATCGACGCCATCACGCTGTTCAACGCTGACCCCGAGACGGAAGCGATCATCATGATTGGCGAGATCGGCGGAGGCGCAGAAGAAGCCGCAGCGGAGTACATCAAGGCAAACGTGAAGAAGCCGGTGGTGGGATTCATCGCAGGACAGACAGCGCCTCCGGGACGGCGCATGGGGCATGCCGGCGCCATCATCTCGGGCGGGAAGGGAACCGCCAAGGAGAAGATCGCGGCGATGAAGGCAGCAGACATTCATGTGGCGAGCAGCCCGGCCGACATCGGGGAGACGCTGGTGCAGGCGATGCCTGCACTGGCGAAGGCGTAATTTTCACCACACAGACACTGAGGTACAGAAAACAAAAGCCAACGGCGCAAAACTCTTCGCCCATCACGAACTCATACACGAGGACTCTCTTACGAATGAAGACACTGCAACGCACTTTATCTATCGTCAAGCCGGATGCGGTTGGGAAGGATGCAACCGGAGACATTATTAATACGCTATTGCAGAACGGATTCCGCATTATTGGGATGAAGATGCTGCACATTAACAAGGCGCAGGCGGAAGGCTTCTATGCAGTACACGTGCACCGTCCGTTTTTTGAGTCGCTGACTAATTTCATGTCAAGCGGCCCGATGGTGGTGATGGCCCTGGAGAAGGAAAACGCCATTGCCGATTACCGCGCCCTCATGGGAGCCACCGATCCGGCCAAGGCGGATGAGGGCACAATCCGCAAGAAATGGGCCTCAAGTATCGAGAAGAACGCGGTGCATGGGTCGGATGCGGAAGACACCGCGCGCTTTGAGCTGAGTTATTTCTTCGCCGGATTTGAACTGGCGAAGTAAACTGGCTGCGTCTAGAGTGTTTTCACCACAGAACACAGAGGACACAGAGAAGAGATGGGACAAAAAACCCTCCGTGTTCTCTGTGTCCTCTGTGATGAGTCCTTCCCTCTTATGGAGGCGATAGTTCGATGGCACACGTACAAATCACGATGCTGGAAGGCCGAACCATAGAGCAGAAACGGCGCGCAGTTCGTCGGATGACCGAGGTCCTGAAAGAGGAGCTCGGAGTGAAGCCGGAGAAGCTGACGATTGCATTCGTGGAAGTGCCGCGGTACAGCTACGCGCGAAGTGGCGTGCTCATTGCCGACCGAGCCGACTTACCGACTTAAATACCGACAAGGTGACGCCAGCGTTAGGGTTAGGATCGCAAACCAAGAGCCGCCCAGCACATTGGGCGGCTCTCGGTTTGCGCGCTGACTACGGTTTCGGGGCTGCGGGCGCTGGCTTCGGTTCTGGACCCTTCACTTTGGCGTCCACCCGCTCCGCCAATTGCAAGTGCTGTTGCAGCGTGGGGAGGGTCTTGGCGGCCCAGTCCTTCAGCTGTGGATCCTTCCCGGCTGTGGTTTCCTGTTTGAATTCGGAAACGTCTTGCTGATGGTCGGCGACCATGTGTCGCATGTACGCTTTATCGAAGGCATCACCCTGCATTTTTGACAGGTGCTCTTTGGTAGTGTTGTCAGACGTGCTTAATCCGGTGGGGAGGGTTGCTCCTGCCTGAGAAGCAATCTGATTGAGCGCATCATTGGCTTTCGAGTGGTCATCGACCATAAGCTTGCCGAAGTCCTTCACCTCCTGGCTTTGTGCGTTTCGCTCGGCAAGTTTGCCAAACTCTACCTCAGCCATTCCACCTTCTGCGGCCTTCTCGAGAAACGCCCGGTCGTTGCTCGACATTTGAGCCGAAGAAGAGGCCGCCGATTGGGCAGAGGCACTGCCGGTGCCTGGAACAGTCTGAGCAAAAGTAATACTGCCGCCCAGAAGCAGGAATCCGACAATGGTCAAAAATTTCTGCTGATGATTCATGCTCACCTCTTACAACCTGGCGCCAGCGGTTGGGATGTGAAGCTCCGATCAAGGGTTGTCTTTGCGGGCCTGGACCCTGCTGCCTTGACGGCTACTTCCTCCGGAAAATAGAGTCTTGATAACTGAACTGAGCGGGCTAAAGTCCGCTCGGTTGAGAGAAATAAAGGGACTTCTGCGGCGCGGCTGAAGCCGCGCCCCTTCAAAACATTGCCCAAAGGTAAGGGTTTGCAACTCACCAGCGGAAGTAACGTATTGCACTATGTCATCGTGCGCCAACTCGGCGCCGGCGGCATGGGGGTGGTCTACGAGGCGGAAGACACCAAGCTGGGGCGTCGTGTGGCGCTGAAATTTCTAGGTGCCGAGGCGGAGCAGGAAACGGTCGCGCTAGAGAGGTTTAAGCAGGAGGCGCGGTCGGCATCGGCGTTGAACCATCCCAACATTTGTACCATTTACGCAATCGAAGAATGCGACGGCCAGTGGTTCATCGCGATGGAGCTGCTGGAAGGCGAAAACCTGAGCGAGAAGATCAAGGGAGTTCCCCTGACGATCGACAAACTTCTCGACATAGGAATACAGGTGACCGACGCCCTGGACGTCGCGCACGCGAGAGGAATCGTGCATCGTGACCTCAAGCCGGGAAACATCTTCATTACCAATCGCTGGCAGGCCAAGATACTGGACTTCGGACTGGCTAAGCTGGCTCGTGACCGGCGTGCGACGATGGAGACGGTTGCCGCCGAAGCAACCACGATGGCGGGCCCACAACTGACGACACCCGGCACAGCCGTTGGCACCGTGGCGTACATGTCGCCAGAACAGGCCCGTGGCGAGGAGTTGGATGCGCGCAGCGACCTGTTTTCGATGGGAGCGGTGTTGTATGAGATGGCCACTGGTAATCTTCCGTTCGGCGGCAAGACCTCGGCTGTGATTTTCCAGGGAATTCTTGGCGGTACGCCAGTGCGACCGGCAAAGTTAAATGCCGGCATTCCACCGCGGCTGGAAGAGATCATCGACAAAGCGCTGGAAAAAGATTTGGATCTTCGCTATCAGTCAGCCGCCGAAATGCGCGGCGATCTAAAGCGGTTGAAGAGGGATAGTGATGCGACTCGAGTTTCGGGGTCCGCACCAACCCGTCCGACAGCGGCCTCGAACACAGCGTCAACGCCGAAGGTCTCGACAATCCCCGGCACTTCGAGCGTGCAGGTGTCCAGTGGCCAGGTGCTGATTGCGACTGCGGGGCAGCACAAAGTGCGCACTGGAATCATTGCGATTGTGGTGGCGGCAATCCTCGCGGCCGCTGCCTTCGGAATTTACTCCCTGTTGAACCGACGCGGCTCCGGTCCGATGCCTTTCCGAAACATGGCGATGCAGAAGATTACCGACGACGGCAAGGCCGTGCTCACGACAATCTCCGAGGATGGCAAGTATGTCGTCAATGTTCGTGACGACGGGCATGGGCAGCAGAGTCTGTGGATGCGCCACATCGCCACCGGCAGCGTGGCCTCCATTCTGCCGGCGTCGGAGGCGCGCTATACCGGCATCACTTTTACGCCCGACGCAAACTACCTCTATTTTGTGCGGATCGAACCAACAAATCCAAACATTGGTGTTCTGTATCAGCTTCCTGTGTTCGGCGGGACTCCCCAGAAGCTGATCGAAGACGTAGACAGCGCTGTGACTTTTTCACCCGACGGCAAGCAGATGGCGTTCGTGCGCAACAGCTCGGCCGAGGCCAACTCGAAGCTGATCGTTGCACATTCCGACGGCAGCAATGAGCGGGTATTGGCAAAGCTACCCCTGCCGGGCTATTTCGATCCTGCCTGGTCGCCGGACGGCAATGAAATCGCGGCAACGGTGGTCGAACCTGGCGTCAAGGAGCTGGGACGCATCGTTGCCTTGGATTTGAACGAGGGTAAGGAGAAGACTATTTACGCAGCACCGGCCCAAATCCTCAAGCCGGCGTGGTCGCCCGACGGGCGCTACATTTTTGTGAATTTCCGCGACGCGAACACGCGCTGGGGTGGACAGATTGGAGTCATCAATGTCCGTCATGGAAAGTTTCAGCGGATCACCAATGATTTGACCAATTACAGCGACCGATCGCTGGCGGTTACCAAGAATGGCCGGCAGCTAGCGGTGATCCAGGGCCTTCCCGAAATTGGGTTGTACGTAACGCCTGCAGCGCCCAAAACTGGGGAGCAACCAACGCCGGTCGAAACTAGGGGGGATGTAAGCGTCGGATGGCTGAAAGACGGCCGCCTGCTGGTCACGGACTATGAAGGCCACATCTCCGCCGTCAATCCTGACGGTAGCAACCGCAATATGATTTTCGAGACCAGCCTTCCGATCATCGGGCTTTCGGTGTGCCAGAATGCAGATCGCGCGCTTTTTGGCATGCCCAACGAGGAAACAAAGGGTATCAATATCTTCCGTCTGAACGTCGGCGGCGGACGCCCAACGGCAGTGACCAAAGGCAAGTTTGATCAAAATGTGTCGTGCTCCCCGGATGGCAAGTTCTTTGTCTATACGAGCTTGGTGAATGGAAAGCAGTTGCTCATGCGGATAGCTATGGAAGGAGGAGAGCCCAAACAGCTTTCCAACGACTTCGTTTTTGGGACGGCCGTTTCGCCCGACGCACAATACGTAGCCACGGTCTCGGTTGAAGGTCAAGGAGTCGTAACCAAAGGAACGATTAAGGTTATTCCCAGCAATGGGGGCGCTCCCATCAAATCGATACCCGTAGAACAATCGCTGTCTGGCGGGTTGCGGTTCTCGGCGGATGGGAAGGCGCTCTACTATCCGGTGACGGAAAAAGGAGTTTCGAACCTGGTCAAGCAGTCTCTCGACGGAGGGCCACCGGTTTCGTTGACGGAGTTCAACGACCTGAATTTCTATGGATATGACTTCGACTGGTCCAAAAATAAGCTGGCGGTTACGCGCGGCAAACTGAACAGCGACGTCGTGGTGATTACGGAGCAGGCAGCGCAATAAATCCCCGGAAGTTGGGTTCATACCGATTCGTTGTAAATTTCATTCTTGAAACCAGGAAGTAACAGGAACTAAGGGACGGAGGAAGAATGTTCTGTACAGAGTGCGGGCAGCCAATGGCAGACGAGGCGAAGTTCTGCGCCTATTGCGGCACGCGAAGGGTGGTGCCGCCAGTGGCTGGGCAAACCGCGTCCGCTGACGTAAAGCCGGAGCCGCAAGCACCAGCTCCTGTCACTGCGGCGGCCAGGACCATCCGCTCCACCGCCGAGATCATGCCGATACGGCTGCGCCCGAACCAGCGCTCGGTGGAAGAGGCATCGAGCATTGAACAGGAGCAGGTTGAAACGACCCATCGGGCAGTGCCCCTCCGTGAGGAAGAAGCCGCGCCGTTATTTTCAGAACCGGAGCCGCCGCCAGCGCGCAAAGTCACGTTTCCACCACCTCGAAGGGTCGAGCCACCCGCGCCGGACGTTTCAGTGGCGCCACCTTCTTCGCGGTATGGGTCAGTACCTTTCGCTGCCGAGCCCGGCTCGCCCGATGCAATCGGCGAACGGCGGCGACTCTCGCCCGTTCTCATCGGAGCTATCGTCGTGGCACTGATTGCGATCGGCGGAATTGTCTGGATGCTCCGCTCCTCGATGTCCATCTCCGGCAAAGCCGCCCAGGCAGTGTCAATCACGATCTATCCCACCTCCGCCAAGGTCGCGCCCGGCAAAGGGGTGGATTTTGTCGCTGAGGTAACCGGAGCTCCCGGGAGCGAAGTGACATGGAGCGTTGAGGAAGGAGACAACGTGGGCTCGATTCAGTCACGCGGCGCATCGGCGAAGGAAGACACCATCTCGCTGTACTGCACCTACACCACACCACAGAAGCCGGGAACGTATCACTTAGTGGCCACCAGTACCGCCGACAAGACGAAGTCAGCGACAGCGGTGGTTACGGTTGCAGGGAAATAGCGGTTTTTATCGCAGTGGATAATGGTTAGTTGCCCCCACATATCCCAAAAGTAAGGGATACAGCAGGAGAATGAAGACACTCCCACCCCGCCAAAAGAAGACGGAGTCGGGCACCGGCATAGCTTAAAGCTATTTCTTAGAGATTCTTTAAAAACGATCGAAAACGCGCTACTTAACCGGCTGTTCCTTCATCATAGCGTGAGCCTCTTCGATGCTCCATTCCGGAATTGCCCCAGGGCGGCTGGCCACCAGTGCGCCAACCGCGTTGGCGCACTCCCCAATTTGCCGCGCGTTCCATCCCTTGCTAAGGCAGTGAACAAAGGCGGCGGAAAATGCATCTCCGGCGCCGACGGTATCCGCCACGGTGATGCGGTAGCCGGGCGTCGTGGTGTACTTCCCGTCCTTCATAATGGCGCAGCCGCGCGCGCCGAAAGTTACGCACATCATCTTGCATCCGTAACGTGCACCCCAGCGGCTGCAGAATTGTTTGATCGAGTCGCCGGGTCCCTCGGATGCGTCCACCGAGGCATCGAGCGATTCGGCTTCACTATCGCTTAACTTGGTGACTGTAGCCAGCGAAGTGAGTTGCTCGATGGTGTGGAGGCTCCAATGACCTTCACGTAGGTTGACGTCGTAAAACCGCTTCGCCCGAGGTGCGGCTCGCAGGAGTCGCTTGGTTGATTCCAGGGCTTGGGCTGACATGTGATAAAGCGTGCCCAGGTAAATCCAGTCGGGCTTGAGGCTGGCGATACGTTTCAATTCGTCATCGCAAAGATCGACGAAGTCATAGGCGACAGGCCGGACGATGCGAAATGTGGGCTTGCCTTCCATATCGAGGAAGACCTCGGCGGTTCCAGTCGGCTTGTCTTTCAAGACCTGGACGAACTCGGTGGACATGCCCCGGCTCCGCAGAAGCTCCAGCGCCTTGCGACCGCGGGCATCGGCTCCGACGGCGCTTAGCGGAAAGACTTCGTGGCCCAGCTTTTGCGAGTGCGCGGCAAAGTTGAGGGGAGCGCCGCCCAGGTATTCGTTCTCACTGATGACGTCCCAGAGAATCTCGCCAACACTGACGATACGCAAGAAATCTCCCCCCAGAAACCGGCCAGTGCTGGAGCAGTCGCCGCACCAGCCGAGCGGACACACTGTATCAAAAGACACGAATTTGGCAAACGGATCGGTTTCAGGGGCAGAATTTGCCCGGGCGATGTATCATCGACACTCTAACTGGGATTGCGCCATGAAGTTTCCCTTCAGAAGAGCTGAGCAGGCTACTGCTTGCGTCGAGCCAGCGTCCGCGGATTTGCCGCTGCTCGCCGGCGCCGACATCGCCGGATTGATTTGCGGCCAACGTGTTGGCGGAGATTTCTATCAATTCGCCCGCGCCAACCCACAGCGAGTTGTGTTCGGATTGCTCGACGTCGCTGGAGATTATCACGAGAACAAAGGGATCGTAGCGGCTGCGCAGGCCGTTTTTCACGACAGTGCTGCCATCTGCCTGGGCAATCCGGATCTGAACGAGGCCGATGCCATGATGGACTTCTGCCAGACACTCAATGCCGGGATTTTGCGCGCAGCCGCCAGTGTGCGACAGTGTGCCGCTTTTCTGGGCTGCTACAACGAAGAGCTCGGCACGGTCTGCTATGTCAACGCCGGGCACACCCCCGGCTTGCTGCGCTATGACTCGGACATCAGCGAGCTGACAGCTACCGGCATGCCGTTGGGTTTGTTCTCCGCCTCTACGTATGAAGCGCCAACTGCGGCAGTACCAATCGGCGGGGCTCTCCTATTGGCCTCGCGCGGTGTGGTGGAAGCTTCTCGCCGGAAAGAAGAATACGGGTTAGAAAGGCTGAAAGAACACTTCCGGCAGATCCCACTCGGAAGTGCTTACGACGTCGCCTCATCCGCACTGGAGGCGGCGCGGGACTTTGGCCCGTCCGAAGCACAGAACGATCTAACCACTTTGGCAGTCGTCAGGCGCCCCCCACCCGTAACCGACATGCGCAACAGTTCTTTACACCAAAAAAACCCGCTGAAAAGTCCCCTTTGAAACTCTGCCCTGATATTCTAAGACCAAGTCAAATCAAATCTGTTTTGGAACTAAACCGCTGCCTGACAGGGAACGATTCCTGGAGCGTCTGGCCTAATGAGATTCAAGGGCGCCGGGCGGGTGGGAATTTCGAGAAGGTGAGTTCGCGCGACAGCATGCGGGGAACAATTCTTAAGACTGGAACCTGGATCGGACTCAGCGTCAGCATACTGATCCTTGGATCTTCTCTCGCAGTTGCGCAGTCCCAGGCTTCTAGCGTCTCAAACCGTGAAAGCGATACACCGACTCGAGCTAGCTCCTCCGCCTCCGGGACCGTCGACCAGTCAGATCCGCGATCGGTGGGCAGCATCAGCGGCATCGTCGCGGTCCAGAACGGAGCTCTTGCCTCGGGTGCACTAGTCTCGCTTACCCGTGAGGGGCAGCCTGCCATTGAAGTAACCTCGGGTGAGAATGGGGAGTTCTCATTTACGAACCAGGCACCAGGGGCTTTTCGGCTCACAATCACGGCTAAGGGCTTCCAAACGAAGACATTTTCGGGGAATCTTCGTCCCGGGATGTCGTTGGTGTTGCCGGAAATCGTGTTGTCGGTTGCCCGAGCAACGACCGAGGTGAATGTCACTTACACGACAGAGGAGATTGCGGAGCAGCAGATCAAATATCAGTTGCAGCAGCGTGTGCTGGGGTTTATTCCAAATTTCTATGCCAGCTACGTCCCGGATGCTGCTCCGCTCGTTCCAAGGCAGAAGTTTCAACTTGCCTGGAAGTCGGTAACAGATCCGATCACTATTGTTGGTGCCGGCTTTCTTGCAGGAATCTATCAAGCGGGTGATGTATACCCTGGTTATGGACAAGGCGCAGAGGGTTATGCCAAACGGTTTGGTGCAACCTATGGTGATGTGTTCATTGGAACATTCATCGACAGCGCATTGTTGCCATCTCTTCTGAAGCAAGATCCACGGTACTTTTATAGAGGAACTGGTTCGACGAAATCGCGGCTTCTCTATGCGCTCGGAAACGCGGTCATCTGCAGGGGCGACAACAAAAAGTATCAGCCGAACTACTCGGCAATTATCGGTTCGTTCATCACAACCAGTATCTCTTACACGTACTATCCTCCCAGTGATCGTAATGCCAGCCTATTTATGCAGGCCTCATTAATCCGAATTGCGGAAGGCAGTGTTGCCGGGCTTTTTCAGGAATTCGTCGTTCGCAAGCTGACCCCGCACCTGAAGAAGGAACCACCGCCGCAACCGTAATTCGACCCGGGCCTGTCAAGACAGTGAATCAGAGTGATTGCAGTCGGGCTACAGTAAAAGGTGACAAATCAACTTGGGTGGAGAGCCCGAGCGCTTTCTGGGCCAGAGCTTCGCCAATCGCAGGCGAGTGCTTGAATCCATGGCCGGAACAAGCCGAGGCGAACAAGATTTTTTCGTGAGCGTCGGCGTAATCGATCACGAATTTGGCGTCGGGGGTAACCGTGTAGAGGCAGGTTGCTGTGCGCAAGCAGCGGTTGCCGAGGTCAGGGAATCGCGGCGCGATGTATTCCGTGTACATTGCGGCCACCCAAGCCTCGCTGACCTCGCGCGGCACGTTGTCAGGATGAACCGCGTGGTCGTAGGTTTCGGTGGCGACCTTAACTCCTCCCGCGGTGCCATCGATCGCCGGAAATCCGTACAGCATGTCTTGCACCCGGCTACCAGTAATCCAGATGAAGACGGGGAAGCGCTCGGGCGTGTAACGCTGGCGGTTCTGAGCGAGATCAAACCAGCACAGGTTTTGGCGATAGACGAGGAAAGCCGGTGCGAATTGGGGCGACAGAAGTTGTGCGATCCAGGGACCTGCGGTCAGGATGACCTTCGCGGCCTCATAGTGAGCCCTATCGCTAATTACAGTAACAGCATTCTCGCCGGGCCTCACTTCGAGAACAGTCTCGCGCATCTTCACGGTTGCACCCAGCTCGCGGGCCTGCTCGATCTGCGTCTTGACGCAGAGTTCGGGACGCAGGAATCCGGCGCCGGGTTCGAAGTAACCGTCTTCGTCGGCGGTAAGGCGGAATTGCGGGAAGCGATAACGAAGCTCGGCAGCAGTGAGAAGTTCGTGTGGAATTCCATAGCTAACCGCCGCACGGATTGTGTCTTGCAGGAACGAACCGGAGCCGTGATGCCTGCCTGCCCTGCCGGATACGGCAACTACTAGCCCTCCATTGCGGGTCAACAGATTGCGACCCGTGGCAGCTTCCAGCTCCTCCCAGATTTCGTTCGATCGCAGGACCAGCGGCACAAACTCGCTACCTTCGCCGATAGCCTGGCGCATGATGCGGGTCTCGCCATGCGACGAGCCCTGATCGTGCGGCGGCTCAAAACGGTCGATGCCAATCACCTTAGCCCCTAACTTCGCCGAGTGATAGAGCACGGCGCTACCGACGGCCCCGAGGCCGATGATCACGATATCGCCAGTAGTGGGCATCCCGGCCATGATGCCACATGTGAGTTAGCAACTAGCAATTAGCTCTTGGATTTTGGCAATACCCAAACAGTGCTCCAGGACTGGCGCTTTCTTGCGAAAAGCAAAAAGCGAAAAGCGTTGTTTCTACTCCGTGAGCTCCGTGGCTGCGTGATGAATTCGTATCTGCCGGCATGAGAGACTGTCTTGCGGACGGCATCATGACTATTCGGCAATTAAGCTCGCGCGTCGTCTATCAAAACCAGTGGATGACTGTGCGCGAGGACAAGATTGAGCGCAATAACGGTGCTCATGGCATTTACGGCGTGGTCGAGAAGCCCGATAGCGCCATTATCCTGGCCATTGATGGAGAGCAAATCTATTTGGTCCAACAGTTTCGCTACGCGTTGGGCGTGTCCTCCATTGAGTTTCCTCAGGGCAGCCTGGAGCGCAATGACGTCGACCCCGAGCGCATCGCGAGGGAAGAGCTGCAGGCCGAGACGGGCCTGATTGCTGAGAAGTTTGAATGCTTAGGTCAAATCCACATTGCCTGTGGCTACACCAATCAAAGAACTTATGCCTTTCTCGCTACCGGACTGACGCAATCGACAGCACAACCCGACGCGGAAGAGCACGACCTCATCGTGCAACATGTCAGCTTGGCTGAACTGCAGCGGCTCATCCGCGACAACCACATCAGGGATGCCCAAACGCTGGCTGCATGGGCGCTGTATCAGACGCGCTTCTCGACCTCTGGAGAGCAAACGTGAGACATCGTCAAGAGGCGTGGGAGAAGATCGAGGGCGCCGGCTTTGAGGTATGCGTTATAGGCGCCGGTGCAACAGGCTCTGGTACCGCACTGGATGCGCAGCTACGCGGGCTCAGCACCGTGCTCATCGAGGCTGGCGACTTTGCCTCCGCCACCTCAAGCCGTTCCACCAAGCTGATCCACGGCGGCATTCGTTATTTGCAGGAGGCCGTGACCGACTTCGACCCCGGTCAGTACAACGTGGTGAAGCGGGCGCTGCGTGAGCGCCGGGTGATGATGGAAAACGCTCGGTTTCTTGCCCATCCCGCGGAGTTCCTTGTACCGTGCTACTCGTGGTGGGAGGCGTGCTATTACGGCATGGGGACGAAGATTTACGATCGCATCGCCGGGAAACAGAATCTCTTCGCCAGCCATTTTCATTCGCCCAAACAGGCCCTCTCCCGCTGGCCGCTTTTGCGGAGTGATGGACTGAAAGGCGCCATTGCTTACGCTGATGGACAATTCGACGATGCCCGCTACGCTGTGGCTCTGGTCCAGACTTTCACCGAAGCCGGCGGCGAAACGGTGAATCACGCGAAGCTCGTCGGATTTCAGAGAGGTGCTGATGGCAAACTCCGTGAGGCGGAAATCGAAGACCAGCTAACTGGCGCGCGCACCACGATTCCGGCCCGTGTTTTCGTCAATTGCACGGGGCCGCATTCAGACTTCGTCCGCACTATGGCCAACCCGAAGAGCGAAAAGCGTCTGCGCTTGAGTAAAGGAGTGCACATCCTGTTACCGCTGGACGACCGCACCCGCGGCGCGATGGTTGTTCCCAAAACCGAGGATGGCAGGGTAGTTTTTGCGATTCCCTGGTTGGGACGCTTGCTGGTGGGTACAACCGACGATGAAGTGAGGCACGATGACGAGCTGGTTGTGAAGGAATCCGAGGCCGAGTATTTGCTGCGCCAACTGAATCGATACCTGAGTCGCCCCTTCCACTTGGCTGATATCGCAGGCGGATTTGCGGGCGTGCGTCCGCTGGTCAGCCAAGGCAACGGCGCCAAGACCAAAAAGCTGATTCGCGAGCACGAGATCGAGATCGACCAGGCGAGTGGGCTGATCAGCGTACTGGGAGGCAAGTGGACCACCTATCGTGCGATGGCGGAGGACGCGGTGAACGCCCTACAGCAGCAGCTCGGATTGCCTGTCGGCGGCTGTTTAACACGCGAAACCCGCTTGAGCGGCTCGGAAGCCTATAGCGATTCGTATCCGCAAACGCTGAAGGGCTCGTTCGCCATAAGCGAAGCAACCGCTAGGCATCTGTCGGAGAAATTCGGCACACGCGCCGCTAAGGTCCTCGAATTAGCTCAACGCCAATCCGAACTCGCTCAGCCGCTTGTCGTCGGATTTCCGGCCATACGTGCCGAGATCGCGTATGCCGCACGGCACGAGATGGCAGCGACACTGGATGACGTTCTGGAGCGGCGCACCGGATTGCAGTTCTATAGTTGGCAAGCGGCGATGAAGGCAGCTCCCATTGCCGCCGCGGTAATGCAACGCGAGATGGGCTGGGATGACGCGCGCAGACAGCGCGAGGTCAGCGCTTACGTCAATAGGCTTTCGGCGTGGTGTGAGAAGATTGGGCTGGCGAAAGCAATCACGAAGGCGTAAAACCTTCCTTTTGGATACAAATTCCTCCTATTCAGGAACTCGAGCATGGCGAACTACATAGGCGCCATCGATCAAGGTACGACCAGCACGCGTTTTATCATCTTTCGTCGCGATGGAACCATGGTTGCGAGCGCGCAGAAGGAGCATGAGCAAATCTATCCGCGGCCGGGTTGGGTGGAGCACAGTCCGGCCGAGATTTGGGCCCGGACGCAAGAAGTCATTGCCGAAACGATGCAGGCAACACAGCTGACTGCTCGCGATCTCGCCGCCGTGGGAATTACGAATCAGCGCGAAACCACCATTGTGTGGAACCGCCGGACCGGCCAGCCGTTGTACAACGCAATCGTTTGGCAGGACACCCGGGTCAGCGGCTACGTGAATGAGCTGGCTAAGTCCGGCGGGCCGGACAGCCTCCGTTTGAAGACCGGCCTGCCTCTGGCAACCTACTTCAGCGGCCTTAAAGTTCGCTGGATCCTGGAGAACGTTCCGATGGCGCGTACGCTTGCCGAAGCAGGCGATGCACTGTTCGGCAATGTCGATACCTTTCTGATCTGGCACCTCACGGGCGGAACAAACAGCGGCATTCACGTTACCGATGTCACCAACTCCAGTCGAACACAACTGATGAATCTCGAGACATTGCAGTGGGATGCTGAAATCCTCTCCGACTTCGGCATTCCCGCGATTATGCTGCCGCACATAGCCTCAAGCGGCGAGGTCTATGGGCACATTGCTGCCGGTCCTCTGGCGGGCGTTCCTTTGGCGGGCGACCTGGGCGATCAGCAAGCGGCGCTGGTTGGGCAAACATGTTTCCACTCGGGACAGGCTAAGAACACCTACGGAACCGGATGCTTTCTGCTGCTCAACACCGGTGTGAAGCCGGTGCAGTCAAAGTGTGGGCTGCTAACTACCGTTGCGTACAAGCTGGGCAGCGAGCCGACGCACTATGCGTTGGAAGGTAGCGTCGCGATCACGGGTGCGCTCGTGCAATGGCTTCGCGACAACCTCAAGGTCATCGACAGCAGCGCCGAAATTGAGGCGCTGGCTTCCTCAGTCGAAGACAACGGCGGCGTGTACTTCGTGCCCGCCCTTTCAGGGCTGTTTGCGCCGTACTGGAAAACGAATGCGCGCGGAGCCATTCTTGGCCTCACGCGCTACGCCAACCGCGCGCATCTCGCTCGCGCTGTATTGGAAGCTACCGCGTTCCAGACCCGCGAAGTGGTTGAGGCGATGGAGCAGGATTCCGGCATTCGTCTGGATGTGCTGCGCACCGATGGCGGAATGACTGTCAATGAGGTGCTGATGCAGTTTCAGGCCGACATGCTCGACCGTCCGGTGATACGTCCGGCAATTCTGGAAACCACTGCGCTGGGCGCAATGTATGCGGCTGGGTTGGCTGTCGGCTACTATCGCGATCTTGCCGATTTGCGCGGCAACTGGTCGGTGGAGAAGACCTGGACTCCCAGATTGCCAGCCCAGAAGCGTGAACACATGTATCACATGTGGAAGAAGGCGGTGGCGCGGACGTTTGATTGGGTGGAAGAAGCTTAATCCAGTTTTGTCGGGGAATTGCACTGGGTGGAGCACGCCTTCAGGCGTGCATGCCAGAACGCTGGTTCAATGATGCACTTAGTGCCTCGCGGTAATTGTTCTTTACCTCAGCCGCTAAAGCCGCGGGATCTTAGAGTCTAAGTTGCATGGCTGAAGCGGTGCTCCACCTAGCGCGGTGGTTGAACGATTTGGAGACCTGAGGACCAATGCATTCACCATTTCTAGGGGAATTTGCCGGAACGCTAGTGCTGATCTTGCTGGGCAACGGGGTCGTTGCCAACGTGCTGCTGAAGCGATCGAAAGCTGAAGGCGCAGGATGGATGGTCATCACGGCAGGATGGGCTTTCGGTGTACTGTGTGGCGTCATCACAGCGATTGCGTTCGGCAGTGCGGACGCGCACATTAATCCGGCGGTGACGCTGGCCTTTGCGGTCACGTCGGGCAATTACGCCAAGATCGTACCCTACTGGAGCGCGCAACTATTAGGCGCTTTTACCGGCGCCACGCTGGTGTGGCTGTACTTCCTACCGCACTGGAGAATGACGGAAGACAAGGATGCCAAGCTCGCGTGCTTCTGCACTGCGCCCGCAATTCGTCATTATCCCGGTAATCTCTTTTGCGAAATCATCGGAACCACGCTGCTAATTATTGTGGTGGCGGCGATTGGCTCTAAGGCACTGGCGCCGAGTGGTCTAACAACCGGGCTTGGCCCGTACTTCGTTTCCATTCTCGTGTGGGCGATCGGTCTCTCACTCGGCGGAACAACAGGCTATGCCATCAATCCCGCGCGCGATTTCGGCCCTCGCATCGCGCACGCCGTGTGGCCAGTTGCGGGCAAGGGAAGCTCGGACTGGAGCTACGCAGCAATTCCCATCATCGGACCGTTGCTGGGCGCGATGCTGGCTGCGGTCATTCTCAAGCTGGCTGGCATCGCCTGAGATCACCTCAAGGCATGACCTTGGTTTTGACGCGATAGCGCTGGTAATCCGAGTAGCGGTGCTCGTTCGTGTAACTCAACTCGAAATATTCGTCCATGTCTCCGTTGTGGGTGGTGAACTCGACGTAAACTTTGACCCTGCTGGGCAGCCACAAGGGCGCAGCGATATCCGCCAGCTGAACCTTGCCCAGTGTTACTTCCGTGATCTGCTGATTCACGCCAATGTCCCATCGAGGCACGAGCAAATCGGTGCGCATGCGCACAATCTGAAAATTGCTCTTGTCGATCCATGCCACTCCCTGCACCAGCATCCGGGCAGGGGTTGCGCCCCGGCCGCGCATTCTGACCGACAGTGTGGCCTTGCCGGGTATCTGGGCAAACCCCACCACGTATGTATCTTGCGCTCCCAACTTCTGCTCGCCGAGGTAGCGATACATGGACTCGTTTTGGAAGCTGGTTCCGAAGTAATTGCACTCCAGCGCAAAGCCCGAAGTTACGACGTACCCCTTGTTGACCACCGTTTGGTCGAAATTATCTCCCTTCGGGTCAGTGCGGTATTCGATGATCTCCGCCTGTGTTTTGCTCCCGTGACGGAGGATCAGGTAGCTATCGCGCACCCGTTCGCCGGAGAGTTCGGGACGACTGGAGGGTAACTCCTGCCTGAGCCGGGTCAAGTTAATCTCCTCGCGCGCCACGAGGTCGATGACTTGGGAGAAAAACTCGTCAACCCGCTCACCGGTGTTGTGGAGAATGACCGGAAGCTGCTGCTGGCTTTCAGCAAGCACCAGTCCTTTGAGCTGCGGCACTCGTTTGGCGAGCTGCTTGGGCGGCTCCTCGAAGTAGGGCCGCACGTCAGCGTAAAGGCGCTGCCCATTCGGCGGGGCTTCCGCGGCTCGGAGCGCAGGGGCTGATTTGCCGGGAAGAGGGACGAGCCAAAGACATATGCCAAGACCGGCAAGCGCACACTGCACAGCATAGCTCGTTGCCAGTTTGCCGCCCGACAGCACTGACCCAGTCTAATCCAGCGCGACAAGCAAGGAGGAAGGCAGCCATCTGGTGAGGGCTACTGGCTAAATCTGGTAGTCCATCTCAATCGCGGCTTCCAGCGATTCGCTGCGAACATGCTCGCGGCCTTCCAATTGCGCCACCTTCTCGCGCAAGACTTTCACTTCCGTAGCGACTGCGGCGAGGGCTTCCGAGAGCGGATCGTTGATCTGCTTGGGGTCAGTGATGACCACGCGCTTGCCATTACGGAAGATGATGTGGCCGGGCACCCCGACGACGGTGGAGTTGTCGGGCACATCGCGAAGCACGACCGAGCCGGCGCCGATGCGGCAATTCTCGCCCACCACGATATTGCCCAGAACTTTCGCGCCGCCCCCGATGACGACTCCGTTGCCGATGGTGGGGTGGCGTTTGCCGTGCGTCAGCGTGGTGCCACCGAGCGTCACGCCTTGGTAGAGGGTCACGTCGTCGCCGACCTCGGCCGTTTCGCCGATGACGACGCCCATGCCGTGATCGATGAAGAACCGGCGGCCGATTTTCGCGCCCGGGTGGATTTCGATTCCCGTCAGCCATCGGGCGAATTGCGAGAGAGCCCGGGCTACAAACAGCCAGCCATGTTTCCAAAACCAATGATGGATGCGATACCACCAAAGCGCGTGCAGGCCAGAGTAGAGGAGCATGACCTCAAGCGCCGAGCGCGCCGCGGGATCGTTCGCGAGCACCGCGGCAATGTCTTCGCGCATGAGGCGGAAATAGGAGCGCATGGTTGTCCTCGCAGGCCTGACCTCGAGCCCGCGGAGTGTGCTGCCGGCTGAAGCCGGCTCCAAAAACTCTTGAGCATCTTGACCGCGGGCTCACGCCCCACGGCTAATACAAATTTCGCCCTGCGGGCTTCAGAATCACAGCAGCGGCTAAAAAAACAAAGGGTCTAACGGTACGACTGGGGTCGTGGCCTGAGGCAGAAGTGACCTTTCCACAGCCTGTGAAGTCGTGCCCTGACCCATTGTTGTCGCACACTCAAGTTCTTCCACAGCGTGTCGGATTCCTCTCGAATCCATACCTACACCAAAACCGGCTCGGTCTCCTGGGCGGCGACTTCGTCCCGCACCTGCTGAAACAGGATGCTGCTCAGGTAGCGCTCGCCAAATGAAGGGAACACAACCACGATCAGCTTGCCCGCATTTTCGGGACGTGAGGCGACACGCACGGCCGCGACCGCAGCGGCTCCCGAGGAGATGCCCATTAGCAATCCTTCTTCCACCGCCAGGCGCCGTGCCATCACCAGCGCGTCATCGCTGGAAACTTGCTCGATGCCATCGATGTAGTCGGTGCGGAGAATGCTCGGGATGAAGCCGGCGCCAATACCCTGAATCTTGTGCGGCGAAGGCGTGCCACCTGAGAGCACCGCACTCTCGACTGGCTCAACTGCGATGGCTTTGAACGACGGTTTCTTCGGCTTGATGTACTCGCTGACGCCGGTGAGTGTTCCACCTGTACCGATGCCGGAAATGAGGATGTCGACCTTGCCGGCCGTGTCTTCCCAGATTTCCGGGCCCGTAGTTTCAAGATGAATCTTTGGATTTGCCGGGTTGTCGAACTGTTGCGGTATGAAGCCGTTGGGAGTCTTGGCGAGAATTTCGTTGGCTTTCGCGATCGCCCCCTTCATGCCCTTCGGTCCGGGCGTGAGCACCAGCTCAGCTCCGAAGGCCCGCAGCAGCGCACGACGCTCAATGCTCATGGTTTCCGGCATGACTATGATAAGCCGGTAGCCCTTCACGGCAGCGACGAAAGCCAGAGCGATGCCAGTGTTCCCGCTGGTCGGCTCGATCAGGACGGTTTTGCCGGGAGTGATTCTCCCCGCCTGCTCGGCCGCGTTGATCATACTGACGCCAATGCGGTCTTTGACGCTGGCGCAGGGGTTGAAACTCTCTAGCTTGGCTACGACGGTGGCGACGCAGCCGGCGGTCACCTTGTTGAGCTGGACGAGCGGTGTGCGTCCAATAAGCTCGGTGACGTCGTTGGCAATCTTCATGAAAGGCCTCCAGGTGCTTAAGACTCGATTCAATGGGATTTGGTTTCAGACTTCGCAAGGCCGCGGAGTTCGACGACTAGCGACAACAACAACAGCAACAACGGCCGCAGGCAGGGGACGCGACCGCAAACGACACGCTCGAACTGGTGCCGCCCGGGATCATTTCGGTGCCTACATCGTAGCAGCAGGAGGGTGGCATTGACCAGCAAATCGTCAACCTTGCACTTGTCGTTGGACTCGGCGGCATGGCACAATGCAGCGCTCCAGTGAAAGGGGGCAGGAACGATGCAAAGGTTCGTGGTGCTGTGCGCGCTGGTTTGGGCGGCTTTGTCCAACGGGTTCGGTCAGGCGAGTATTCCGACGAAGAGTGCGGACAATGCACTGTCGCCTGTGGCTTGGCTGGTAGGCGGTACCTGGGTGACGGACGTGAAGAATCCGCAGAGCGGCGCGGTAACGCATGTGGACAGTCACATCACCTGGGCTCCCAACCATCAAGCCATTCAGTTCGTGACGGATTTCAATGGCAAGCCGCACTACAACGGCTTTTATGCGTACGATGCGGCGGCTCAGGCGATCAAGTTCTACTACACCTCGGAGAATGGCGACCTTTCAATTGGCACGGCGACGCCCGATCCCGATGGCAAGACGCTGCGGCAGCAATTCGACATTACCCACCCGAATGGCAACACAGAGCACTATCGCTCGACGATCGTGCGCGACGGCGAGAACAGCTACCAGTTCACCGTGCTGGGGCAGCACAACGGGGAATGGAAACCGGAGTTCCAGGTGCAGTATCAGCGCAAGCTGTAGGGTAAAAATGGCTATACTTGTATATCGCCGATCGTGAGGTCCGTTTTAATGTTGGCGCTTCGCCTGCCTGATGAAATTGAAAAAAGACTGGAACAGCCGGCTCAGCAGACTGGCCACGGCGCGGCAGGCAATTCTGCAGCACATTGACCACCAGCAAGACATGTATCTCGCTAAGAGAAGAGACTGCAGAGTTTGCGTGCCCGAAGGAGTCGAACAGTTCCTTTGTCGGAGGTCCTGAAGGGCCATGGCCTACACGATTGAGTTTGTTCCGAGGCTGTCCGTGAACTGAACAAACTCGACGCAGCGGTCTTGCGCAGAATCTTGAAATTCCTTCGGGACAGGCCAACCATAATCGAGGGCCCGCGAAGCATGGGCTCGGCTCTGAAGGGCTCAAAGCTTGGAGAATTCTGGAAATACCGTGTAGGTGACTATCGAGTCATTTGCCGGAGCGAAGACCAGAGGTTTCTAATTCTGGTGTTGCGTATCGGTTATCGGCGGGAATTGTATCGTTGAGCTGCGAATTCTGGCTGCGAAAGGGAATCGATCTCCTGCCCGGAATATAATCAGGCTTGCGTACCTTACTCCAGTCAGAGTAGGAAGATCCCTTGAGTTCTCATGTACATTCGCACGGGCCCGCGTCGGCTGGGCCGCAGCCGCTGCCGGGCGTGGATTCCATCATCGCGGTAGGTTCGGGTAAAGGCGGTGTAGGCAAGACCACCCTGGCAGTAAATCTCGCCATTGCGCTAGCGCGCATGGGTTTCAAAGTAGGACTGCTCGACGCCGATGTGTACGGGCCGAACGTTCCCACCATGCTCGGTACTACGGTCGCTCCGGAAGTCGTCAACGGCGACCGCATTCTGCCGCCCGAGCGCTATGGGCTGAAAGTGATTTCCGTGGGCTTTCTCAGTCCGGGTGATAAGCCGCTGGTATGGCGCGGCCCAATGCTGCACTCCATCATCAAGCAATTTCTGGGACAAGTAGAGTGGGGCCAGCTCGACTATCTCATCATCGATCTGCCGCCAGGAACGGGCGATGTGGTGATCTCTTTGGTGCAGACGGTACCGCTCAGCGGTGCGGTTGTTGTGACCACGCCGAGCGATGTTTCGCTGCAGGATGCGCGCAAGGCCATCGAGATGTTCAAGCAGGTCAAGGTGGACGTGCTGGGCGTTGTAGAGAACATGAGCTACTTCGTCTGTCCGCATTGCCATGAGGAGATCGATATCTTCTCCAAAGGCGGGGGCGAGCGCACGGCAGCGCAGTTCGGTGTTCCGTTCTTGGGGAGCATCGAGCTTGATCCTGACATCCGCAAGGGCGGCGATAGCGGCCAGCCGGTGGTGCTGGAAGGCGATCAGTCGACGCATGCGCGCTCGCTGTTCAAGTTTGCGCGGCAGGTGGTGGATCGTGCTAGCGAAGTAAAGGCGGAAGGACCAGTGATTGAGATTCAGTAACCTGGTCCGGTAGCTCAGCACGTTGCGATCTGCAGGATGACCGGTACCACGGCTTGATCCGCATCTGGATTAATTTCGAATGCCCCGATCTTGGGTTGAAAACCTTGAGATTGGAAAAAGGCTAAGTACTCGCCGTCTGGCAAAGCAAGGTTAAATCGGCCGTTTTGGTCAGCGTACAGCAGGGTCCCGTTCCACTCATCAAGCTCACCCCTTCTGAAGACCTGGATCGAAACATTGGGGATTGGTGCGCCCGATGGGTCCTTTACAACACCGGCGAACACCTTGGTTTGCCACGTGACCCGATTATTCTGGGCTGCAACCAAATCCATCCTGGAAGGGCTATGTACGAGATCGAATGTGAGTTGGGTAGGCTTGGCAAAGGCCCTTTGCTCGACACTTAGCGCTGCGGCCGCAATTCCTCCCTCGAATGTAGCTTGGATCGAATAGGTTCCTGTATTGAGCGTCGGCAATTTGGCCACGCCGTCGGAGTCGGTCAGTACCGTAAGTCCGGTTTGTGGCAAGGTTTGTCCAGAGACTGAGATCTTGGCTCCTTTTACCGGTTTACCCTGCTTTTCGACCACAATCGTGATTTTTTGCGAAGACTTCACGGGTGGGTCGCCCTGAACCTCGTGGCAGTCGCAAAATCCGACCCCCACCAGCAGTAACCAGCAAGCTACAAGTCTCAGTTTCATCAATCGGTGCTCACGCTGAGGATTCTTACGAGATACTTTACACCCAGAGACATTCTGAATAGCCTTACATTTCACGTCCGATCTTTTTGAATAGCCTTACATTTCACGTCCGATCTTTTTGCCGATCTCAGTTGCGAGGTTCCGATGATTTCGCGTGCACGGGGTTGTTTTCTGGTTGCATTGCTATTCCTCTCACTGACGCCACTTTCTCCGGCCCAGGAACCCGCCATCAAGCCCAACGATGCCCTGATCCTGGAGAACATTCCGCCGATTCCCGCCAGCATTGCGGAGAAAGCGGCAAAGTACACGGACTATCGTACGGCCACGATGTACGGCTGGCATCCGATGAAGCGCGAGATCCTGATCGGCACGCGCTTTGCCGACACGGTCCAGGTGCATCAGGTCGCAACCCCAGCCGGTGCGCGCACGCAGATGACGTTCTTCGGCGATCGTGTCACTGATGCCAGCTATCAGCCGCACAAGGGCGACTTCTTCCTCTTCCGAAAAGACGTCGGCGGAGGCGAGTGGTATCAAATCTTTCGCTTCGATGTGGCCACCGGCGATGTGACGATGCTGACCGACGGCAAATCGCGCAATTCCGAGTTCATCTGGTCGAACAAAGGTGACCGCATCGCCTACGCCGGCACGCTGCGCAATAACGCTGACCTGGATTTTTACGTTATCGATCCGGCGGCCAAGCCGGAGCCGCGAAAACCGCTTGCCGAAAATCAAGGTGGCGGATGGCAGGTGCGTGACTGGTCTCCGGATGACCGCACCCTTCTGGCGACCGAGTACATCTCGATCAACGAAAGCCATCTGTGGGCGGTAGACGTTGCTTCCGGCACGAAAAAGCGTCTCACGCCGGAAGGCCAGAAAGTGGCGTATCAGCCTATCGGATTCAGCCGCGATGGCAAAGGCGTATATGTTGCCACCGACAAGGATGGCGAGTTTCAGCGGCTCGCCTACATGGATATGGCGGGCGGCGAGCTGAAGTATCTGAACAACGACCCGTGGGATGTGGAGGAGGCTGCGCTGTCGGAGGATCGGCAGTCGCTGGCTTACGTCGTAAATGAGAACGGACTCAGCACGCTGCATGTGCTCGATCTTAAGCCCGGCAAGCCGCGCTCACTACCAAAGCTGCCGACCGGTCAAATTACCGCTCTGCACTGGAGCGAGAACAATCGCGACGTAGCGTTCAGCCTGAACTCGGCGCAATCACCGTCGGACGTGTATTCGGTGGATGTGCAAACCGCGAAGCTCGATCGCTGGACCTACAGCGAGACGGGCGGCGTTCCGTCGCAGAATTTCGTCGAGCCGAAGCTGGTGAAGTGGAAGAGCTTCGATGGGAAAGAGATCTCCGGTTGGCTGTATGCCCCTAAGGTGAAGCCGGCCTCGGGAAAGTACCCAGTCGTGATAAATATTCACGGCGGGCCAGAGGGGCAGTCGCGGCCGGGATTTCTCGGGCGCACAAACTACTGGATTAACGAACTCGGCGCCGTGGTGATTTATCCCAATGTGCGTGGCTCGACCGGATACGGCAAGACGTTTTCGCAGCTCGACAACGGATTCTTGCGCGAAAACACCTACAAGGATATCGGCGCGCTGCTTGACTGGATCGGCCAACAGCCCGATCTCGACTCCCAGCGTGTTATGGTCACCGGCGGCAGCTATGGCGGACACATGACGCTCGCGGTGGCGACGCGCTACAGCAGTCGCCTCGCCTGCTCGGTGGATGTTGTCGGTATTTCGAACCTGGTGACGTTCCTCGAACACACCGAGTCTTATCGGCGCGACCTGCGGCGGGTGGAGTATGGCGACGAGCGCGATCCCAAGATGCGCGCTTACCTGGAGAGCATCGCTCCGATGAATCACGTAAAAGACATTACGAAGCCGATGATGGTGGTCGCGGGTGTGAATGATCCGCGTGTGCCGAAGAGCGAGTCAGACCAGATTGTGAAGTCGCTGGAGGAGAGTGGAACCCCCGTGTGGTACCTGGCGGCGAAAGACGAGGGCCACGGCTTCCAGAAGAAGAAAAATGCGGATTTCCAGTTCTATACGACCGTGCTGTTTATGCGGAGATATTTGCTTGCACAGTGAGGCCTAGCAGTTTGCGCCATTGGCACTCACATTTGGTGAGTGCCAATCTTGACAGGGGTAGCCGTGCTTTCTAAAATTAAAGTGCTAGTAGTGTCGAACTTTGACGCACACAAGGTATTGTAGACAAACGATTTAGCGAATCCATATGGGCCAGACTCCCGGAATCGGCAAGCGCGAACGCGAAATTCTTACCGCTATCGTTGAGACCTATATCTCGACCGGCGAGCCGGTCGGGTCGCGAACATTGGCGCGGAAGAATGCCGAGAGCCTGAGTCCGGCGTCGATTCGCAATGTCATGTCAGATTTGGCGGACGCTGGTTTTCTCGAGCAACCGCACACTTCGGCCGGGCGTATACCAACCGCACAGGCGTACCGCTTCTACGCCAACCAGCTTACAGGGGAGGCTAGACTGTCTCCCGCGGATGAGAGCTTGATCCAAGCCAACCTGCAGGGAATCAGCGACATACAGGAGTTTATGGAACGAACCTCGCATGTCTTGTCGCTGATTTCGCACAGTGTTGGAGTGACGGTCACGTCTTCGCCGGGCCAAGGTCATGCGCTCGAGCACGTGTACTTTCAGCGGCTGGGCGACAAGAAGGTGCTGGCCGTGGTGGTGATGCGAAACGGCGTGGTGCGCGATCGGGTGCTCCGCTTAAGCGACGACTTGAGTGTTGGTGACCTTGAGGTGGCGGCCAATTACATCAACCAGAACTTCCGCGGCTGGGAGATGGGTGCGGTTCGCAACGAGATCGCTCGCCGGCTTCAGCAGGAGCGGGCCGAGTATGACCGGCTGATGCATTCGGTGCAACAACTCTACGCCCAGGGAGCGCTGGGGAGCGAGCCTACGGCGCAGACTGTTTTCGTGGAAGGCGCATCCAACCTGGTAATTACCGAGCAGGACAAGGAGCGGCTGCGCCAGTTGATCGCGACACTGGAAGAAAAACAGCGCATCGTGAACCTGCTTTCGGCTTACCTGGACGCCCGACAGGAAGCGGTGCGCGTGGTGGTGGGTCTGGAAGAGGCGGTGCCGCATCTAACCAACTTCGTACTGATTGGAGCGCCGGCGCGGGTGGGCGACGAAGTGATGGGTTCGCTGGCGGTGATTGGTCCAACCCGAATGGATTACGAGCACACCATTACCGCCGTGTCTTATATCGCGCGGCTGTTCGATCAGATCTGGAACGAAACAACCTAGAGACGCATATGGTAGCGGATAAGAAAAACGGAGACGCGACCGGGCTGGACCTGGAGCATGAACTGCCTTCGGCAGAACCGGAAATTGCCGAGGCCCAGGCGAACGCCGAGACGGAATTAGAAGGGCTGCGCGCAGAAAAGGCGAACTATCTCGATCGACTGGCTCGTCTACAGGCGGAGTTCGACAACTACCGCAAGCGGAGCTCGAAGGAGCAGCAGGATTTCCGCGACTACGCATTGGCGGAAGCGCTGAAATCGCTGCTGCCGATCATGGACAGCCTGGACCGCGCGCTAAAGACCAATGCGGCGTCGGTGGACGATTTTCGCTCGGGCATCGAGCTGATTGACAAACAATTTCACGATGCGCTGGCGAGGCTCGGAGTGGAACCGGTGCCGGCAGCGGGCGAGCTGTTCAATCCAAATCTGCACCAGGCAGTGCAGATGGTAGAGACGGATGAGGTAGAGGACCATCGCGTAATTGACGAGTTGCAGCGCGGGTATCGGATCAAGGACCGGCTGCTGCGTCCAGCGATGGTGAGGGTGGCGAGCAACCCGAAGAAGTAAATCCAAAGGCAACCGCCCGCCGCGGCGGGCGTGGATAACGCAGATCCATTAGAAATCTTGATTGTCTGCGCAAATCCGCGATTAAACATTTATAGAGGAAATAGTTCTGGCTACGAACGTCAAACGAGACTATTACGAGATCCTGGGGGTGAGCCGCACGGCCACCGACCAGGAGATCAAGAGCGCCTACCGCAAGCTGGCGATGCAGTACCATCCTGACCGCAACCCGGGCAATCCAGAGGCCGAGGAACAATTCAAGGAGTGCAGCGAGGCATACGCGGTACTGGCGGATGCGGAGAAGCGCGCCCGTTACGACCGCTTCGGTCATGCGGGTGTTTCCGGGAACGGCGGCCCGGGGTTCGATCCCTCAACCTTTGTCGACTTTCAGGATATCTTTGGCGACCTGTTCGGCTTCGGTGACATATTCGGGGGCACGCGGAGCGGGCGGCGGTCGCGTGCGCAACGTGGCGCCGACATTCGCGAAGACGTAACACTGCAGTTTGAAGAGGCGGTCTTTGGAGTCACCAAGCAGGTGCAGGTGCGCCGGCTGGAAGAATGCGAAAACTGCCACGGCAGCGGATCGGCTCCGGGTAAACCGCCCGTAACCTGTACCACCTGCCACGGCCAGGGACAGGTGCGGTATCAACAGAGCTTCTTCACGGTGGCCCGAACCTGCAGCACCTGCCAGGGAACCGGCACGCTGATCGTCGAGCCCTGTTCGAAATGCAACGGACATGGTCGTCTGCGCCAGACGCGCACGGTGACGGTGAAGGTCCCGGCTGGTGTGGAAGACGGCCAGCGCATTCTCTACTCGGGAGAGGGCGAAGCGGGTGTGTTCGGCGGGCCCTCTGGCGATTTGTATGTGGTGCTCCACTGCCACGAGCACGAGTTTTTCGAGCGTGACGGACGGAACCTGCACTGTGTGGTTCCAATCTCGGTTGCACAAGCGGCACTTGGGACGGAAATCTCGGTGTCCACTTTGGAAGGCGAGCAGAGGTTGAGAATTCCCGAAGGAACACAGTCGGGAGCGACATTCAAGATCCGCGGCAAAGGTGTTCCGGAGTTGAATGGCCGCGGTCGCGGCGACCTGGTGGTGCAGGTGAAGGTGCAGACACCCACCAAGCTCACCAAGCACCAGAGGGAATTGCTCGAACAGTTACAGCAGACGCTGTCTGTCGAGAACAAGCCCGTGAGTCGCACGCTGCTGGGCAAAGTGCGGGAGATGTTCAGCTAGGCACCCGCATCGCAGACGAATTTCCTTGGACAACTGGTTTCGCATCTACGCGTGGTTCCTGCTGGCGGTAACTGCGCTGCCTGCGCTTGCGCGTCTGGCCAAGCCGCGCGAATTGGCGCAGATTATGTTGTTCCGTTACCAGAACCCAAGGCGCCGCAAGCGAGCGCGCATCGGTGGTGCGGTTTACCTGGCGCTGTCGCTCGTGGCCGTCCCATTCCTGTGGCTTTCACCGTCGCATCAGCAGCGATGGCTGCTTCTTGCGCTGCTGGTCGGCGCCGTCTCGGCTGTCGAATTTATGCTGAACAGCCGGGCACTGGTGGAAGATCAACTGGCGAAACAGAACCGCTACTTCGGAGGCATGTATGCTTCTATCGCAATCGCTGTCGCGCTTTTGCTGCTGACCCGATGACCCGCCGCCGCTGGATCGCCGACGAAACTAGCTCTGGCAACCGTGCCGCGCTTACCGGTGCGCACGCTGCCCATCTTTCGCGAACCCTGCGCGTAACAGTAGGGCAGGAGTTTGAAATTGTTTGCGGCGACAGTGTGCGGATGGGCACGGTGACCAGCGTGCTCGCTGATCGCGTGGAGTTTCAGCTTGGCGCAGAAGTTACTCTAGCTTTGCAAACCCCAGTTGCCCTTGTGCTGGCAATTTTCAAGTTTGAGCGCATGGAGTGGGCCATCGAGAAGTGCACCGAATTGGGTGTCACCACGATTCTTCCTGTGATTGCGCGTCGCACGGACAAATATCTTGCCCAGGGTGCCGAAAAGCGGGCGGAACGCTGGCGACGGATTGCGCGTGCGGCGTCGGAACAATCACGTCGGGCGAGCGCGCCAGAAATCGGCGATCCCGTGAAGTTGGCCGAAGCATTGAATACCGATGTCGGCTTGCGCATCGTGTTGACGGAAACCGAACACGAGGCGCCGCTGAGCACCAGGTTGCAGCAGCGTGAAAAAGGAGAGTCGCTCGCCATTGCGGTCGGTCCCGAAGGTGGATGGGCCTCAGATGAACTGCTGTCGTTTGAAAAGACAGGCTGGCTCTCGGCTTCGCTGGGCCCAACGATTCTTCGGGCTGAGACAGCCGCTATTGCAGCGCTGGTGATAGCTCGGGCGACTCTCAGCTAACTCGATGTTTCGCAGCGGCCGTCTGAATCACATCTGGGTAACTCCACAACGCTACTGGAAACCTCACCGGTCGGTCGCGCCGCCGGTTTGGTAACTGCCCAATGGATGATGGGAAATAGCGCCAGCTTCTCGGCACCACCCTGACCCACAGCGCAAAATCCACCCAGCAGATTCATTGCCTCGGACGCCCCGGAAGATCCGTCAGTCACCTTGACAGGAACCTTAGATAATCCTGACGGGAAGGCGTTGGGTGAGATGCCGTGCTGACACGGAACTCCCCAGTCGACTCTGGGCTGATTCAGTACCGGATTACGAAAAAATCGCTCCGACCGGCGCAGGTAAGGAAACAAGTCGGCAACCCAACCGGTGGCTACCCTATCGCCGTAGACGGGCTCTGGTTTGTAAATGGCTTTCCAAAAGTCAGGGTCGGGCTTGCCTTCCGCTGTTGCAACGAACTCTCGCAGAATTGGCCGAAGCCGCGAGACCCACCGCTCCAACTCGTAGGTAGCCAGAACTTCAACGCGTTCCTGCATGCGTCGCCAATCTTCTGGCGTACCGGTTACGGTAATCTCCGGAATGCCGCAGATACAAACCAATTGGTACCGGAAGTACCGTTCGTAAGCATCCATGATCGCCACTTCGCTGGCAGTGCGTATCGCAGGAGATGTGGTGGAGAAATCGCATATCAGGGTTTCATGCAGCACCGGATCGGAAGCCTCTCGAATCAGGGAGGAGAATGTTTGGATGAACTGTGGCCAGAGTTCTTGGCTGATTTCCGTTACCTCAAGCTGAAGGGCTTTGCGCCCCGCGTGACGTACAAGCCGTTTGCGCAAAGCTTCGGCGTTTTGGTGAATATGATGGGCAAAACCTTGCGAGATAACCAGCCATACGGCATCCGGCGATAACATCAAGGGCCGGTGCTGCGCAAACGCTACATGCACCGCTTCAATCAAGGGATGGACGAATTGATGTTCGTAGTGGCTGGGTTAGCGGCGCCCGCTTAGGACATCCTCAAAGTCTTCCTGTGGCTTCGCGTCGGGAGTGTCCAGGTATTCAACTGAACGACCAAGTCTTTCCGAGACGATTGCAGGCGTGTCACCGTCCGGCATGCCGATAATCGCTTCGCCCGACCGAAGTTCCAGGCAGTCTGCAAGACGACATTCTCGCAAGGCTGCCTTGGCAGGGGCTACCGCGTCTACTTTGAATGACGTCCCGTAATTCTGTTTCCTGCGAAAGAGTTCTGAAACGCCCATGAGCCTTCCTTTCTGCCACTGAGGTGGTTTGTTCTTAACCCCAGCACCTTGCCGTAGTTGTACTTCTTTGCTAGGCGGGATTTTGATGCGGTTTTCCACGGATTATCCGCGGCTTCCACATGAATCCACAGCAATTGGCCTTGTATCGTGGCTGGGAACGGCGGATAATTGCTTTCGCCTTTTCTTCGTACTCAAAGGGAGCGAGTAACATGTCCTGGCAGCCACGGGACTTGACGCTAAGCAAAGCGCAACACCAAGCCGTTCAGCACGGTCAGGGACCCATGCTCGTCGTTGCCGGTGCGGGCACTGGCAAAACTACCGTGCTGGCGAGCCGGATCGTGCGGCTAATCGAAGACGGCTTGGCCAAGCCCTCCGAGATTCTGGCGGTCACGTATACGCGAAATTCTGCACGTGACTTGCTGAAGCGCGTGGCGCGTCTCTGGAAGGGAAGCGATGCTGCCGAAAGCGTCCGCCGCGTAGCGGACACCGGCCTCGAGGTGGGAACGTTTCATGCCTACTGCTATTCACTGCTGCGCTCGGCGGGCCAGCGATTTGAGCTTCTCGAGGAACCTGATCTGTATGCCCTGCTGCGGCGTCGCATTGACGATCTTAAGCTGCATTATTACGTGAAGGCAGCAAGTCCTGGACAGTTTCTGCTTGGCTTGAACGGCTTCTTCAAACGCTGTCACGACGAACTGCGAACTCCCGACGATTACGATGAATACCTCAGGAAGCTGGAGGCGAAAAGAATTTCACTGCCGCGTGTCACCGGAAGCAAGCTCGCCGAAAGCATGCCGGAAGAAGAGATTCTCGGCAGGTGTCGCGAAATTGCGCGAGTGTTTCGCTATGTGGAACAGATGCTGGCAGCGGAGAATCTGGGTACCTACAGCCACGTCATTACCCGGGCCGTGCAACTCCTGGCGAACCCGGCAAAGCGGGTGCACCTGCAGCAGGCGCGACAAGGCGCCAAATTCGTGCTGATTGACGAGTTCCAGGATTCCAACGTGGCGCAGATCGAACTGGCGCGACTGCTTGCGGGGAAAACGGCGAACGTCTTCGCCGTCGGCGATCCGGACCAGGCAATCTACCGCTTTCGCGGAGCCACCGCCGGCACCTTCGATCACTTTCTGCGCACCTTCGGAGTTGATACGGTCAAGCGAGTCACCATGGCCGAGAATCGCCGCTCGACCCAGCCGGTACTGAAAGCGGCATATCAGGTCATCTCGCAAAATCCCGAGATCACCAGCGTTGAGTTGCCGGGGGGTGAGAAATGGAAGCGCGTTCCGCTCGAGCACAAGCGGACATCGAAAGAGCCGTCAGCGGTCTCGCCGGTGCTTGTGCGCGCCTGGGAAAGTATCGGTGCAGAAGCCTCGTTCGTGGGTAGCGAGATTCAGAGATTGCACCGAAGCGAGCGGCGTCCCTGGCGGCATTTCGCTGTCCTGTATCGCAGCCACAGACACCGGAATGAGTTGGTGCAGGAATTCCTGAAGCGCGGAATTCCGTTCAACGTGACCGGGCTTGACCTGCTCGACACTCCGGATGTGCGCGATCTGCTGGCGGGAGTGCAGGCTATCGTCGGAAACGATCCGGTAGCCTTGCTTCGCGTGGCCGCTTTGCCAAAGTTCAACGTCAGAGGTGAAGAGCTGCGTAATAGGCTGGCCCTGGTCGACGAACCTCCGAATCTCGAAGCAGTGCTCGAGACAGTAGCGGGCGGAGAAGAGGTCCTGACCGCACTGGCTGAGGCCCGCCATGATGTCCGGCGCTTGCAAAATAAAGCGCTGGCCGCGTGCGGCATCGCGCAGAAATATTTTGGAATTACCCCCTCACCACATAGTGCGGCATTTACCGAGTTCGTCCAGGCATGGGGCCGCAAGCCAAAGCAGGTTTGCGGCGACGGCACGTTGAACGAGTTTCTCCAGTACCTCGAGTGGTTTTTGGAGGCAGAGGGCAGCCTCTGCGCTCCGGAAGCCAATAGTGACGACACTCCGGCGCCGCTGCAAATGGAAGTTGGGCAGCTCAATCTCGAACAGGAGCATGAGGACCAGGTTCAGCTCGTGACAGTTCACTCCGCCAAGGGACTGGAGTTTCCTGTCGTGTTCGTGCTGCGCGGGACGAAACCATGGTTTCCGGTGAAATACCGTGAGGACCTGGTGGAGTTCCCTGACGAATTGCGCGATCCCGATTCACGACAGCCCTATCCGCCCAAGGAAGTCCACTGCCAGGAGGAGCGGCGGCTGTTTTATGTTGCCGTCACCCGCGCGGAAGATCGGTTGGTCCTGTGCGGAAGGAAGGGAAGCGGGAAAGAGAAAACCCCACCGGGGTATTTGCGAGAGTTGGTGAGTGGCGCCAGATCGGGATTTGTTTCGTTCGCTGTCATCGCGGAGCAGCAATCCATACTCGATATCCATGCCGGCAGGAAGGAGGCGGCGCGAATTATCGAGTGGGTGTACATGCCGCCATTAGAGCAGACCAAGGCTAAGAAGCTGAGCGCCGGAGCGATCGAGACCTACAAGCGTTGCCCGCTCAGTTACAAGCTGTCGTGGGAATGGAAGCTCCCGGAGGAGCCATCGGCCAATCCGCAATTTGGCTCGGCGATGCACTTGGCGTTGCTGGCTTATTTTGACAGCGTCAGCAAAGGCCGTGCGATGCAGTTCGAGGAAGTCGTACAGTTCTTCCTCCAGGAATTCCACAAGGCGAAAATTGCAGACCCGGTCCAGCGGCGGCTGTACGAGCGCGACGGCGAAGAACAACTAAGAAGGTTCTTGGAGTCGCCTGCCGCAAAGCCGCAGGGCAGAGTCGCCATGCTGGAGCATTGGTTCAAACACGATGTCGGCGGGACAAAGGTCGTTGGCCGCATCGATCGGGTCGATGCGGACGACGATGGCTATGTCATCGTCGATTACAAGACCGGCAAGCCGAAGTCTCAAGAGTTTGCCGATGAGAGTTTGCAACTCTCGATCTATGCGCTGGCGATGGGCAAGGAGAAACCGGTCAAGCGGCTGGTCTTTCAGAATCTGCAGGACAACACCACCGTAACGTCCGTGCGCTCGCCGGAGGAATTGCGGCAAACTGAAACCGAAATCGTAAGCGTAGCAGCGGGAATTGCGGCGGGCGATTTCGAAGCCAAGCCTGGGAGTCACTGCGCGTGGTGCGGATATCGCGGGATTTGTCCTGAGGTGGAGACCCAATTGCCGATACAGGCGAAGAACAAATAGAGCAGCAGAGTGATTCAGAAAAACTTAGGGGACGCTTGCGCGTCCCCTTTGTGTTTGGCCTGAAGAAGAGTTACTTCTTTTTCTTCTTCGCGGCCTTCTTTGCGGGTTTAGCCTTTTTCTTGGTTGCCATGTTTCTATTCTCCCTTTCCGTTTACACGGAACCATTGCGATATCACATCATCGCAATTTGTTCTTTGTATAGAGTCATCGAAAAGAATAGTCAAGCAAAAAAAACGCGGGCGGTTGCGCAATTCGATGACGCAAACCTAGCTCATCTTCGATTCGACTTCGGCTTTCTTCCGCGTGCGATCGCAGATTTTCGAATCACTTCAAAACACATGCGTGAAACCCGCATGAACACTGGCGATTCGTACACTCGCAAAAATCGTGCGAAGCAAAGGAGCATTCGTGGACTTCAGTTCTGCGCCAGCAGCGGTCAAATTGTAAGAAGGTGAGGGCCGGAATTTTTTTTGTGTGGTGACGGAAATTTCGGCGCAAAAGCTCGTTGCTGGGGCGGAACGAAGCGGTATCGGCCGGTTTGCTTTGGTGACGATTGCGTTCGAGTCCCGGGAACTTTATTTCAGCAGGCGCAGGAGGGCTCCGCTCAGTCCGTCGTGCCAGGCGTGCGCGATTATCCCGGGACGGAGGCTCTTGCGCCACCAAGCCAGCAGTCCGAACAGTAAGCCAAAGATGCCGATGAGCAGCATGCGCTGGCTGCCTTCGTACCCGTGGGCTGCGCCGAAGACGATTGCCGAGGCGATAACTCCGGCGAGCGTCGAGCGCGCCATGATGCCGAACTGCCGCTGGAGGTAACCGCGGAAGATGATTTCTTCGCAAATACCGGCCGTGATGCTGAGGCAGCACCAAACCAGCAGCTCGAGCCTGGTGGAGGGTACCAGAAATCCAAGTTGATGGCGCAGACTGTCAATCTTGCCTCCCGCGTCGAGATGCATGAGCTTCGCTCCCGCGCCGAGCACCGTCATCGACACCAACCAGAAACCCGCGGCGACAATCACGTCTTTGAGAAACGCCTCAACATCGCTCCAGCGCCCGCCGATCAGCTCGCGCAGAGAAGTTCGTTTGCGCACGCCCAGGTAGACGAAGCCGGTGAGCAGCCACTCCCAGCCCATGGTCCATAAATACTGCCGCAGCTTGTGGTGGCCGGCGGCCGGGTGAATGCCGCGCGCTCCTCCCAGCGAGGCCCCCATCACCACGAACAAGACCATGGCGGTGTGCCACAGGGGAGCGATCAAGCGGCCGGTCTGGCGAATCTGCGAGGCGGTCAAGGTGCGGTCGGATGAGTCGGGCAGCAACCTGACTCCATCTTATAATGTTCGGTTTGCATCTAGTGGACAGGAGCAAGAGTATGGCTCTCATGGAAGAAGTCGTCATCGTATCGGCCGTGCGAACGCCGATTGGCAGGTTTCAGGGATCGTTGTCGGAAGTCTCAGCGCCGCAACTGGGCGCGATCGTGGTGCGAGAGGCTGTGAAACGCGCGGGCGTCGATCCGGCGCAAGTCTCGGAATGCATCATGGGTAACGTGGTTGGCGCTGGACTGGGTCAGAATCCGGCGCGGCAGGCCGCGCTGGGCGGAGGACTGACCTCGGCTGTTGCTGCCATGACCATCAACAAGGTGTGTGGCTCCGGTCTGAAAGCCGTCGCTCTCGGGCAGCAGGCTGTTCAAACCGGCAACTCTGACATTGTGTTAGCCGGCGGCATGGAGAGTATGACCAACGCTCCCTACCTGCTGCCCCAGGCACGCAAGGGATACCGGCTCGGCGATGGCAAGCTGATCGACTCGGTGGTACACGATGGCCTCTGGGACGTTTACAACGACTACCACATGGGTACTACGGGCGAGAACGTTGCTGAGAAATACAAAATCTCGCGCGAAGAGCAGGATGAATACGCGTTGAACTCGCACAGGAGGGCGGTTTCGGCGATCAAAGAGTGCCGCTTCAAAGACCAGATTGTTCCCGTCGAATTGCCGGCGAAGAAGAAAGGTGCGCCTCCGCAGTTCTTCAGCATTGACGAATCGCCTCGCGAAGACACTAGCCTTGAGGTCCTGCGCAGCCTGAAACCGGCATTCAAGAAAGACGGAACAGTCACCGCCGGGAATGCCCCGGGCGTCAACGATGGTGGCGCTGCCGTGGTGTTGATGTCGGCGTCCAAGGCGAAAGAACTGGGATTGAAACCGATGGCCCGAATCGTAGCGCAGGCCACCAGCGGGCTCGATCCTGCCTGGGTGATGATGACTCCGGTAGAAACCGTTCGCCAGCTCTGGAAGAAAACAGGTTGGAAGAACGACGACGTCGACCTGTACGAGATCAATGAAGCGTTCTCTGTTGCTGCCATTGCCGTCACCCGGGAGCTGGGACTCGACCTGAGCAAGGTCAATGTGAACGGCGGCGCGGTTGCGCTCGGACATCCGATCGGCGCCACCGGAGCGCGCATCCTCACCACGCTGCTGTACGAGATGGTCCGGCGCGACGTGCATAAGGGCATTGCGGCGCTCTGCCTGGGCGGCGGGAATGCCGTGGGGCTGGCGGTGGAGCGGTAAGACTGTCACGCTCGTGGCACGGAGGTGAGCGAGCATGAGCCCGTCAGTGGGAGGCTGGTGGCGGCGCCTTCTCATATCAGGGTTCGCACTCACTCTGCTCGCCACGCTAGGCGTCAGCTATGAACAGATCGGTCATTGGCAGGACAGTCAGCACCGATTCAGAGTGGGTCGGGCGGTCGATATCGGCGGCCGTACCCTCAATATCGACTGTGCCGGGGCAGGCGCTCCAGCCGTAATCCTCGAAGCCGGCGGCGGCGGTCACGGCGGCTATGGCTGGAAGACAGTGCAGTCGGGTATCGCTCAGTTCACGACAGTGTGCTGGTATGACCGTGCTGGGGAAGGATGGAGCGACCCTGCGCCCATTGCCCGCAGCAGCGCTTCCGTTGTGCACGATTTACATGAACTCCTGCGGCGAGCTCCGCTAGAGGGTCCTTACGTCCTGGTTGGCCACTCCATTGGGGGAGAGTACGTGCGCGTCTTTGCGGCTCAATATCCATCGGAGGTGGCCGGCGTCGTGCTTGTCGATTCGACGCATCCCGATCAAGATGAGCCGCCTTTCTTGCGCTCCCGCATCCACCAGGTCCCCATATTTGTTCGCAGGCTGCTGTGCGCTGCGGTACCAATTGCGGAAAGGTTTGGCTTGGTGCGGTTGCTCATGATCAAGCTGTCGGCAGAAACACCACCTCCCGTTTCGTCACAGCAGAATGCAGCAGCAATGCACGTCATGCACAATCAGCGAGTCGAAGCGTTTGAAACGGAGACTGCGCAAGAATGCGCGGCCAGGGCCGGCGGCTCAATCTTGCCCGAAAAAGGTAGCGGCAATCCTGAATTGGATGGGGCGGCACGGAACTCGGGGAGTTTGGGTGATCGCCCGCTCGTGGTTCTCACCGCAGGACGATACGGGAAGCCGGACGATCCTGTCGCCGCGCAGCAAGCCGCAGCTTTTCACGATATCTGGGTTTATCAGCTGCAAGCCGAACTCGCCCGTCTTTCGACCAGAGGCAAACAAATCGTGGTTGACGGAAGTGATCACGGGATTCCACAACAGGCCCCTGGAGGCGTAGTGGAAGCTGTGCACGAGGTCGTCGTTGAGGTGCAGAAATCCGTGGAAAAGTGAGATTGAAACGCTCTCACGGATCTGTGAGGGCGGGGAACTGTAGGTCGTTCGACTCGATCGCCCCCACCCGGGCGACCTCGCTTCGGATTTCGGCTGCGGGCCCGCATTAGGCCTGAATTTACAAATCGTTACACAGATCGGGGAGCTAACTGGAACCCATTCTCGTATCCCATGGGTGAGTGATGCGCCGCTGCTATGAGCGAAGCATCCAATAAAGCAATGAGTTCCACTACGCACCCTGCTGTGCAGACACAGAACGTCACCCGTTTCTATCCGATGGGCGACAGCCTGATTCGCGCCGTGGACGGCGTTTCCCTTGGCATCGAACCCGGCGAGTTCGTGGCGCTGTTGGGCCAGTCGGGCTCGGGCAAATCAACTTTGCTGAATCTGATCGCCGGTCTTGACCGTCCCACATCCGGCTCGGTGCTCGTACATAACCGCGATCTGGCGAAAATGACCTCGGAGGAGCTGGCTCGCTATCGCCGTAATGATGTTGGAATGGTGTTTCAGGCATTCCATCTCATTCCGTCGATGACTATTACGGAGAACGTTGAGCTGCCCATGCGTTTTGCCGAGGTGGATCGCGACGAACGTGCGCAGCGCAGCCGCGAGTCCCTGGAGCGTGTGGGTTTGGGCAAGCGGCTCGACCATCGGCCGTCGCAGCTTTCCGGTGGAGAGCAGCAGCGAGTGTCGCTGGCGCGAGCACTGGTGAACCGTCCTCGGCTGCTCCTGGCGGATGAGCCTACGGGTAACCTCGACAGCCGCACGGGGGAAGACATTCTCAACCTGATTCGCGACATCAGTCTCTCGATGGGCATGACGGTCATCATGGTGACGCACGAACGCCTCCTGGCTGAACGTTTTGCTCAGCGCTTTATCTTTCTGGCCGACGGCAAACTGGTGAGCGAGGAGGTGCGGGCATGACCGGCTACGACCTTCTCGACCTTGCAGTTCGCAATCTTCGGCAGTCGAAGCTGCGCAATGGTCTTACTACGATTGGTATCTCAGTCGGCGTGGCGTCGTTGGTTGCCATGCTCTCGCTCGGTGTTGGCTTGCAACAATTGGCCACGCGTCGTCTGGCAGGATCGGGCCTATTCGACACCGTATTCGTAAGCTCGCGCCAGGATTTTCGTGGGTTCGATCGTCAAGACGACGCCAAGACGCCGCATCCGGAGCAGGCGCCAGTGCTGGACGAAGCGGCTCGCACCAAAATCACGCAGCTAGCCAACGTTACCGAAGTCGAACCTGAAATTCGCGTGATGGGTGAGGTGATCGAGAACGGCGAAACCCACTTCGGGTTCGTGACTGGGCTACCCATGTCGGCGCGCGAGAACGAAGCCTTCGACAACATGAAAGGCAAGTTCTTCTCTAACGACAACGCCGATGAAGCCATCCTGCTGATGGATTTTGCTAAGGAACTCGAGTCCAAAAATCCGACCAGCTTGATTGGTAAACAGATCATGCTGCGCTACGGCGAGCGGCAGGCACTGGCGCAGGAGCAAGGCGAGCAAGCTCCTGTCGTAGGCGGAAACAGCGCCGGCAGTAGCGGTGACGACTACGGATTCTCCGTCGTGCGCAAACAGCAGCCGCTTCGTGTCGTCGGCATCATTGATCAGGAGCCCTATGGAGGCATGCGAACCGTCTCACGTGGACGTATCTTCTTGCCCGTGAAAACCACCGAGCGCTTAAACATGGCGCAGTTCAGCGATATGCGCAGTTCGCTTCGCGGCGCCAGCGGCAAGACGTACATGACGCTTACCGTTCGCGTGAAAGACCCCGCCAAAGTACAAGGCGTGCAGGATGCGATCAATCAGATGAACTTCCGTACGTTCTCCGTGCTTGACGCCACCAAAAGCTTGCGCCGCTTTTTCACCGTTCTGGATCTGTTTCTGGGCATATTCGGTTCGCTCGCCCTGGCGGTGGCAACGCTGGCCATCATCAACACGCTGGTCATGGCGGTGCTGGAGCGCCGCCGCGAAATAGGAGTGATGAAGGCCATAGGCGCCAGCGACCAGGATGTAAAGAAGCTGTTTTTCACCGAAGCAGGCACCATGGGATT
Organism: Binatia bacterium; assembly: GCA_035638375.1. Taxonomy (GTDB): domain Bacteria; phylum Acidobacteriota; class Terriglobia; order Terriglobales; family Acidobacteriaceae; genus DASRAA01. The sequence goes on along the minus strand of DASRAA010000159.1, from coordinate 1,633 downwards.
TCTTGGCGGACTTCTAGGCATTGTTCTGGGCTTAGGAATCGGCAAGGCCATCAATTTCGGTACAGCAGTCTATCTGCATCGCCGACAACTGCCAGCTGAACCGGTTTGGATTATGCCGCTTTGGCTGGTCGGTGCGGCCATCGTGTTCTCGATCGTGGTGAGCTTGGTGGCAGGACTCTATCCTGCAAGCCGGGCGGCGCGTCTCGATCCGGTGCAGACGCTAAAGTATGAGTGATGAGACTTAGGCCCCCTTTCTTACAAGTGTGCGTCGGCCTGCTGGTTGGACTACTCGCATTCACGTTTGCTCCCATTGCCCATGCCCAGGGCCGTGCCGAGTGCGCAACTTTCCCATCTACCATCCTCAGCCGGAATGTCCGCTATTGCGCGTACTTGCCGGCGAGCTTCGATACCGATAAATCGAAGCACTATCCCGTTCTGTATTACCTGCACGGCCTTGGCGACAACGAACAGTCACTGCTGAACACCGGCGGCTGGGACCTCATTGAGGATCTGCGACGCACGGGCAAGGTAGGGGAATTCGTGATCCTGGCTCCCGGTGCCGGACATACTTTCTTTCTCAACGCTGCCGACGGCAAAATTCGCTACGAAGATTTCCTGCTGCACGAGTTCATGCCGCAGATGGAGAAGAAGTATCGGGCAGATGCCTCAGTGGGCCATCGCGGAATAACCGGAGTCTCAATGGGTGGCTTCGGCGCATTGCATCTGGCTTTCAAGTATCCGCAACAGTTCACTGCAGTGAGTGCGCAGATGCCGGCCCTCATTGCGGAAATTCCAGCCAATTTCTCAATGGGTGGTGGAGCGGGATCACCGGGCTCGATGATGGGGGATGTGTTTGGCAACCCTTTCAACCGGGCTTACTTCGAGCGCAATAACGTTTTCTACTACGCCCGCACCACCCCGGCTGCCCAGCTAAAGCACCTGCGCATCTATTTCGACGTGGGCAACAATGATGACTACGGCTTCGAGCAAGGCGGGGAAAAGCTGCATCAACTGCTTGACTCGCGCGGCGTGCCCAACGAATTTCACATCTATTCGGGACGCCACGATCCTCAATATGTGATGCGCCACTTTGGCGATGTGATCCAGTTCCAGTGGAAGGCGATCGGCAAGTAGGCGGGTTTGGAGCACTCTCGTCGAAAAAGGAATCTCGATTTTGCTCCAATGGGTGGAACTCTGCTTCACTCAGCGGGGCATTTCCTCTCCTCGGTTTCACGTCCGGCTTTAGTCGCTGAGGTAGGTCAAAATGCATTTAACTCAGGCGCTAAAGCGCATCACTATACAGAACACTGAACTATGGACGCCGAAAGGCGCCTCCTCGCTTCTACAAAGAGTTAAATGTTACGGCAATCCTGAGCGCAAACAGCAAGGCAGACCGCCTATCTGCGATCTGCCTCCTAACCAACTGGCTTCTAACTAGCTCTACTGCGCCCAGTGAAACATCATGGATTCAGGCGTGACGACGTCCACGCGACGGTTCTCCTGGAAGCACTTTTCGTCTTGCCGCTCGCAGGTCTGATAGAGCTTGCCCCAGCCGGTGGCGTATTCAACGCGCGATGCATCGACCCCACGCTTGACAAGCTGCGCCTTGGTCCACTGCGCACGATGGTAGGAC
>DASRAA010000158.1:0-3081 GCA_035638375.1 Binatia bacterium | reverse complement strand
CGGCTCGGGATTGCGCAGAACCGGAGAGCCATCGTCGAAGAACAGTGCCGGCAGCTCGTCAGCATTGACACCGGCCGCATCCAACAGGGTGAGCGCTTCGGCGTCTCGGTTGATGTCCAGCCAGCGATAAGGAATGAGGTTACTGGCCAGAAAGTCCTTGATCGTGTGCGAGCGCGGCGACCATTGATGGCCCACCATGCGCAACCCTTTGGCCTCGGGCAAACACTCCACCTGCCAGGCATCGAGCAAATCGTCAATCGCGGGGAACAGACGCTCCTCAGGCGGATCCCACGGTTTTGACAGATAGTAGTCGAGATGCGCTTCGTTGATGGCTTTCACGGCAGCTTCAATGTCGGAGTACGCTGTGAGCAAGACACGCCGCGCCAGCGGATAGAACTCTCGCGACCGAGCCAGAACTTCGCTACCCGGCATTCCAGGCATGCGCTGGTCGCTGATAATCATGGACAGTGAATCCCCGCGGCTTTTCAACTCCCGGGCCGTGTCCAAGGCCTCCTGTCCAGAGGATGCGCTCATGACGGTGTAGTGTTCACGGTAGCGTGAGCGGAGGTCGCGTCGCACCGCTGCCAGAACTTGAGGATCATCGTCCACCACAAGCAGAACGGGCTTGTTCATTGCGCTCCTGAGGTAGCATCAGGGTCGGCGAGGGGCAAGACCACACGAAATTCCGTGCGTCCGGGTTCGGATTCCACAGAGATTTCCGCCTCGTTGTGCCGGATGAGGCGCCGAACGATGTCCAGCCCCAGTCCTGTGCCTTGTCCCATCGGCTTCGTGGTGAAGAAGGGCTCGAAGATACGGTCACGAACCTCCGCGGGAATACCACTGCCATTGTCGATGACGCTGACAACGACACTGTGCCGCTCGCGATGTGCCGTAATGTCAATGCGGCCCGATTCTGGAACGGCATCCAGCGCATTGTCGATAAGGTTCGCCCACACCTGGTTCAGTTCGCCAATGAACCCGCGTACACGCGGAAGGTTGGGATCGACCGCAATCTCTACCGCAACGGATTTTGCCCGCGCCTTAGACCTAAGCACGGCGATGGTGTTGCTTAAACTCACCTCGAGGTCTAGCGGTTCTGCGACCATCGCTTGGTCCATGTGGGTGAATCCTTTAATTGCCACCACCAACCCGGAGATTCGCAGCGCGGCTTCCTGAATTTCGGACGCGAGGTTGCGGACGGAACATCCAGCGGCTGCCCAGCTGAGTACGGCGCTCAGCGCCGGGCCCTCAACAGAGTGGGCGATGGAGTCGAGCGACACAACGGTTATCGGCGTCTCCGCCAGCGCTTCGGCGGCGTCAATGTTACAGCCATGATCGGCAAGCCAGTCGGCAAGCGCCTCTTCCCGTTCGGCCTGCTCGATGGGAGAGCGTACGCCCTGCACGCGCTTGGAGAGGCACGATGTGCGAACGGCATCGACGGCGGCGAGCTGTGCATCCGACAGTCGGGCTGCACTGAGGGCTCTCGTCGCCTCTTCGGCTTCTTCCAGTCGGTCTTCGAGGAGAGCAGCGCAGCGCTCGATTGCCGAAGCAGGGTTGTTCAGTTCGTGTGCCAATCCGGCCGACAATTTACCTAGGGAAACCATCTTCTCGTCGTGCAAGCCGCTGGAAGTAAAAGCACGCGCGCGATCAACCATAATGCGGACGAGGATAGACGTGACCTCATGGCACTCGCGGATGATGTCGGGCATCAGCTCGCGAGCCACTGCGAGGATTTCCGTCGGTTCCTGGGCGGCTGAATCGCCCGGCGGGCTGACCAGGCGAGAGTACGGCAACATGCCTGTAACGTCGCCTTCACGCCATTCCATGATCTTGTTCAAACCGGCGCCGCGATCCACAAAGATCGCGATACGACCCGAGAGTAAAACGAACAAGCCTGCGACCGGCATGCCCTTGGGCGTCAGGACGTCGCCCGAGTTCAGATGCCGAAGGGTGCCGTGTGTGGCCAGCCACACCAGTTCCTCCCGGGGCGCCGCACCGAGGGCTTTGTGCTGTGTTAGCCGCTCGACCAAATCCTGTGTTGTCATCAGGTTTTTGAGAGGTTAACAGCTATTGACCGACTTGACCAACCTAACCTGAAGTTCCTGTCGTTAGCACATCAAATGTCCGGTCTAATTAGCACGTGATATGTCCGCTTTGCAGGCGGTGAGAGTAAGAGACCATCGAAGGCATGGTTGGTTACTCGAAGGCCGCTATGGAGCGGACGATGAAGATACAAGAGGTGCTGTTGCGGGCGATGGCGCGGATGATTACGTGGTTCCAGGCGGCCGAATTCTGGGTTTTAGCGATCGGCATTTGCGCCGGATTCGGGAACATTACCAGGAGTTTGGCTACGACGGGCTGTTTGACCGACGCGCGACCAGCGTTGCGAGTCGCCTCGAATAAGCGCACAAAGTGATGGAGGCTCTAGCGAATTGATTGACTCGAAAGGGAGTTCAACGACATCTCCATTCAGGAGATTGCTGATGAAGCCACGCTGAACCGGGCCACCGTCTACGTCAAGTTGAGGTGACGCCGGCTTCACGCGAGCCAGTCTCCTTGCACGCCGTCACTCGTGATGTGAACAGATATCGAGTTGTGAGTGCTATGGCCCTGTTTACAACGACATTGCGGGCGTACTATTCATGACCTCCCGAGATCAACAAGTTTGGGGCCGTCGAAGTCACACAAGCGGGTGATTGAATTCACTGCAAAGTGTTTGGACGGTGCCTAGGCTACTCTTAGGGTGCTTCGATGGGCTCCTCCAGGTTGCCGCTGAATTCGTTTGAGCGTTTCCTTTTTAGAATTGCCCTGCTGCTGGGTGCGACACTCCTGGTGTGCCGAGTGGGAGCCATGATGCTGGTGTCATACCTGCACCACATCCGGTGAATCCTGCTCACCATCAAAAGCTGCTTGCAACTGCCGTCCTCCTTTGTTTGAATTCCAACTGCAGATTAGCGCCACATCCTCAGCCTGAGAACTAGGTATTGGACTTATTCAGATCTATATTGAGGGCGAATCGTGTCCTTTCGAACGGTTTTTGTTGCGGTTGTCATAGCTTTTGCTCTCGTGTTGGCGGCTTTT
>DASRAA010000157.1:0-12736 GCA_035638375.1 Binatia bacterium | reverse complement strand
TGCACCGCGCCAGTGTCCCGCGCGCCCAATGCGTTGCAAGGCCACAGCAATTGCGCGGGGCGAATTGATCTGGCACACCAGATCGACATTGCCGATATCGATGCCCAACTCCAGCGACGCTGTCGCCACCAGCACCCGTATGTCGCCGTTCTTCAGTTTGCGTTCCGCAGCCAGGCGCAGCTTCCGAGCCAGGCTGCCGTGATGCGTAGCCACCAGTTCTTCGCCAATGCGCTCGCTCAGGTGCAAGGCAACTCGCTCGGCCAAGCGTCGCGTGTTGACGAACACCAGTGTCGAGCGATGCTCCAGCGCCAGCGTGGCAATGCGGTCATAGATCTCGCCCCACATCTCGTTGCTGGCCACCGGGCCAAGTTCGGAGGCGGGAACCTCCACCGCAAGATCAAGCTTGCGTCGATGTCCGATGTTCACGATTGCCGGAGCCGGCCGCGAGCCGGTCAGAAAATGTGCTACCAGCTCAATCGGCTTTTGTGTCGCCGACAACCCTATCCGCGTTGGATGTCCCGCTAATCGGTCGAGCCGTTCCAGTGATAGCGCCAGGTGGGCACCGCGCTTGTCGTCCGCGACGGCATGAATCTCGTCCACAACCACCGTCTGCACATCGCGTAGAATCGCCCGGCTCTTCTCGGCGGTCAGCAAAATGTAGAGCGACTCCGGCGTCGTCACCAGGATGTGCGGCGGTCGCTTCAGCATCTCACGACGCTCGTGAGCCAGCGTGTCGCCCGTACGCACGGCGGTTCTAATCTCCGGCATCAGCAGGCCGCGCTCGGCCGCCAGTGCAAGAATCTCGTTCAGTGGTCCTTCCAGGTTCTTTTGGATATCGTTGCCCAGCGCCTTCAGCGGCGAGACATAAAGAACTTCCGTGCGGTTGAGCAACGTGCCGTCCAACGCCTTCCGCACCAGCCGGTCAATGCAGATGAAGAACGCTGCCAGCGTCTTGCCCGATCCGGTCGGCGCCGAAATCAGCGTGGTTCTCCCAGCGAGAATCTCCGGCCAGCCCTGCTCCTGCGGCTCCGTGGGCGAACCAAACCGACCCAAGAACCACCCCGCCACCAGCGGATGTGCCCACGAGAGCGACACCGGAATTTCCGTAGCAGGGAGCATGTTTCGCCATTCTAGCCCGTTTTCTGACTTTCGCCAATTCTTCTCCCCACACCCCGCGGCTGAGAACAGTGACTCAGAGAAAAACCCATTTTCTGGGTCCGAATGGCTAGTTTCCTCTGTGCCTGGTTGTGAACTAAGCTAATTGCTAGTTGCTGCTAGTTGCCAGTTGCTAAGATTTCCCCATGTCCGAAGAACGTGCCCGCAAAATCAAGCTCATCATCTTCGATGTTGACGGAGTCATGACCGATGGCACCATCTTCCTCTTTCCTGCAGCCGGTGGGTCGTCTGGCTCCTCTACCCAGGAACATCGGGACAGAATGGCTGACAAGGTGGGCTTCGGTATTTCCGGCTCCACAATGCTCGAGGCCAAGGGCTTTAACGCCCACGACGGTACAGGATTCTCGCTGGCTCGCCTCGGTGGGCTCAAAGCAGCCATCATCACCAAGCGCATCTCGGAGACTGTTGCCCTTCGCGCCCGCGACCTTCGCATCGAGCACGTTTACCAGGGCCGACAGGACAAGGTCTCCGCATTCAATGAAATTCTCGAAAGAGAGCATCTGAGGCCGGAGCAAATCGCCTATGTCGGCGACGACATCATCGACCTGCCCGTCATGCGCCTCTGCGGACTGGCCATTGGCGTGAAGAACTCGCGGCCCGAAGTGCTGCTCGAAGCTCACTATGTGACCGAACACGAAGGTGGGAAGGGCGCGGTGCGGGATGCCATCGAGTACATCCTGCGCGCCCAGGGCAAGCTGCAACAGGTCATCGACGACTACATCTATTCGCGCAGCCAGGACCCCGCCGCCAACGTGCAATAGTATTTGGCACAAGAAAAAAGCCCTCCGGCGAAAAAGCGGAGGGCCAGTCGTTCTTTACGACTATCTCAGGGTTGTTGCCCGTCCAAAACCCCGCATCCTGGTAAAGGTTTCGCTGCGCCCAAAGGCGAAAACGCAACCCTGATGGGCATTGTTCCATTCCAAAATGACAAACACGGCCGCCCGGCCCGCAACTCAACAAAACGCCTTGTACCACCTTTGTCACGCAGACAACGGGTACTTTCTGTGGTAAGTAATGAACTGTGCAACTCCCGATGCCGGTGCGGGTTCACCTGCTTTCCCGCATCTGGGGGTTACGGCATCGGATTGGGACAGAATTTCGGGACTTTGGGGTCTTCATGAAGTATCGCTGGGGCACTTTCGGGCTATTACTTTCTCTGGCAACAACGCTGCTGCCGAACTTCCTCGCTGCGGCCACTATAGCTCCGCCGAAAAAGCCCCACTCCAAGTCCCACCATGTAACCGAGAGCCCGTCCACGCAGAAGAAAATGGCGCGCTCCAGGCACAGCACTCGTAGCCCGGCCAAAGCGAAGAAGCACTATTACGAACGCTTCTCAGGTCACTCCTTCGCCGCCGATCAGGCCGACGGCGACATCACCGCCGGCGAAGATCTGATCGTTCGTGCTGCGGCCCTGGATGCCCTCGGCAACATGAACGGCACTGTGGTTTCCATCGACCCCGACAGTGGACGTCTCCTCGCCATGGTCAACCAGCGACTTGCGCTCTCGGCTGGAGCGCAGCCTTGCTCCACCATCAAAGTTGCCGTGGCTCTCGCCGCGCTTAGCGAGAACATCATTACGAAGGACACAGAGATCAAGCTCGGCAAGTACTACAGCATGGATCTCACCACTGCGCTGGCTCACTCCAATAACGCGTACTTTGCAGCGGTAGGACAGAAGCTCGGCTTCGAGAAGGTCAGCTATTACGCCCATGAGTATGGTCTGGGAGAGCTAGCCGGCTGGCAGATACCCGGTGAGCACCTCGGCACATTTCCATCCGTCGAATTAAGCCCAAAGTTGGGCGGCATCGGCAAAATGTGCTCCTTTGGCGAGAGCATCTCGCTCACGCCCCTGCAACTCGGCGCGCTGATGGCTGCCATCGCCAACGGCGGCACGCTGTATTATCTCCAGCACCCGACTTCACCCGACGACATCGCCAACTTTACCCCGAAGGTGAAGCGCCAGCTCGATATCGCTTCAGCCATCCCCGAAATGACAGATGGCCTGTCCGGCGCCGTCGAGTACGGCACCGCCCGTTACTTGCGCACAAGCTTTATTGAGGAACCCATCCTCGGCAAGACCGGAACCTGCTCCAAAAACGGCACGCGCTACGGATGGTTCGCTTCCTACGCCAACACCGAGCACGGACGCATCGTCACCGTGATCTTTTTGCAGGGTGGCCGCCCAACCTTTGGCCCCAAGGCAGCGGAGCTGGCAGGTCACTTCTACCGCAACCTCTACGATCACGACTACTTCACCGTGAAAACTTCCGCTACGCCGGTGGGCACGGCCAGCGCAACCCAGGTGGGAATAACGCACTAGCTCATCCTTCCTAGGCTGGCGGCCCGCAACCTCGACGTGGAGGTCAAGGTTTGGCTAGAGCGATTTGATTGCTGTATCGGGTAGTTAAGGGAGCGTCGGCATAAAGCGGCGCTGAGGCGCCACACTGCCCTTATTGATTTCGTTTAACAGAATCTAAATGGCTCTAGTCGATCATTGAGCCGGTGCCGCCGCGGTCGGCCCCTGCAGCCGCTGTAGCGCGTTTTCGTATAGGGTCTTCGCCACCGGATCGCTGGTCGCAGCCAGTTTCTGTTTCACCCACTGCACCGCGACCGTCTTCGACACGTGCGGAAAGTTGGGATCAGCGTCGGTGATCCTCCACTCCCCGTTGACCTCGGCTACGGTGAACCGCACATTCTGAACCTGGTTGGCCGATTCCTGCGAATACCCCTCGGCGAGGTCGTACTTGCCAAGCAAGCGATAGTGGACGGTCACGCCATACTTGCCGTGCTCCGAATCCAGTTCCGCGCTCACATCAAATCGCGACGTCACCATGAACAGCGTGAAATCCGGATTCTCGTGCCACGTCACAAGTGGCTGCAGCTTCGGCCAGTCGTTAGGATTCAGCCGCGCGCCGGAATAATCCATCCGGCAATAGCGCGCCACCAACTCGCGCACAGTCGCCGGTTCCAGGGCCGGATCGGATCGGTTGAGCGGCACACCCATTTGTGCCCAAAGCTCACCCCCGCACATTCCCGCCAACAAACAGCCCACCATAAAGACGAACCGCAACCGTAAGAACGCCATGCCGACCTCAACCCTTGCAGAATAACCAATTCCAGCGTCACAAAAAAATTGCCCGGCAGGCTGCCGGGCAGTTCCAGAATATTTCTTTGCTTCTAGGCTCGCGCCGTCCGCTGATCGCTAAAGACCTTGCCGTCCTTGATGTGAATAATGCGGTGCGCATACTCGGCAATGTCGTGCTCGTGCGTGACCAGCACGATGGTATTTCCCTCGCGATGCAGACTATCGAACAGGGCCATGATTTCCACCCCGGTTTGCGAATCCAGGTTTCCGGTCGGCTCGTCGGCAAGAATAATTGACGGATTATTCACCAGCGCCCGCGCGATCGCAACACGCTGCCGCTGGCCGCCTGACAGCTCGTTCGGCTTGTGATTCATGCGCGATTCCATGCCTACCGATGTCAGTGCCTCTTTCGCGCGCTCGATGCGCTCTGCCGACGGCATACCTGCATAGATCAGCGGCAGCTCCACGTTGTGCAGCGACGTTGCCCGCGCCAGCAGGTTGAAGGTCTGAAAGACGAAGCCTATCTCCTTGTTCCGGATCCGCGCCAGCTCGTCATCGTCCAGCTCGCTGACGAGCTGCCCGTTCAGCCAGTACTTGCCTTGGCTGGGAGTATCCAGGCAGCCAATGAGGTTCATTAGCGTCGATTTCCCCGAACCCGACGGCCCCATGATGGCAACGTACTCATTGCGCTGAATGCGTACGTTCACGCCACGCAGTGCATGCACCTGCTGTTCCGAACCCATGTCGTAGGTCTTCCACAGGTCCTCCGTGCAGATGATGCAAGAATCCGGAGGCGAGTCCAGAATTGGCTCGCCAAGATTTACCAGTTCGGTTGCCATCCTTTTGGTCTCCTCGATCGGTGGCTGATTGGCATCGCTCATTGCGGCTGCTTCCTGCACCTTCCTGCCGGTAGGCCGGCCGTCTCGGTCCTAGGATTCTTCCTTCTTCGTGCCCGTCGAATTATCGATCTTCACGCTCGCGCCGTTCCGTAGGGTACGCAAAACTTTATAGCTACCCGTCACAATCTCCTCGCCTTCTTTCAGACCATCAGTCACTTCGATGTCGGTTGTGCCGCTTATTCCCGTCGTTACTGGTACGAAAACCGCCTCTTTTTTGTTCTGTTGCAGGACGAACACTCCCTGCAATTCTTCCTTCGGGTTCCCTTTGGTCAGCGTCGCCGCCTGTACTTCCGCGATTCTCGACTTTTTCTCCGGCGCCAGCTCACCACGCTGCCGGATCGTCAGCGCCTGGATCGGTATCGCCAGCGAATTGCTCCTCTGCGCAGTGGTGATCCTTGCTGTCGTCGACAGCCCCGGTAGCAGGTTTGGCGGAGGATCCTGGATCGTCACCACCACCTTGAAGTCCTTGGCCTCCTGGCTGCTCGAAGTTGTTTGCGCGGTCGAAACGCCGGTGGATCGCAGAATGGCATTGTTCCCGATCTCCGTCACCCTACCTTTGAAATGCTGCTTTGGGATGGCATCGATCGTGACGTCCGCGGCCTGCCCCATCTTCACGTTTACGATGTCGGTCTCGTCTACCTTCACTTCAGCGGTTATCACCGACGTATCGGCGATGGTCATCAGTGTGCTTCCCGGAGCATTCTGAATCCCGATCACCACCGTCTCACCTTCGCGCACCGGCAAATTGGTAATGACACCATCGAACGGCGCACGGTATTCCGTCTTGCTCAAGACGTCAGTGGCATGGAGCAGGTTGGCCTGGTTCTGGTCAATGCGGCGCTTTGAGGAATCCATTTGTGCCTTGGCCTGTGCCAGTTTTGCCTTGGCCTGGTTCAATTGCGCGAAAGTCGTCCCGTAGGCCGCCTTCTTGACGTCGTAATCAGATTTGGCAATCAGTTGCGCTTGATACAGCGCTTCAGCGCGGTCATAATCCAGTTTCGCTCGCTCATATTCGGCCTCAGCCTGGTGTTGATCGGCGGTCGCCGTATTTACTGCAGCCTGGGCTGCGACATAGTCGGTTTGCGCAACGTTCAGCCCCGCTTGGCTGGCCGAAACGTCAGCCGCCGGCTGGACATTTTCGATCGTGGCCAGCATCTCGCCCTGCTTCACCCGGTCGCCCTCTTTGACGTACAGCTTCGTGATCTTGCCGAATGCGTTGGCGCCGATATTCACGTAAAGCTTGGGCTTGATCTCTCCCGACGCGGTTACCACTGATGTCAGGTCTTCCCGCACGACCTTACCGGTCTGTACTGTCACCACGCCCTTGCGACTTTGGGTAACCGTGAATCCTACGATGGCGAGCAGCGCGACCACCACACCGGCAATCAACGCAACTTTCTTCCAGTTTTTCATCCGTTCCTCAATTGGACGTAACTCACAATTATCTGTACTTGAATCTGTAAGTTATTTACGAAACGCGTCGGCAGAAGGTTTCCTCAGAACGCAAACTTAGCCTGGACATGACTTCACGCGCACCGGTTCGGACGACCTGCTCTGGACTCGTTCGCGGAAAGGATTCGGGGAAACTGCCGAATACCTTCATTATAGCCGCAGTTCGCCCCATGAAAATCGATATTGTGGTTGGTGTGGCCCACATGTTCCATCCTTTGGGATATGTAGCAGTTTTGGGATAGTGGGGCCGGGCATGAATGGCCCCATCCGGGGTGTCCATGCCCAGGATGGGTCCTTACTCTTAAAACTGCTCCCTTCAGGCGACTTTCCTGCCGCAAGCGGGTTGAATTCCCTAGGTTTGGGCCGGGGAACCCAGTCTGCTCGGGGGTTGCTGTGAAATGTTGCTTTAACCGCTTCCGCAACATACAATTTGAGAGTCCAAAGTGCTTCGTCAGGAGTCCGTTCTCTTACATGAAGTTGAGTGTTTCCCGCCTGCTATTTTGGTCGATTCTCACGCTTTTCCTCGCTGCGTCGGCCCTGGCGCAGTCGTCTGCTCCTGGTGCTGCCACTCAGGCCGCTCCTGCCGTTGTTGATCAGAATGTAAGCAGTCAGAACGCAGCCAAACCGGCTGCTGAAAGTTCATCGAAAGCTACCGACGCCTCCGCCGGTTCAAAACCTGCCAATGCCCCGGGCGCTTCCAAACCAACCGATGCTCCGGCCGCATCGAACGGCGATCAAAGCGACCCATTGAAGCGCCCTCTGTCGGAGAAGCAGAAGAAAGCCAATGCCAAGGCGCTGAAACAAGAATTAGGTCAGACCTACAAGCACTGGCTCAACGAGGACGTGCGCTGGATCATCACGCCGGAAGAGTTGAGTGCCTTCAAGCAGTTGTCAAACGACGAAGAGCGCGATCAGTTCATCGAGCAGTTTTGGTTGCGCCGCGATCCCACGCCGGACACCCCGGAAAACGAGTACAAGGAAGAGCACTATCGCCGCATCGCCTATTCTAACGAGCACTTCGCTGCCGGCAAGCCAGGCTGGATGACCGACCGCGGCCGCATCTACATCGTCTTCGGTCCGCCTGACGAAATCGACGCGCATCCTTCCGGTGGACAATACCAACGTCCGATCGAAGAAGGCGGCGGCGAAACCTCAACCTATCCGTTTGAAACCTGGCGTTACCGCTACATCGAAGGATTGGGTTCGCACGGTCAGGAAGTGCAGATCGAGTTCGTTGACACTTGCATGTGCGGCGACTACCACATGACCATCGATCCCAATGAGAAAGACGCTCTGCTGCACGTTCCGGGCGCTGGTCTCACCATGTACGAACAGATGGGCATGATGAGCAAGGCTGATCGAATCGCCGGCATCACTAACAGCAACATGGGTCCGAACTCTGGCATGGACACCACCAAACAGTTCGACAAGCTCGAACAGTGGGCCTTGTTGAATCAGGCTCCCAAGGTCAAGTTCAAGGACTTGGAAGAAGTCGTTAGCCACAAGATCAACGTCAACCTGATGCCTTTCGATATCCGTACCGATTTCGTAAAGGTCACCAGCGACACGGTTCTCGTTCCGGTCACCATTCAGGTCAAGAACAAGGACATTACCTTCGTCAACAAAGACGGCGTGCAGCGTGGTACCGTGAACATCTTTGGTCGCGTCACAGGCCTGACCGGTAAGATCGCGCAGACCTTCGAAGATACGGTTCAGGTCGATGTGCCCACCGAGTTGCTGGAAAAGACGCAGGCCCAGTCGAAGCTCTACTGGAAGGCATTGCCGTTGCGTCCCGGCCGCTACCGTTTCGATGTCGTAGTCAAGGACGTCAACGGTGATCGAGTTGGTACCTGGAGCCACGGGGTAATGGTGCCCGATTTCAACGAGGACAAGCTGGCGTCTTCCACCATGATCCTCGCCGACCACATGGAGAAGGTGCCCGCCAAGAACGTTGGCTCAGGCAACTTCGTGATCGGCCAGACCAAGTTTGCCTATCCGCACCTAGAGCCTTCCGGCGGTCAGCCCGCAACTTTCAAACGAGATCAACGGTTGAATCTCTGGATGCAGGTTTATAATCTTCAGGCAGACGACAAGACCAAGAAGCCGTCGGCGAAGGTCGAGTACGAGATCGTAAATGTCGCCACCAATCAGCCGGTGCTGCATGCGTCGGAGACGACCGACACTATGGGCAACTTGGGCGACCAGATGACCCTCGAAAAGGGTCTGGCGCTCACCGGTTTCCAGCCCGGCGTTTATAAGTTGACCGTGAAGGTTGACGACAACGTTTCCAAGCAGCAGATTGCCCCTTCTGTGCGGTTTGCGGTGGAGTAGGTTGAGTAGGAGACGTCAATTAGCGAACGGCCCGTTTCTCCAACGGCCGTTTGCGCGTGATCCCGGGAATCCTCGGTTTAGGGGAGTGGTGATGACCCGAATACTGGGATGGTGGTGCGTGGTAATTGCCCTGTGCGGGAGCGCGGTGGCAGGGGTTGACCCCGGCTCGATCTCTGGCTCAGTCACGGACTCCTCCGGCATTGCCCAGATGGGCGCGACCGTGGAAATGCTTGCCGTCGGAACCGGGCAACGCATCGTGTCCTACACTGACGCGGTTGGACACTTCACAGTCTACGGACTGATTCCCGGCAACTACGATATTCGTGTAACCGCTCCCTCATTCCTCCCCACTGTGCGTGAGGACGTTTCCTTGGCGTCCGGCGCGGCCAAGGTCGTCAACATCACCCTGAATACGCTGTTCGAAGCGGCCCGCGTTATGCCCGCCCGCAAGCGCGGGAACGATGACGACGATAGTTGGAAATGGACCCTTCGTTCCACCGCCAATCGCCCTATCCTGCGTTTTGACGATGGCGTTCCCGTGGTCGTCGAGGCTTCTCAGTCCGACCACGGACTGAAGGGCTCGTTGGCATTCATGGCGGGTGGAACCAATGAGGGCTACGGCAGTTCATCGGACGTCGGTACCACATTCGCTATCGAGCAATCAGTGGGTACCTTCGGAGTTGTGGGATTTGACGGCAGTTTGGGTTACGGTACCGGTACTCCGGATGGCTACTTGCGCGCAACCTTCCTCGGCGGCGGAGCCACCGGCGCACCTCATGAGTTAGGCTTCACGGTCCGCCGATTTTCCGGGCCTGACCTGCTGATCCATCACGGCTCGCTGCAATCGTTCGCGCTCACTACCGCGAATACGATGAGCGTCGGCGACTTTCTCGAGTTGCAGTACGGAGGTGAGCTGGAAACCATCCAGTTCATGGGTCGAGCGAATGCTTTCCGCCCTTACGGTATCGCCGATTGGCATATTGGCGACTCGACCATCATCGAGTATCGGTATTCGACCACCGAGCCCACTACGCGCACCGCCACCAAATCCTTCGATGGTTGGGCGAATGTTTCAGCGGCCGAGCTGAACGATCCCGGTCCGCGGATGACCTTGCTCAACGCTACACCGCTGCTCGAAAACGCCCATCACCACGAGATCTCGCTGTCGCAGCGCTTCGGTGACAATCGCGTACAGATTGCCTATTTCCGCGACCGCATCAAAAATCCGGCTTTGCTGGGCGTCGGCGAAATCAACCTCGATACCGGCGACTTCTTGCCCGACGTTTACTCGGGCACCTTCAGCTATAACGGCATTGCTCTGGACACACAGGGTGTGCGCTTCGTGGCCCAGCGAAAGTTGACCAACGAAATTACGGGTACTATCGACTATGCCTACGGCGGTGTGTTGAGCCTGGAACACCCGGGAATCGGCTGGGACGCCCTGCGCAGCGACATGCATCAGACGTGGCGGCACTCCGCGGCCGTCAAGCTGGCCGGTACCGTTCCACGCTGGAACACGGAATGGATCATCTCCTATCGCTGGACCAACGCACCTGCGCTAACTCCCGTGGATATGTTTAATGCTTCCGCCGGCCAGACCGATCCCTACTTCAACTTCTTCGTGCGCCAACCTTTCCCGCGGCTGCACTTCATGCCCGGCCGTATGGAAGCCATCGTCGATCTGCGCAATCTCCTGGCGCAAGGCTACGTCCCCGTGATCAGCCCCGACGGCAACACCGTTTACCTGGTGCAGTCCGCCCGCAGTGTCCGCGGCGGCGTCGCTTTCACCTTCTAGGCCGAGAATCAGCCCCAATATTCGGGTGCCCATCCCAACAACAAATAACACCAGACGAAGAATTTCAGGATCCTCACATCCAGGCTCGCCATCCAGGCGAAGCGTAGCTTACGACAATGTCCCGATGCAGCTCCGGAAGTAGTGGGGCACGGAGTCGGCTTGTCCAACAGCGGTTGAAGGGAAATCGTGATTAAGGTCTTCCTTCGCAAGTACAACCCAGGAAGCCCGTCGCGTCGTCCCCTCACAGCTGGAAGGTATTCGTATAGAGGTCGAAGTAACCGAGAGATGGGCGGCCCACATTTGCCCGATGTTACAAATGTGGGATCGCCCCTTCAATCCACACTACCCACTGAACCTACGATTTCTACGGTATCGCGTCTTCCACTTCGCTCAGCCAATCGGGTCGCTTGAGCACTTCACGGGGTTTCGGACCATCCGCCGCCCCAACAATCCCATCCCGCTCCATTAAGTCGATCAGGTGAGCGGCGCGGCCATATCCAATGCGTAGCCTACGTTGCAACAGGGAGGTAGAAGCCTTGCCGTACTCCAGCACGATTCGCACCGCATCCTGGAAGAGCTCATCGTTGTCATCCTCACCGACCGCGCCATCAGTCGACCCACCGGAGCTGTCTCCATCTTCCTTGGGAGCTTGCAGGAAATTCTCCTGATACTGCGCCGCTCCTTGCGCCTTCCAGAACTCCACGACCGAGGCGATCTCCTTTTCCGTAACAAACGGCGCATGAACTCGATGCACCCGCGCCGACCCGTTCGGCAAGTAGAGCATGTCACCGCGGCCCAGCAGCGCTTCGGCGCCATTGGCGTCCAGAATGGTGCGCGAATCGATCTTTGTAGCGACGCGGAACGAGATTCGCGACGGGAAATTCGCTTTGATCAATCCCGTAATCACATCCACTGACGGTCTCTGCGTCGCCAGCACCAGGTGAATTCCGACCGCCCGGGCCATCTGTGCCAGCCGCGTAATCGATTCTTCCACGTTCGACTGGTCCAACATCATCAGGTCAGCCAGTTCGTCGATGATAATTACAATCTGCGGCAGCGGCTTCTCTTCGCTGTCTTCGTCGAACAGGCTCGGCGTGTCGCTTTCGAACAGCTTGTTGTACTGCTCCAGGTTGCGCACGCCTTTTTCCGCCAGCACCTTCAGCCGCCGCTCCATCTCGCGGACAGCATTCCGCAGCGCGTTGGCTGCCAGCTTGGGCTCGGTGATGATCGGCACATACAGATGCGGCACGCCTTCGTAAATTCCCAGCTCCAGCCGCTTCGGATCGACCAATATCAGCCTCACCTGCTCCGGCGTCGCCTTGTACAGGATCGACATGATCATGGCGTTGATCGCCACCGACTTGCCCGAGCCGGTCGATCCGGCGATCAGCAAATGCGGCATTGTGGCCAGGTCGGCCGTGATGATGCGCCCATTGATGTCCTTGCCCATGGCCAGCGTCACCTTGCTCCGCGACCCGATAAAGTCCTGCGACTCCACCACCTCGCGCAGCCAGATGGTCTCGCGTTGGTGGTTCGGCACCTGTATGCCTACGGTCGACTTGCCCGCCATGCGCTCAATCAGGATGCTTTCCGCCCGCATCGCCAGGCACAAATCGTCGGCCAGGCTGGTCACGCGGCTGTACTTTACGCCCGGCTCCGGCTTGAACTCGTACGTCGTCACCACCGGCCCGGGATTGATCTGCGTCACGGCGCCCAGCACGTCAAATTCCGCGCATTTTTCCGTCAGCACCTCGGCCAGCGCCTTGACCTCTTCTTCATTCACCGCCTGCTGGTCGTCCGGACGATGCAGCAGCGAGCTCGGCGGCAGCTTGTATCCGCCGGCCGCGATCTTCGGCAGCACGGTCTTGCGCTTGGCTGCCAGGTCCGCCCGGGCATTGATCGCAGGCTCCGGCTCGATCGCCGAAGGAGTCGCATCCTGAAGCGCCTGCTGTGATAGCGCTTGCGCCGGCTGCGTCACCAGATTTCCCGCTCCTACCG
>DASRAA010000156.1:0-2388 GCA_035638375.1 Binatia bacterium | reverse complement strand
GATGGAACCGGCAACGGCGCGGATGCTCTGAAGCTTACGGGCGTTGCTGTTAGCGCGCATCTCGATCGGCCAATGGCAGCGGATGGACAGCGGATCCCATTTCATTCCAGTTCCGCCGCTATCACACTAGTCGATTCGGGCGCGAAGCTCGGCATTGAGCTTGGGGCCCCGGCCGATTTGAGCGCTTCACAGCCCGCAGCCATCGCGTTGACGAACGCGTTGCTGCGGCTAACGCCAGCCGACGGCTTGGTCCTGTTCGGTGTAACGCCGCAAGCCCGCGACGTGACCGACGGCGCTCTGTTCCTCGGTTTCGGGCTGATGAAGTGAACCCTTGGAGTGAGACACGAAGTTAAGGGGGTAATCGCCGTTCGCTGAAAAATCATTGCACGGCGAGGTTGATGTTGTCCACCCTGGGAGTACCTGGGCGGAGGATAGGGCAACGCAGAGATGCAACCCGAGCGCCGACTCAGGGGCCGGAATGGCACGGGGGCGGGCGTAGCCCGTCCCCCCCAAGACCAGCCATTCTGGCGGATAATGCGGTAAATCTCGGGGGTTTGGGGGCAGCGCCCCCAAGTTGAGAAGCAGCGCAGCCACGTCATTGCACGACGCCCCCATTTTGCTCGAACTCCGCCGGTGGCACATAGCCGAGAGCAGAGTGGAGCCGTTTCTGGTTGTAGACGCGTTCGAGGAACTCACCGATGCCTGCGTGAGCCGCGCGGAAATCCCGATATTCGGTGCGATACACCTCCTCATATTTGAGGGTCTTCATGAACGACTCACAGGCAGCGTTGTCGTATGGATTTCCCTTACGGCTCATGCTGATTTGTGCCTGGTGTTGCTTCAGCACCTCGATATACTGACCGCAGGCGTACTGCACGCCGCGATCGGAGTGATGCACCAAACCAGGCTGCGGCTTTCGCTCCATCAGCGCCATCCGCAAGGCCGCCAGCGGCAGTTCGGACTCCAGCGTTCGCCCCAGCGCCCAACCAATCACACGCCGCGAGAATGCGTCGAGCACAACCGCCAGGTAGACGAACTCGGTGCGCAGGCGGATGTAGGTGATGTCCGCCACCCACAGCTGATTGATCGCCGTGGGTACGGTCTGGCGAGCCAGATTGGGGTAGATCGGCAGGCAGTGACGCGAGTCCGTTGTGACCACAAAACTGCGGCGCCGCACGCACAACAGATTGTCTTCGCGCATCATTCGCAGCACTCGCTTATGGTTGATGTCGAAGCCACGCCTCTGCAGCTCTGCCGTAATCCTGCGATAGCCATAGGCCGGCGATTCCACCGCGATCTTCTGTATCTCGTCGCGGATCTCCATCTCGACCGCCGTGGCCTGCCGCGGCAACCGCGACCGGTAGAACCCGGCCCGACCCAGCCCGGTCATCTGGCAGAGCGCATTCACGGCTTGGCCTTTCGCCGCGGCTCGTTGGATTTCTTCAAACAAGCATCCCCGCCACTGACGACGGCTGGCGGGTGATGCTCCCTGAAATGCTGTAAGGCTTTTTTTAGGAAGTCATTTTCCATGGTGAGCTGGCCGATCTTCCGCTCCAGCTCGGCGATGCGGCGGGCGTCCTCGACCGCGGGCAAAGCCGCTCCGCGGCGGCCAATACCTGGAAACGCCAAGTCTCCCTTGGCCCGCCACTCGCCTCGCCAACGTTCCAACAGATGCGGACTCAACTGATACTTGCGTGCGATCTCCCCGTTGCTCGCGCCGGCGTCAAGCGCGCGCATCGCGGCGATCTTGAGATCACGACTGTAGACTGCTCGGGACAAATCCATTTCCTCACTCCATTCAATGTATTTGTTCCCTTAACTTCGTGTCTCATTTTTAGGGTTCACTCCAATCCCAGCGGGCCTCCCCGTCCCGTCCACTCGCGCACTTCTTCAATGGCAGAAACGTCCCGTACCTGTGTTTCCGAGCTTGCAAGTGTGTTGAACGTGAAGGTCCTTCCATCGTAATTGAATTCTTTGATGAGCCTTTTCCAAAACCGGATACCACTTCCAATGAAACCGAGACCCAGGACGATCATCCAAGTGATCGCCCAAACGTTGTGCCCCTGCGGCTGATGCGAAGGAGCAGAATGGACTCCCCACCAGATTAAAGCTCCAAACAGAATCACCATGACCACCGGAGATCTGTGACTGTACAGTTGCCACTTGGGCATTGCGCCAGAGATCATCGTGCGGCTCCTGGAATACTATCGACATTTTGACGCCAAACGACGATGTCCAGGGTTTCGTTCAGCAACCTCCGCTTCATAAACGGCGCTACGGCGAACTTATGGATTTAGCGATGCGTTGATTCGGTTATCTGAGCCGATTGGAAAAATCGCTGCTCCCGTCATCCATATGGATACGGCCGAGACGCGTGGGCGAGGGTAT
>DASRAA010000155.1:0-11750 GCA_035638375.1 Binatia bacterium | reverse complement strand
ACGCCATGGATGTGTGCGCCTCTGATGTGCCGAACGTTACTTCCGGCAGTAATCGGACGCCCCTTAGCGTCGAGAAAGCGCGCATGCGTCCAGCAACACTCCCAAAGTCGTGGGAGGCCAATCAAACCTACGCTGAATATCCGAGGGAGCGCTGTCTGCATGAGCTGCTGACAGAACGCGCAGCGTCACTTGGCGATACTGTGGCTGTCGAGTGCGATGGGCAAAGCTTGAGCTATGCGGAACTCCACCAGCGGTCGAACCAGCTGGCCAGATTATTGCAGGCAAAGGGAGTTAGCGCGGAGGTTCTGGTGGGCCTTTGCGTTGAGCGCTCAATCGCGATGGTGGTGGGACTGCTAGGGATCCTGAAGGCGGGTGGAGCTTACGTTCCGCTTGACCCCTCGTATCCCTGTGACCGTGTGAAATACGTCCTCGAGGATGCGCACGTCCGCGTTTTGCTCACGCAGGAGGCGCTGCTTTCCCGCTTGCCGGAGACGTCGGCTGAGGTGATTTGCCTGGATGGCGATGAGAGGGCCATCAGTAAGCAAGACGGCGGTCCCGTGGTTGCCAACGTGGGAACTCAGAATCTTGCTTATGTGATCTATACGTCGGGTTCCACGGGCAAACCGAAGGGCGTGATGCTCGAACATCGCAGCCTGGTGAACTTCCTTTGCTCGATGCAGCGCGAGCCGGGAGCGACACCCAATGACGCTCTTGTGGCAGTAACAACGTTGTCATTCGACATAGCCGGGTTGGAGTTGTATCTGCCGCTACTGGCTGGTGGCCGGGTGGTGATCGCGACGCGAGCAGCGACAATGGATGGGCGCCTGCTGATGCGGCTAATCGAGCAGAGCGGGGCGACCATCATGCAGGCGACGCCTACAACCTGGCGCGTGCTGCTGGAATCCGGCTGGCAAGGCGACTCAAGATTGAAGGTGCTGGTTGGCGGCGAGGCTCTGTCTGCTGACCTGGCGAGACAGTTGGCGCAGCGTTGCGGCGCGGTTTGGAACATGTACGGTCCCACCGAAACGACGATCTGGTCAAGCCTGTACAAGGTCGAGGGCAAAGACGAGAAGCTCGTATCGATTGGGAAGCCGATCGCGAACACGACTTTTTATGTGTTGGACGCCCAGCGCGAGCCGGTGCCGGACGGCACGGAAGGAGAACTCTACATCGGCGGTGAAGGATTGGCCCGGGGATACTTCGAGCGCGAAGAGATGACGCGCGAGAAGTTCTTGCCCGATCCGTTCGATTCGAGGCCAGCCGCCCGCATGTATCGCACGGGCGATCTTGCACGGTTTAAGCCCGATGGAAATGTCGAGTTTCTGGGACGCATCGATCACCAGGTCAAGATACGCGGATTTCGTATTGAGCTGGGTGAGATTGAGTCGGTGCTCGAGCAGCACTCGGGAGTAGATCAGGCTGTCGTTGCGGCGCGGGAAGATAGCCCCGGTGATAAGCGCCTGGTTGC
This sequence comes from Binatia bacterium, assembly GCA_035638375.1. GTDB lineage: Bacteria > Acidobacteriota > Terriglobia > Terriglobales > Acidobacteriaceae > DASRAA01. The sequence goes on along the minus strand of DASRAA010000155.1, from coordinate 10,282 downwards.
CTACTACGTTGCAAAATTGCAGGACAGCCTGACAGCCGGAGAGTTGCGGAAACACGTCGCGAAGCAGCTTCCCGACTACATGACTCCGTCAGCGTTTGTGCGGATGGGGAAGTTTCCGCTGACGCCGAATGGGAAGGTCGATCGTAAGGCGCTGCCGGCTCCCGGAGTGCAGGATTTTGAGGCAGCAGCTGGGTATGTTGGACCGAGAAACGAAACCGAGCGCAAGCTTGTGAGGCTCTGGGAAGAGGTTCTGGGAATCAACCCGATCAGCGTCACGGCAAACTTTTTCGAGCTGGGCGGACGCTCCATGCTGGCGGCTCGTCTGTTCACGAAAATCCTGCGCACGTTCGGGAGAGAGCTGCCGCTCTCGACGCTGTTTCGTTCCCCCACGCTGGAACTGCTGGCGAAAGAACTGGAGCCTTTGGATGGCCAAGCTTACACGACACTGGTGGCGATTCAGCCGCAGGGGTCGAATCCGCCATTCTTCTGTGTGCATGGCGGGGCGGGCAGTACGCTGTTCCTCGAACAAATGGCTCGCTATCTGGGACCGGAGCAGCCCTTCTACGGCATCGAGCCGGAAGGAATGGATGGACGGCGTTTTGAGCGGCTGACGGTGGAGCAGATGGCGGCGCACTATTTGGCTGAAGTACGCAAGGTGCAACACCAGGGTCCATATTATTTGGGAGGTTATTGTTTCGGCGGACTGGTGGCATTCGAAATGGCGCGGACTCTGCAACAGAAAGGTGAATCTGCCGAACTTGTGGCAATGTTCAGCGCGGCACTGAGGTTTAATCACAAACTGCTACCGAAGTGTGCGGCGCCGGCGAAGGACTCTTTTGGCATCCGCCTAGCAAGGGCGGCATCCGCTCCGGCCAAAACCGCCAAGAACCTGCTCACGGCGATCTATTGGAAGGCCGTGCCGCGCCTGCGAAAGCAATCGTGTCGCGTGCTGTTTGCCTTAGGCCGAAGAATTCCGCCACGTATGCGCGCCATGTATGTAACCGAGACGCTGGGAGAGGCGGAATTGAAGTTTCGTCCCCAACCGTACGCCGGAACGTTGGCCTTGTTTCATGGCGGAGAAGCCAAAGAGTTTGGGCCGAATCTCGGCTGGGATGGGCTGGCAGAAAGATATGAGCATTACGTAATCGGCGACGGCGATCTAGACAGCCGGCGCGACATCATGAACGAACCCCTGGTAGGGATCACGGCCCGTAAGCTGGCTGCCTGCCTGAACCCCAAGAAGCGAGCGCTGCTCCCCGAGACGTCTTGAGCGCGAACTGAGGTACAGCTTATGGAAAGCACCACTTCTCGATTGACCAAGGGCTTGGGCGCCATTCGCCGCAAAGCTGTGGACCTGTCGCAGTTCAGCCCCGTGCGTGAGTGTCAGATGTCGGACGACCAGCTGCTGCCACTGCTGATTGAGCCTTCAACCGATCAGGTGGACCTGGCGGACTGGGCACGAAACAATCGCGAATACATTGCACAGAAGCTGCACAAACACGGCGGCATCCTGTTTCGCGGCTTTAATCTGCAGACACCCGAGGATTTCGAGCGCGTGGCCGCAGGGATTTATAGCGAGATTTATTCCGAATATGGCGACCTGCCGCGCGAAAGTGCGGGCGGTAAGATCTACACTTCGACGCCGTACCCCGAAGACAAGCGCATTCTATTTCACAATGAGAGCTCGCATATGAATCGCTGGGCTACGCGCATCAGCTTCTTCTGCGTGATTGCAGCCCAGGAAGGCGGATGCTCTCCTGTGGTCGATTGCCGAAAGGTGTATCAGCAGCTCGATCCAACGGTGCGGGAGAAGTTCGAGCAAAAGGGTTTAATGTATGTGCGCAATTTCTCCGATGGCTTGGACGTCAGTTGGCAACACTTCTTTCAAACGACTGAACGCGCCGTGGTAGAAGAGGCATGCGCAAAGCAGGGATTCATCTGCCAGTGGGTCGGTGAGGATCAGTTGCGGGTGAAGCAGCGCTGCCGTGCAGTGTTACGGCATCCGGTAACGGGGGAGATGTCGTTCTTCAACCAGGTGCAATTGCACCATGTGTACTGCCTGGATCCCGATGTGAGGACGTCTCTGTTATCGATTTACAAGCGTGAGGACCTGCCGCGGCATGTGTACTACGGGGATGGCTCGGAGATCAGCGATGCCGAGATGCAACATGTCGGCGAAATTTACGAGAAGAATGCCGTGCGATTCATGTGGCGCGAAGGCGATATCGTGTCGCTAGACAATATGATAACGGCGCATGCGCGCGATTCCTACGTGGGACCGCGCAAGATCGTAGTTGCGCTCGGCGATCTGGTAGATGGGGCCGATGTGGACCGCATCAACAGCGCGGGTAACTAACACTTTGCTGAAATTCGGGGGCATAGCGGGTGTAAGCATGGGGATGGAGACGACAGTCGGAACGACTGCCGCAGGAGCAGGGGCGACAGAGCCTCCGGCGAGCGAACATGTGTACGCATTTCCGCTGACATTGGCGCAACAGCGGCTGCTCTTTTTGCATCAACTCGACCCCAACAGCACTTCGTACCTCGTTCCTTGGTCCATTCGCATCAAAGGTCAACCTGATGCCGAAGCACTGGAGCGCGCCCTTAACGAAATCGTCCACAGGCACGAAATCCTGCGTACTACCTTCGACGTCATCGAAGGCCATCCGCTACAGATCATCTCGCCATTTCAGCCGATTCCCCTGGTGATGGTGAACCTGAGCGAAGCGGCGAATCCCGAGCGCGAGGCCCAAATCGCTGCCATGAAGGAGGCACAAACGCCGCTGAATCTGAAGCACGGCCCGATGTTTCGTACTGTGCTTTTGCGCTTAGGCGATGCGGACTACGTGCTCCTGATCACGACTCACCACATCGCATTTGACGGGTGGTCGCGGCGCATATTGGTCAGTGAACTAGCCTCGCTTTACGACGCATATCGCCAGGGACACCCCTCGCCGCTTGTCGATTTGCCCCTGCAATATGCCGATTACGCCGTCTGGCAGCGCAATGTCTTGCAAGGCGAAGTCATAGAGAAGCTGCTCAAGTACTGGAAGCAGCAGTTGGCGGGCGCACCTACGACACTCGATCTCCCGGCCGACAGGCCACGTCCGGCGCTACAGAGCTTCCGTGGGGCGGCCAAATCGTTCGCCTGCACGAAAGAGCTCACGGATACAGTAGCAAGTGCGGCGCGTCAGTTCGGCGCCACCTCCTTCATGGTTCTTCTGGCGGGCTTCTACATGCTCCTGGCCCGCTACTCCGGTCAGGACGACATCCTCGTGGGAGCAGTCATCGCCAACCGAAATCGCGCCGAGGTGGAGGGTCTCATCGGGCTGTTCGCCAATACTCTGCCGCTTAGGACGCGACTGGACGGCGATCCGTCGTTTCGCCAATTGCTGGCGCGCGTGAAAGACTCGGCGCTTGGCGCATATGCGCACCAAGATATGCCTTTTGAGCGCCTGGTGGAAGAACTGCGCCCGGAGCGCAGCCTCAGCTATAACCCCCTATTTCAGGTGCTATTTTCGTTGCAGAGCACCGCGCACCGGGCCTTTGAGCTTGGCGGGCTGGAACTGCAACCGCTCGGGGGCGTAGTGGGGACGACGGCGAAGTTCGACCTTTCGTTCTTCATGCTGGAGGGTGTTGAAGGCCTGGGCGGCAGGGTCGAATACAACACCGACCTGTTTGAAGCCGACACCATTGATCGGATGCTGCGGCATTATCTGCGTCTGCTGGAATTGGCGCTTGCCGAGCCAGAGAAGGCGATCTCGCGTCTGCCTCTGCTAGACGAAAGCGAGCGCCGCAAGATTCTGGTGGAATTCAACCAGACCGAAGCCAGCTTCCCGCAAAATATGCGCCTGCATGACTTCGTCGCTCGACAGGCTGAAGCAACTCCGGAAGCCATCGCGGCGGTTTGTGGGCAGGAGCGCGTTACCTATGGAGAGTTGAACAGCCGCGCTAACCAGCTTGCAAATTACCTCATGAAGCACGGCGCCCGACCTGAGGTACTCATCGGAATTCACAGCGAGCGAACGACCAGAATGCTGGTGGGGATCCTGGGAATCTTGAAGGCTGGCAGTACCTATGTGCCGCTGGATCCCATGTATCCGAAGGAACGTCTTCTGAACATATTGGAAGATGCCCATGCACCTCTCGTGCTGACCCAGGAATCGATTGCGGACCAGCTGCCGGAATTCGGCGGACAACGCATTTTGCTCGACAAGGACTGGGAGAAAATTTCCCGGGAATCCGAGGAGCCGCCAAAGACCGACGTCTCTCTGTCGAACCTAGCCTACGTGCTGTTCACTTCCGGTTCGACTGGGCGACCTAAGGGAGTCGCGATCGAGCACCATAGCGCGACAACCTTCGTCTATTGGGCCCAGCAGACCTTCAGCAAAGAGGACCTGGCCGGCGTGCTCCTGTCTACGTCGATCTGCTTTGACCTCTCGGTGTTCGAGATATTCGTACCCCTGAGCGTCGGTGGCAAGGTCATTATTGCTGATAATGCCCTGTTCCTGCCCTCCCTACCCGCTAAGAACGAGGTTACGCTCATCAATACCGTGCCATCGGCGATGGCAGAACTGTTGCGGGCCGAAGGCGTACCCGAGTCGGTAAGGACCGTCAACCTTGCCGGCGAGGCCCTGCCGGAAACATTGGTGGAGCAGATTTATGCGGGCACAAAGGCCGAGAAGGTCTATAACCTGTATGGACCGACGGAGGACACAACCTACTCGACCTACACCCTGGTTCCACGCGGTGCAGCGGTTACGCTCGGCAAGCCGATTGCCAATTCACAGGCCTATATCCTGAACGCGGAGCGAGAGCCGGTTCCCATCGGCGTGCCCGGCGAGCTTTATTTGGCCGGCGACGGATTGGCGCGAGGTTACTACGGGCGTCCCGACCTCACCAGCCAAAGGTTCGTTCCCAATCCGTTCGACCCCCAGCCTAACTCCCGTATGTATCGCACCGGGGATTTGGCGCGGTTTCTCCCCGACGGAAATATTGACTACCTTGGCCGCATCGATCACCAGGTGAAGCTGAGAGGATTTCGCATTGAATTGGGGGAGATCGAATCCGTGCTCCTGGAGCATCCGGCGGTTGACCGCGGGGTGGTTGTAGTTCGGGAAGATCGCCCGGGTGATAAGAGGCTGGTCGGATATGTGGTGCTGAAGGACGGTTCGACGATCGATATTGCTGCGGTTCGCGCACACCTTGAACGTCGGCTGCCGGGGTTCATGATTCCCGGAGCTATAGTCACGCTGCAGAACCTGCCGATGACCGATAACGGCAAGGTGAACCGACGAGCGTTGCCACCTCCAGATTGGTCGCATGCGGAAGCCGTGACCAAGACGGCCCCGAGTGACCCGCTCGAACTTACACTGATGCGAGTCTGGGAGCGAGTGCTTGGAGTGTCGGGTATCGGAGTCAACGATAACTTCTTCGATCTCGGCGGTCATTCCCTGCTGGCAGTTCGCTTGTTGTCGGAAGTGGAGCGAGTGGTCGGCCGCAAGATTCCTCTGGCCAGTCTGTTCCGCGGAGCAACGATTGCCTCACAGGCCGGTCTCCTGCGGGATGGTTCGGAATCGGAACCCGATCCGCTGGTCATGGAGTATCAAGCGGGACAAGCTGGGACGGCTGCTTTCTTTGCCGCAGCCGCGCCGGGCGTCAGGTCCATTGGGTACGCCTTGCTAGCCCGTCATCTTGGTGAAAGGCAGCCATTCTACAAATTGCAGGCTGCGGGCCCGATTGCCGAGCGGCGCCCGCACAATTGGGGAGAGCTGCGCTTGCTCGCCCAGCAGTACGTGGCCGGAATGCGCGCCGTGCAACCGGAGGGCCCGTACTATCTGGTGGCAATGTGTGGCGGCTGCCAAATTGCGGAGCAGATGATTTTGCAGCTTGAGGCACAGGGGCAGAAGGTCGGCTTGTTCGCGATCTTCGATACCTGGGTGTTGGAGCACGCTCACCGGCGCTGGAGGTGGAGGGTGTTCAGCTACAATGAGCGCCTTTGCTGGTTGCGCCAAGCCAGTTTTCCGGAGAAGATGGCTTGGCTCAAAACCGCGACGGGAAATCGTATTCGTGTCTGGACTGGCAAGGAAAGAGCGGCACAGCCATGGGCGGAAGCATACTGGCCTGTCGATTTCAAGCCTCCACAGTTTGACGCTCCGGTGATCTTGTTCAAGCGCCCTAAGCAGCCGTATTACTATGTTGAGGACCCGCTGCTGGGTTGGGGCGCTCGCAGCCGGGGTGGCGTGACCGCATATTCGATCAACACCAATCACCATGAAGTGCTGCGTGAACCGCATGTGCAAATGGTGAGCCGCGTGCTACTTGAGCACCTTAACGGTTCTCAAGATCGCCGCCCTCAGCTTCCAGAAGGCACAGGCCAGAGGCTCGAGACAGCTCCTTCTCCTTAAAATCTCTGCTTGTAATGAGCACAACCTCACAGCCAGTTCCTATTGTCGTGGAGCGCGATTCCGCGGGCTTGTCGGAAACAGGGCCCGGTCTCAAACTCCGCCCTGGCGAAATACATATTTGGCGGCAAGGGATTTCCGTCACTGCTGAAGAGGTCCGGTCGTTCTGGGAGTTGTTATCGGCTGACGAGCGGAGCCGTGCTGAACGTTACCGTTTCGAGGCGTCGCGACGGACATTTGTTATATGCCGAGGAATGCTTCGAAGTTTTCTTGGCTGCTATCTGGGAGAACAGCCGGCGAGGTTAGAGTTTGCATACACGCAATATGGAAGGCCGGAGCTTGTGCGGTCGAGCGAGCAAAATTCTGTAGAGTTCAACCTGTCTCACACCGCGGACTTTGCGCTTTTGGCGTTTTCTCGAGATCGCAGAATTGGCATCGATATTGAGCGAGTGCGAGGGGATTTCGATACCAGCGAGATTGCCGAGCGTTTCTTCTCGGAGTGCGAGCGCAGCAGACTTCGCGAAATTGCGTCGGCCGAACGCCACCTGGCATTCTTTCGTTGCTGGACGCGGAAGGAAGCATTCATCAAGGCCCTGGGGGAAGGGTTGTCGCACCCCCTGGATACCTTTGATGTGTCTATCGAAAGGGAAAGCCCGCCACGGCTGTTGGCCACGCGTCCCGATGCAACTGATGCGGAGCACTGGCTGCTGTGGGACGTGACTGTGCCTTCCGGCTATGTCGCCGCACTCGCCGGGAAAGTGTAAGGTTGAGTCTTGTTTCTAGTTAGAGTACGGGTTTGCGCGACCGCGCACTTGTTACCTGTCAATCTCTCAAAACCGCAACGCTCGCAGGTAAGCCGCTGAGCCGGGGGATAGCCGTCTACCTGTCGATCAGACGAAGGAGAACTTCGACCGTGTTTTCGCTGTGAACGTAAAACTTGTACATCGAAATTTAGTCCCGCCAGCAGATGCAAGTCCCATCGACCTATCAGCCATCATCCTCGCCCGGTAACGAACCTGCCGCGAAAGGTGCTTGGCGCTACACCGAAGCGTTTGACGAACGCGCGGCGGAAGCTGTCTGGATCCTGAAAGCCGACCGACCGGGCCACTGCTTCGACACTGCTCTCTGCTGCGGACAATCGCTTGCGTGCCTCATCGAGCCGCAGGCGCTGCACAAATGCAGCAGGCGAGCTTTTGAATTCATATTTAAATCTCCTCGAGAACTGGCGCGGACAAAGGCACACCTGCTCGGCCAACCGTTCTACTGAAAGATCACGCCCCAGGTGGGCCATCATCCATGGCGCTAGTTCGGCGAAGCGACTGCTGGACTGCGCCTGAAACTTAAGCGGCTCGGAATATTGTTCCTGCCCACCCGGACGCTTCAAATACACCACCAGCTCGCGCGCCACTGCGAGCGCAACCTGTGGCCCGAAGTCTTCCTCGATCAACGCCAACGATAGGTCGATACCGGCCGTCACACCCGCTGAGGTGTAGAACTTTCCCTGGCGAATGTACAAGGCGTTGGCGTCGACCTTGATCTTGGGATAGCGCGCCGCCAGATCGCGGCAGAACATCCAGTGCGTCGTGGCGCGGCGGCCATTCAGCAGGCCGGTTGCGGCAAGTCCGTAGGCTCCTGTGCACACAGTCGCAACCCGGCGGATGTCGCGCACTGAACGGCTAATCCAGTCTGCAAGCTTCGCGTTGATAGCCGGGTCGCGCATCGAACGACCGCCGGGAATGATCAACGTATCGACCTGACGCAGTGAGCTGAGCGAGCACGAAGCTGTCATGCGCAGTCCCGACTCGGAGCGAAACGACTTTGCTCCTAGTGCCGCAATGGTCACCTTATAGCAAGGCTCGTGTCTTCCGCTGGGGCTTTCAATTCGCGCGCTGGTAAAAGCTTCGAGCGGTCCTGTCAAATCCAGCGACATCATGTCCTCAAACCCGACGATGGCAACCTGCTTTGGTGACATGGCTGATGTTCCTCACCAAACGATAATGCGGAGTAGAGACGTCTGTTCAGACATCTTTCCAGCGATTTCGGACGTCCGCGAGCCTATACGGTTTTGTAGTCCTAAACTGCCGGATTAACGTCATTTGAGACATCCGTCCGTAAGTTTACTCTTCAAACTGCAAAGCTTTTCGCGAGGAGTACATCATGCGAGACAATTCGATCTGGATGCCTCTGCTGGCGGTTATATTGGTGGCCTCTGCGCTATGCGTGATCCGACTGGCGAGATCTTCCGATGTCGCCGCCACCGCAACTGCAGCGCGGCCTCTCAAAGCGCCGCCAACTGGTCCTATCAATGTGGCATTCATCATCTCCAAAGGCGCCAATGTGATGGATATCGCCGGTGCCTGGGAAGTCTTCGAAGACACCATGCTTACCTCCAAGGGGCAGCCGTGGACAGGTGGTGACGATATGGTGATGCCGTTTAACGTCTATACAGTGTCGGATTCAAAGGACCCAGTTGATGCCAACGGGCTGACGGTGATACCCACCTATACGTTCGCGGATGCGCCCAAGCCGCGCATCATTGTGATTCCGGCGCAGCGTGGACGCAGCGACGCACAAAAATCCTGGCTCCTCGCCAACTCCAAAACAGCAGACGTGACGATGTCGGTCTGCGTTGGCGCGTCAATGCTCGCGGCTTACGGCCTGCTCGATGGGGAGGAAGCCACCACTCATCATCTCTATGAGCAAGGGCTGCAGCAGCGCTATCCCGCTGTACACTTCGTCGGCGGAATGCGGTTCGTGGAAAACGATAAGGTCTCGACCGCGGCTGGGCTCACTTCGGGCATCGATCTCGCACTGCACGTGGTGGAGCGCTATTACGGTCGCACGATCGCCCAAGCCACAGCCGACTATATGGAGTACCACAGCGGGTTATGGAAGAACCCCGAACTCGCGACCGTCGAGAAAGAGGCAGCCAGCAAATAGAATGGCGCGGCCAGTAGAATCGTCGGCCCGCGCCGCTCAATAGCGTTGTCGGCTTAAGGGTGATACAGGATCTTTTGCGCATGTCTCTGCGCTGGGCTTGCAGTTGGAGGTTGCTTGACGTCCTCAGCATCTTGCCCTGGATGTGGTCGAACGGCACGGCTCGCGCGAATGTAGTTCACGTCGCGGCATTGGGCACCGAAAGTGATGCCCATACTGTATGCAAAGCTGGGTAATCCGCAGTCGTTGAACTTGTCGCTCGCGTTTGCAGCAATCTGCGATCTACGAGAAGAGACACGTGTCGAAATCGATGAGGTCCCCTTGATCGCTGGACAGATGACGGACAACCGCAGGTTGGGCTGTTCGGCGTCAACTTGACGGATAATGCCCCAACCCGTGGCCTTAGCGGTCCCGGTCACAAGGACGGGACGCCGACTTCTCGTCCCAGTGATTTAGCCCCCTCCCGACAAGACGACAGGACTGACAGTACCCCAATTCTCATCATGTTCTCATCATGCTCTCATCTCGGAACGTTTCAAGAGCCCTAGACTCACCTTTGCCTGCCACAGATGCAGAGATAAACCGATTGGAGAAACGAAATGTCAGCGAAGAGTGCAACTACTTACACCGTTCTGCACATGCGATTGAAGCTGCGGGTACCGACAGATGTCTTTCTTGCTAACAGCCAAGAGGCCGCTACCGTCATCGCTTCGGTCGAAGGTCTGATCTGGAAGATATGGATCCTGCAGCAAGAGGAGCTTGAGATGGGCGGCATGTATCTATTTGCCAACCGTGAAACCGCCGAGGCTTACCTGAATGGCCCGGTAGTTCAGGCCGTGCGCAGCAATCCTGCTGTAGTTTCCACCAAGTCCCGACTATGGGATGTAGAGAGTTCCCTCTCGGCTATCACGCGGGCTCCTCTGCGGGATGTTCGCGTGCAA
>DASRAA010000154.1:0-4609 GCA_035638375.1 Binatia bacterium | reverse complement strand
ACAGGTTTGACCAGCCAAGATGTCAGAGACTTGTTGGCGAGCGATTCAGTGGATCTCATGGTTGGTTGCCGGCGATCCTTCCTTTTCGCTGTGCGCCTGTATAGCTGTTATCCAAAGCGTCCCATACTATACGAATCATCCCCTCTGGATGCAATTCGCGCTTGGTCTCATCGGCGGCTGTTACGATCTGTTAACTTGCTCCCGATACGCGAGATCCCCGCCAAGCGGGGACAGTGTAGACTGCGCTTGATGCAGATGCTCGGAGACCAGGGGCCAAAGAGGGAGCGAATGCCAGCTACAGGCTGGCAGGAATGCTCCGCATCTCAGGCGATTCCGATTGGCTCATTGGGGCCTCGGCAGCAAAGCTGGCTGTTGCAGTCGAAATTCGAGCATGGTTCCTTGGGCGAGACTTACCTGTTGTCCCCCTCCGCCGCCAGCAGCCCGCGCGGTGCCGAGACCGCCGCCGGCTGCAGCACCGATGGCCGCCCCTCTTCCTCCACCGGCGATGGCGCCAATGACTGAGCCTAGTCCTGCACCGGTGGCCACGCTGCGCGCGGTTTGTCCGCCTTGTCCTTGCAGTTGATACGTATCCGTCATGATCGGATGTGCGGTGCCGTTGATCACAATGTCGGTCAACTCCAAAGCCAGTTCTGAACCGCCCGACATTCTCCCCGCCGATTTCGCCGAAACTAACTGGCCATGGACCGTTGTTCCACGCGGGGCAGCCACCACACCCACAGCCATCAAGTTGGTCTCCAGCTTGCCGGTAAAGCGAGCGCCGGGACGTTGATTCGTCGAGCTGAGGGTTTCCGAGAGCCGAATGAGAACCCGCGTACCCGCTGGAACCGAGATCGTGTTGCCCTGCGCCGCTCCGGCATAAGCGGTGGAGACAACACCAACCCAGTTCACCAGGACACCGAAAGTGAGTACGTAGACCACGCAGGTCAAAGTCTTAACCAGAGCTGTTTTCATAAAATGTCTCCTCACACAGAAAATTCGTCGGCCCACCTACGACTACTTGATCGGCAACGCGGAGCTGCGCTGCAGGTCACTGAGCGATAGCAGTTGGCTTTCGGCCTCGTAGAACTTCGCCGCCGGCTCTGGTCCCAGGGCATCTTTCACCTGGCCGTAGTACTTCTCCAGCAGGGCCGCGCGCTGGCTCTGAAATTGCGTCTGGTCATGCACAACCTGATCGGCTTGTTGGGCGCTTAGGTTGTTGGCGTTCTTGATGTAAGCGTCAATCGAGGTGGCGGCCGTCGTATTCAGCTTGTCGAGCTCCGCTTCATATTGGCTGTAGATCGCCCAGAATTTGTCGGCATCGGCTTCGTTGAGGGACAGCACTAGCATCACCACTTGTTCTTTCTGGTCGGCTACGTTCTCGTGCAACAGGGTCGTGTAAGCTTCCACATTGGCCTTCTGCGCGTCGCTCGGCCCGGCGCTGGCCGCTGCGGCCTGAGCCAGGGGAGTTCGAAACATGTGGGAGTGGGCCGAGCCGGCCGAGACTAGAGCAAAACCTAACATCGTCAGCAAGCACAATATTGCGACCCAGCTGATGCGCGTAATCTTCATGGCGTTCACCTCGCTCAGAAATTTAACTGTGTCTTACTCGGTGGTCGCTACCTCACCCCATTTAGGCGAAATGGCGGCAACAGCGGATTCTATGGCCCTGACATCGACGTCCGTTTTCTCCCTAGCCGACCGTCGGCAACCAAGCGGTTCGGTAAGGAAGCGGCAGGTAATGAGCTGTCGGCGACGAAGCGGCAGGTGATGCGGGGCCGGTAACGAACGGGGTCCGTAACGAAGGGGGCCGTAACGAAGGGGGCGCTAACGAAGCAGTCGTGAGGCAAATAATAGCTCTCCAATCCGGTTGTCGTAAAGCCAGATTGCGCCCCAGTATCGGGTTTGTTTGGAAAAGGCAGGGTCACGCAAAAGCCGGGGTATACCTGGGTATACAGCGGTTGACATCCCCGTAATAACGCCGGGCTCCACATGGGATTCCTAACGATTGACTTGCCAACTTTGGCTGGCGCCGCGGTGGCAGTCCCACTGGTTAACGTTGCCTCCATCGGCTCTGCTCTGATAAGCCACGTCGAGGCACTTGCCGCTGTTGACGTTGATGATCTGAGAGCCCTGCATGCGCCAGCGCTGGGCTCCGCTGCTGTTCCACGGAAATTGCTGCACATTGGCGTCGTTCGCCCTGCTGGCCCCCGCCACGTCGAGCATCATGCCGCTGTTCTGATTACGGATGGCAAATTCGTTGCGTCCCAGGCTAATGAAGTCCCATCGCTGGTTCAGCCTACCGTTGCACCGGAATATTTGAATATTTCCGCCCTGCGACCTGCTGCTGGAGGCAACGTCAAGGCACTTTCGGGAATTGCGATTGATCACAGGTCCGCTGAACTGTACTCTGCCGGGAGGCTGTGGTCCCACGAAAGGTGGCCGGCCTGGTGATGGACCACCAGGAGTCGGACTGCCAGTGGTTTCAAACCGCAGGATAGTGTTGGCGCGGGAAACCACGCAGAAGCCCGCGAGGCGCCCTCCGCGAGGTGGCGCCGCCGTCCAGTTCACCTTGAATCCATTGGCGTTTACCGATCCCGGCTGGACACTGATATTCGCCATGGGGATGTTGAGGTAACGCGCAGCCACCTCGTTCCTGCAGACGCGCAGCGCGTCGTTTGGAACTTGCGCCCGCGCCAACAGCGCAGCGTACGAAAACAACACCGCCACCGCATATGCGAAAAGCAACCGCCTCATCCTGCGCTCCTTTCGGCAGACTATCCTTGGAATCAGTCAGAGATAGTCGGCGCCTCCGAAATTCACAACTTCGTCATGGATGCGGCCTGGCGGTGCCTAAGCTGATGGAAAGAGCTAAAAGAAGTTCTCCCCTGTGCCCGAATAGATCGTTGCACTCGACACCCCGTTAACTGATTACCCTAGCCCTTGGGTGGTGTCCAATCGATTATGTTGTTCAAATTCCACGGATTTTGAAGCAAGTTAAGCTGTAGGTCACCATCCCTATTGATGGTGATCTGGGTCGCTGGGAGCAATGTGCCGGAACTCTGTCCTGCTTCTTGGTTGTTGATGTTAACTTCTCCGGCTGTTATGTCGAATGACCGCGACCGCGTGTTCCAGGCAGCTTCTGCGAATGCAATCCTACGGTTGGTAATGAAACGGACTCGGCGGCCGGTTGGCGTCGGAACCGACTCCGCATAGGCTAGATCGAAACCCACCGTCCCCGGCATCGTAATGCGGCCGGCGGACTTCATCCCCTGGAGCGCATTCACCAACCCTTGCTGTTGACCTTGCTTGAAGGCAGTGATCAAGGTCTGCTTGTCTTCCGGCGTCGACCACTGGCTGATGATCAGCCTGATGGTCACTTGGTGACCCAACTGTGTGCCCGTGCCGCGGGCCGTGGCATCAATGGTCTCGACCTGTGCGGCTGCCAACAGAGGGAATGTCAAAATCGCTACGACCACGCTGAACAACCTGAGCGCAGTTTTCATTTCAGCCTCCTTGCATGTGTTGAAAACCGAACTACTCTACCGGCGACCGCGTTGGGTCTGGGTCGCAGGATTCCTTGGAGTTCGCCACGTGGAAACCGGCGCGTAAGTTTCCGAGAAAACGGAAGCCACCGCGAGCCCGGATTCCGGACCGGAGGGACCCGTGTGAGACCGACAGCGAAGCTCACTAAGCCGCCAAGCGAGCCTTGCAGGTAACCCATTTGCCGAATCCGCTACAGCAGCATCGATGATGGGATTCTGCGATGGGTTGTATAGTATACCCACGCCGTTGCAAAAGAAAAGCCACTAGGGTAGGGCTCACCCCGCCTGCTGGTGGATTGCTCATCAATTACTGCTCGAAGCGGGAAGAGAGTACGTCACAGGTCGTCGGCTAATTGTGTCCCTATCATCCAGACCTTCTAGCTACCCCGTTAACGCTGGCGGTGGCAGCGTCGAATCGATCACTTGTTAAATTACGAAACCAATCAGTACATCACCGACCAGTTCAGATATGGGCGAGAGATTTCTACGATCTTGTCGCTAGTTGTTCCTGCATGGGACTGGCAGCAGCAAACTTCACATCAACTTTGATGTACGGGCATTCCCGATGCACGCATGTGCGTTGTCAGACAATGCGTTCGATGGTGACGGTGATCTGGTGGTCCCTCTGGGCCCTGTCCGTGGACAGCTTTAGGTGCTTGCCCAGCAACATCCGAAAGTTCTGCTTGCCGTATGAGCGCGTCATCATAGCGCCCTTGATCTCGGCGCTCACGATTAACGAGAAAATGACTTGGCCGCTTAGTAACCGAGTGCTATATTACCCACCAATGTAGTAGCCCGCCCGACTGACCATAAGCATAATCACCTTTTGCAAATTTCGCTGAAGATAAGGAGGATCAGATGCGGATTTCAAAACCCCTGGTAATCGTGGCGCTGCTGGTTCTGACAGCCAGCATGACCGTGGCCACTACCGTGCCTACGCCTGTGAAGGTGCTTACCCTTACGTCTAAGACCTCACCTTCCTCAGCTTTCACCAGCCTCTGCACCGAAGATCCCGCCGCCGGATGTATCGTCCAGCTTCCGGTTGCCGGAACGACCATATTTCTTGC
>DASRAA010000153.1:0-12942 GCA_035638375.1 Binatia bacterium | reverse complement strand
CTTGCGCTTCCGATTGCTCACTTTTCGTTCGATCTGTTGCATCGTCCGCGTCAGTACCCGTGCCCCGTCATTCAACAAGCCACTATCGGTGGGGTAGTGAATGTTGCTTTCGACTACTGTCGTGTCCACCCGCATCTTCCGTCCTTGGATCACCCGCCGCTGTTGCGCCAAACCCACAATCCGATCATGCAATTCGCGTATGCTGTCGGGCCCGATCGCCTGCCCGAGACGAACCAGCGTCTTTTCATCCGGCACCTTCTCCGTGCCAATCCGGCAGAATGTGCGATACACCACATTGGCCCGTACCTCCCGCTCCAGAACCTCGTAGCTCCAGTTGCGCACGTGCTTCAGAATCAGCATGCGCAGCGCCACCTCCGCCGGGGTCTGTCCCCGCCCATGGGTGCGACTGTGGGGATGTCGTTTCCCTTGCGCCTCGTACACCGCTTCCAGCAGATCATCATCCTCCAATAACTCATCCACTACGCGCATCCATGGTTCCCAAAGCTCGGCTACTTCCTCGGCGAATAACCCCTCCCACAAACTCGGCTGCTGGTGCCGCAACTTGATCACTCTCTCCCTCCTGGCGTTTGCTCAGTCATCACCTGCTAAAACGACGTTTAGCATGTAATGCCACATCGTCCGCCAGAAAATTACTGCTCAGGAGTAATCACTTTTGCACCGGGAAGTAGCTAGCTCCGGGGTAGACAAAACTCCTATAAACAAATTGTGGGTGCTATCGCTGCACAGCAGCAACACAATCTGCGGCCCGCGGCTAAGCACTGGCAGCTTTGTTACTGCGTTTCCAGCACAATCACTTGGTCGATGGTGTCTTTTGAACGCGGAGGGAGCTGGAGTACGAGGTTACCTTCGGAGGTGCTGAAGTTCACTCTTACCCCGTCGTTCATCAGGTGCGCGGTGCGGATTGGCTTCGATATGCCGGGCAGCGCGAGCACGCTCAGCGTGCAATCGAGGATGTGAACGTAAACCGTGTTGCCTTTTTGCGTGGTGACGCCCCAGCCGCCGGGTTTGATGGGGCCGCCTTGGGTTCCATAGATGGAGTCGCCGTAGGTCTTCATCCAGTTGCCGATTTCGCGCAGGCGGGCGGCGAAGACGGGCTGGATTTCTCCATTGGGCATGGGGCCGACGTTGAGCAGGAAGTTTGCGTTGTTGCCGGCGGCGCGAACCAGGTACTGGATGAGATCTCGCAGCGATTTAGGCTCCGTGTCGCGCATGTTGTAGCCCCAGGAGCCGCCGCGATACATGGTGTCGGCGGTTTCGAGCGGGAGCTGACTGATGGTGGCACCGCCCCATCCCGTGGTGTTCTCACCCGGAAGGTCTTTCTCGAAGGTCTGAACGTCTTCGCCCGGGTTGGGCGTCTTGTGGTGGTTGGAGACGATGAGAGCGCCGGGCTGTAGTTGGTGAATCAACGAGTAGGTCTTAGGCAGTTGCCAGTCGGCTTCGGGCTTGTCCCACATGCCATCGAACCACACGCCGCCGAGCTCGCCGTAGTTGGTGAAAAGCTCGGTGAGCTGCGCGTTTACGAAATCGAGATAGCGCGGCCACTGGCCGTTGCGCGGACGGCCTTCCCACTGGCCGGTGCCGCCGAGCGGGTAGTAGTCGGGATGATGCCAGTCAAGCTGCGAGTAATAGACGAAAAGCTTGATGCCCTGCCGGTGACATTCATCGACGAGCTGACGGATGATGTCTTGGCCGTAGGGAGTGGCGTCGACGACGTTGTACATGTTTTGTTTTGTGGCGAACATAGAGAAGCCGTCGTGATGGCGCGAGGTGACGACGATGTAGTGCATGCCCGCCTGCTTGGCGAGTGAGACCCACTGCCC
Organism: Binatia bacterium; assembly: GCA_035638375.1. Taxonomy (GTDB): domain Bacteria; phylum Acidobacteriota; class Terriglobia; order Terriglobales; family Acidobacteriaceae; genus DASRAA01. The sequence continues at coordinate 11,101 of DASRAA010000153.1, read as the reverse complement.
TGCGTCGAACTTCACCGGATAAAACTGCGCCGCTAGTTGCTCATATTGCGGGCCGGTGAAGTGTTGGGTCTGCATGACCCATTCGCCGTCGCCAAGCAGGCTGTAGATGCCCCAGTGGATGAACATGCCGAAGCGGGCCTGCTCAAACCATGTGCGGGATTGGAGATTTTCGCTCTGGGCGAATGTCGTGGTGCAGAGCAAAAGGACGGCGAATACGCGGAGCATAGGCGGAGTATTTCACCACGGAGGAGCGGAGGACACGGAGAAAGTGATTGGTAATTAGTAATTGGTTGTAATTGGTGATTCGCAATTAGCTGTGAGCAGTTAACAGCTAGCAAAAAGCCCGTTCACCCACAAAGATCCGGCCCCCCCACCCATTCGAGGCTACGCCTTGTTTGCTGCCACCAGGCTCTCCCTGTACCAGGCGAGGGTCCGGCGGAGGCCTTCTTCGATGCTGAAACGAGGCGAGTGTCCGAGTTCATTCATTGCTGCCGTGGTATCCGCCTGTGAGTCGCGGACATCACCCGCGCGGGGAGGGCCGTATTTCGCTGGAATGGTCACACCTTCAATTTTTTGCAGAATGGCCCAGATCTCATTTAGCGAATAGCAGTTGCCATTACCGGCATTGAAGACCTTGCCGGCGACCCCCGGAGCCTTCGAAGCCTTGATCACTAAATCGACAACGTCTTCGATGTAGGTGAAGTCGCGGGTCTGCTCGCCGTCACCGTGAATTGTCGGAGATGTACCCTGCAAGAGGCAGGTCATGAAGACGGAGATGACACCGGAGTACGGGCTGCTGGGGTCCTGGCGCGGGCCATACACGTTGAAAAAACGCAGGGAGGTGGCGTCGAGACCGTAGCAGGAGGAAAAGGTGCTGCAGTAATACTCTCCCATGAGCTTCTGGGCGGCATACGGTGACTTCGGATTGGGGACCATGGTCTCGACCTTGGGAAGCACGAGGGTGTCTCCGTAGGCCGAGGAGGAGGCGGCGTAAACCACTTTGCGCACCTTGCCCTCCACGCAGGCACGCAGGACGTTGAAGGTTCCGTCAATGTTGGACTCGTGGGAGGGAACCGGATCGACGATGGACTTGGGAACCGAGGGGACGGCCGCGATATGGAAGACCGAGTCGGCGCCGGCAACGATCTTCTGGATAGAAGAGAAATCCCGAATATCTACCTGGTGGAGGGCAATTTTTCCCACCACCTCGTCGAGGTTGCGGCGGTGACCGGTGGAGAGGTTGTCGATGACTGCCACGGTGGCATCGCCGGGCGAGAGTAAGGCGCGAACCAGAGCGGAGCCGATGAAACCGGCGCCGCCCGTAACGATGTGTTTGTTCATCATGTCCTGATAAGAACTACTCAAGGTTATCTCACAAATGGGGCGTGCTGAAGCTGAATTCTCAAGGATCAGCTCCACCTTTGCTTATTTTGTAGGTGGACCGTCTGAGGGGAGGATCTACGCACCATGACGCGCACTCGCGCCAAGAGTCGGTAGGGTGACATTCTCTAAAATGTCACTTTCGTGTGTAGTCGAGCCTTTAAGGCATGTCGAAGCCCGATTTCGATGGTAACTTATAAAGTTGTGTTGCGCGCTGAGGTGACCCTGCTCTACTTGTCCCTCACAGGGCAGCATGGCGGCAAGCGGATGTGTGCAGTTGAAAGTCAGGGTGCGGACCTATCCCGATCAGCGCGGGTTCCGCAGGAATAGGGAGGCCACCCGGCGTGCACGAGGCCAGCAACAAGGAGCAGTTCGTCAATTTGACCGCCTCACCAGTGAACTCGACCGAAGCGCCGGCAGTTGTCGTCGAGAAGCGCAAATCGAAGTCGGAAGCTGCCCAAGAATTTCTGCAACAGCTCAGGAGGTTTGGATGGCACGGCTGGCTGCTGGTTGCAGTGGTTGTGGGTCTGTACGCGCCGGTGCTGTGGCGGCTGGGCCGACAATGGTATGAAGACCCGGATTATTCCCATGGATTTCTAGTGCCGCTGTTATCGGCTTACCTGATCTGGCAGCGCCGGGACAAGCTGGCCGCGGTAGTGCGGAAGCCTTCGAATCTTGGTCTTCTGGTTGTGTTGTTCGCGCTGGGGTTGCTGTTTCTGGGTAGCCTGGGAGCCGAGCTTTTTCTGACTCGCATCTCCATCATCTTCATGATCTGTGGGCTCATCATTTACTTTTCCGGATGGGCATTGTTGCGGGCGATGGCTTTTCCGCTGGCCTTTCTGCTGTTCGCTATTCCCATACCAGTACTGATCTATAACGAGATCGTTTTCCCGCTGCAATTCATCGCTTCCCGGTTTGCCACCAGCGTGTTGGAGACACTGAACCTGTTCCCGATCATGAGAGAAGGCAATGTGCTGATCATGCCAGGAATGCGTTTGGAAGTGGTGGAAGCTTGTAGCGGAATCCGCTCGCTGATGTCGCTGCTAGCCTTGGCGGCTGGCTACGGATACCTGGCAGAAAAGAGCATCGTGGTGCGATGGTTCCTGATCCTGGCGATGGTGCCGCTGGCGATCATCAGCAACGGCACGCGGGTGATGATTACGGCGCTGATGACGAACTACATCGGGCCACAAGCAGCCGAGGGATTCATGCACGAGTTCTCCGGTTGGGTGATTTTTGTGGTGGCGACGGTGCTGTTTCTGGCGCTGCATAGCCTGACTATTGTGGTGCGGAAAAAATTAGGTTGGATGCCGAAGGAACAAGCCGAGGCAAAGGCATAGGTAAAAGAAGGTATGAGCAGTGCAGCGCGTTATTGGACGATGATTGCGGTGCTGCTGGCCGGCATCGCCGGGATGGGAACGCAGTATCATGGCGAGTCCACCCCGCCGGCGCGGCCGCTGAGCGAATTTCCGAAGACGATTGGCGACTATCGCTCGGTGGCGGATTTCGAGTTTGATCCGCAGACCATGAAGGTGCTCGGCGTCACCGACTACATCAACCGGGCTTACTTTGCCTCCGGTGTTGGCGATTTGGGGCTGTACATCGGGTATTTTCGGACGCAACGCACGGGCGCAACGATTCATTCACCGAAGAACTGCCTGCCGGGAGCAGGATGGCAGCCAATGGTGTCGGAGATCTACCAGTTGAGTCTGCCCGATGGCCGTAAGGTCCCGGTGAATCTGTACGTAATTCGCAAAGACCTTGATCAGCAGATCGTCCTGTACTGGTATCAATCTCATGGGCGGGTGGTCGCCAGCGAGTATTGGGGCAAGGTTTATTTGGTGGCGGATGCGATCCGCCTGAATCGCACGGATGCGGCGTTAGTGCGAATTACAGCGCCGGTACAGAGCGGCGATATGAATTCGGCACGCGAGCACGCGATTGCGTTCGCCCAGCAAGTAGCTTTGGATGTGGAGCAGGTTATCCCGCGGTGATCCAGGAGAATTCATGCGGAATCGTTGTGTAATTGCGGTAGCGACGGCGCTGATGGCCATAACACTGGTGGCGGCGACGGGGTGCAAAGGGAATCCGGATAAGGCCAAGAAGAAGTACCTGGAAAGCGGCCTGAAGTATGTGGACAAGAAACAGTATGATGCCGCCGCGATTCAATTCAAGAAAGCATTGCAGCAGGATCCGAAGTACGCCGATGCCCACTACCAGTTGGCATTGGTGTATTTGCGGCAGCAGCGTGGGCGGGAGGCCTATAACGAACTGACTCTCGCCGCGAACTATGACCCGAAGAACATAAAAGCCCGCCTGGAAATGGGAAACATCTTGTGGGCGAACCGGCAATTCAAGCAAGCCGAGGACGAGGCTCGAAAGGTAATCGAAATCGATCCCAATAATGCTGAGGGCTACGCTCTCCTGGGTACGGCGTTGTTTGCGGAAAGAGAACCCGATCAGGCACTGCAAGCCTACAACCGGGTCATCGAGCTGAAACCGAATGAGTCGGCCGGATATCTGAACCGCGGTGTGCTCTACGCGAGCATGAAAGAAGATGCCGAGGCAGAAGCCGATTTTCGTAAGGCCATACAGCTGAATCCCAAGAACCTGGAGGCGAATAGCAACCTGTCGCGGTTCTATCAGTACAAGCAGAACTTGCCGGCCGCCGAGCAGGTGCTGCAGGAAGCCATCAAGAACGACCCGGATGCTCCGGCGAACTATCTGCGGCTGGCGGCGTTGTTGCAGCAGCAGGGCAGGACCGCCGACGCCGGGACGGTAATCGGAAATTTGCGCAATCGCCTGCCGAAGAATCCAGAGGTTGCGGGTGCGATCGCCGAGTTCTACCTGGCGGCAAAGAATCCGGACGCTGCGATCAAGGAATACCAACGCGGAATCTTGGTCGATCCGAAGAACGAGCGGTTACAGGTGGCGCTGGTGGAAACGTACTTGATAACGGGGCATATTGACGAAGCCCAAAAGCTGGACGACCAGATGCTGAAGGACCGTCCGGGAGATGTGCAGGCAAGCATGCTCAAGGGACGGCTACAAGCGATCCACGGCGATTTTGCGGCGGCCATCGTTACATTTAGGCAGGTGGTGAAAGACAGCGCGGCGGGATCGATGAAGTTTGACCAGCCGGAAATGATCCGTACTTCGGCACAAGCCCACTATTTCCTGGGACAGGCGCTCATGAAGACCGGCGACCTGACCGGGGCAAAGAGCGAATTCCAGGAAGCCATCAAGCTGTTCCCCGACAATCCGCTCTACTTGCAAGCGCAGGCCGAGGCATATCGAGATTCGAGAGACTACGCGACGGCAAGAGAGTTCGCTGACCGGCTGCTCAAGCTGAACGACAAGAACCCGCAGGCGCATTTCGTGATGGCTTCGATCGATATGGGAGCCAAGGATTATCAGACCGCCCTGCAGGAACTTGCCATCGTGCAGCAGGCGGCGCCGAATGATCCGGCGGTGCATCTGAATATGGCGTTTGCCTATGGAGGATTGAAGAAGTACGCCGAAGCCGAGCGGGAGTTCCAAACCGCGATGAAGCTGAATCCGCAGTACGACGGAGCGGTGGGCGAATACGTGGCGATGCTGTTTGGGACGAATCAGCAGCCTAAGGCAATGCAGGTGGCTAAGCAGTACCTGGACGCGAATCCGAACCGTGCGGCGGCGCATTTCATCTATGCCTCGGCCCTCGCCAACAGCAGGAAGTTCGATGAGGCGATTCCTGAATACCAGAAGGCAATTCAGATCGACCCGAAGAGCCTGATTTCCTACCTGCAACTGGCGAGCGTGTACCAGCTGCAAGGCAAGCCAGATGACATGATTGCGACCTATCAGAAGGCCCTGTCGGTCTCCCCGAACAATCCGACGATGCTGGGTGCCTTGGGCAATGCGTACCTGGCCAAAGGCGACCTGAAGGAAGCGCAGCAGTATTTCGAAAAAGCGAGCAATCTTGCGCCGCACGATGCGGTGTTGCAGAACAACCTGGCCTGGGTTTACGCGCAGGAGGGACAAAATCTCGACCTTGCGCTCTCTCTGGCGCAACAGGCCAAGCAGGCGCTGCCCGATCAGGTTTCGATCAATGACACGCTGGGGTGGATCCAGTACAAGAAGGGGAACTACGTGATTGCTGTGGGACTGCTGAACGAAGTAGTGCAGAAAGTGCCACAGAATCCGGAGTACCGTTACCACCTTGGCATGGCTTTGAGCGGCGCAGGGCAGAAAGACCGCGCCAAGGAGGAGTTGCAAAAGGCACTGGCCCTTACGCCTCCCCTGGCCGGGGATGATGCCCGGCAGGCAAAAGATACGTTGGCGAAGCTGTAGCGCAGGGTTGACATAATCCGGGACGGCCGAGCGAAGAGAGCCCGGCCGTTTGTGTCTGTGCAGAAGTTCTGCGGCTCAGCAGGGGATTATCCGTTACGGGAAAAGAAAGTTGGGAATCACTGACGAGGAATCGAGAACGGACTATTCTGAGGACGTAGCCGGCAAGAGATTTCTTTCGATCGAGGGAATCAGGAATGAAGGCCTATGTGGTAATCACTGCAAAGGCGGGCACGGCACGCGATATTGCCGACGCGATGGCTGGGCTACCTGGTGTGCAGATGGCGGACGCGTGCTGGGGCGGCGGGGATGTGTATGCTGTGGTGGAGTTCCCGGCATGGAAGGAACTCAACGCCCTGGTGCTGGATAAAATACATTCCATGCCGGGCGTGATCCGCACCGAGACGCACCTCGCGGTGGAGCGGTAAGCGACCTCAGCGCGCGCAAAATCGGTCCGCGTCCCGGGGGACCTCGGTGAAGCAGCGCTTCATCCGTCAAAAACTGAAAACGCTTTAGTCGCCCAGAGCTCTTCTCACAACGCCGCCAGCGCGGCGCAACCTGCGCTCTGCTTGTGTGCGGTTTGTCTTTGTCTTCAGCATCAGGATGGCCAGCGGCACCCGCCCGTCTGCCAACTGAAGCGCTTGCAATGCCTGAGCGTGGTTTACACCGGCGGCGTTCTCGATGATCGAGATTCCACGTTCAAAAAGCTTGTGATTCTTGGGACGCAAGTTAACCATCAGGTTGTCGTACACATATCCAAGGCGCGCCATGGCTCCGGTGCTGAGCATATTGCAGATCAGCTTCTGGGCAGTGCCAGCCTTAAGCCGCGTGGAGCCGGCCAGCACCTCGGGGCCAACTTCGACCTCGATGGCAAGCCGCGCGTGACGAGCCAATTCAGAGCCGCGATTGCACACGACGGCAATGGTTGCCGCTTGTTTTTTCTGGGCGTATTGCAGGGCGGCGACGGTGTACGGAGTGCGGCCGCTGGCGGCGAGCCCGACAACGACATCCTTTCTCCCCGGCTTTCTTGCCGCCATATCGCGACGCCCAAGATGGGGATCGTCTTCGTTGGCTTCGGCGGCGTGGGGCAGGGCGGCTTCGCCGCCCGCCATGACGAACTGAACGGTTTCGGCTGACAGGCCAAATGTGGGAGGAACCTCCGCTGCATCTAGCGCTCCGATACGGCCGCTGGTGCCAGTACCGACATAGATGAGGCGGCCTCCGCGAGCGAGCTGACGGGCAATGAGATCGATACCTTCAGCAATCTGCGGCAAGGCACCCCTGATGGCGCGAGGGACGGCGGCATCTTCGCGATTCATCATGGTGGCGATTTGCAGCGCGCTCATGGCGTCAAGTCCGGCGGAGGCGCGGTTGCGCTTTTCAGTTTTGAGTGTCTTCAGTGGCAAGCAGATTCCTCACGGTTAGAACGGTCCCATCGGGAAGAATAAAACTGAGGCCATAGCCGACAGCGAAGGTCATTGCACTGCCCAGCGCCACGTACCAGGTGAACGGAACACGAGTGAACATCCACAGATAGAGGTTCAACAGGAATCCGGCCAGCATTCCTGCTATGGCTCCGCGTTCGGAAGCGCGACGGGTGAGGACTCCGAGCAAGAAGACGCCGAGCAGTGAGCCGTAGGACACAGAGACGATTGACAGGCCCAGCTCAAGGACGCGTCCGCCGCGGCGTGCAAGAATGGCGAGAGCAAACAACGCCAGAGTCCATCCCACAGTTACCATGCGCGAGATGTGCAGACGGTGTTGCTCTCTGGCTTTCGGATTCCAGCGCGAATAGAAGTCGACAACCGTGGTAGATGAGAGCGAATTCAAGGCTGCGCTCAGGTTCGACATCGCGGCTGCAAGAATCGCGGAGATGAGCAGTCCGCTGATGCCGTGGGGCAACTGGGTCACGACGAAGGTTGGGAAGACAGTGTCCGAACGTGTGAACTGTGTTGCCGGAGGAAACAGCTTGTAGAAAACGAACAGCGCCGCACCCATGAAGAGAAAAAGTGCAAATTGTGCCAGCACCGCAAGTCCGCTGGAGATGAGCGCCATCTTAGACTGTGACTGGCTGCGGGCAGCCAGCAAACGTTGCACGATGAGTTGGTCGGTGCCATGAGTTGCGCAAGTCAGAAAGGCGCCCCCGACCACACCCGACCAAAATGTGTAGGTGGAATAGAAGTTCCAGGAAAAATCGAAGACTCGAAACTTGCCAGCCTCACCTGCGAGAGTGCGTACCGTGGACCAGCCTCCGGGCAAGAGGTGTAAAACGACGGAGAGCCCAAGGAGCGTGCCGCCTAAATAGATCGCGAGTTGCACCACGTCGGTCCAGATGACTGCCGCGATGCCGCCTTCGAAGGTGTAGATCAGGGTGAGGAGACTCACAATGGCGATCGCGGAAACGTCGCGCCCGAGTGGGGATATGCCCGCCATTGCCTCAGAAAGAACGATGGCCACAACGATAGCGATCGCATAGACGCGCACACCTTCGGCGGCGGCACGAGTAATCAGGAACAGCCCAGCCGTAAGTGTGCGGAGTCGCTGTCCGAAACGCCGGTCGATCAACTGGTACGCAGTGACGAGCTGTCCGCGAAAGTATTGCGGGATGAGCACGAAACTGACGATGATTCGTCCCAACACGTAGCCGAATACCAATTGCAGGAAGCGGAAGTCGGTTTGATAGGCCAGGCCGGGAACGCTAATGATGGTGAGAGTGCTAGTTTCGGCGGCGACGATGGATAGGGAGAGCGCCCACCAGGGGATAGTGTTATCGGCGAGGAAGTAGTCGCGCAGAGAATTGCGGTGGCGACGAAAGCGCAGCCCAAAAGCAGTAACGCCGAGCAGGTAGGCGACAATAACGGCGAGATCGAGCCGATTCAACCCTGTGTGCAATCAAGGTCCTTTCGCCCCGATTATTCCATTCCCTTGACGCTCTGCCTATTGTGGAAAGAGTGGCGGAGGACTCTGGCGTGAGGGCCGGCGCGGAGGCACCCTCGACCAGACCAGCAGCTTCCTGTTATTGTGCAACTACACTCACGGCCTTAGGTTGCGGGCCGATACCATTTTATATCGGGTTTTTGGAGGAAATTATCGTGCGAGCGACTGCACTCGCCTTGCTTTTTGCCTGCTCACTCTCCTTATCGGCCAACGCACAACAGACCAGAACGCAACAGGCTTCCGAGGCCGAACAAGCCAAAGCGGCGTCGGAAAAACCAACTCCAGAAACAGCCAAAGCTGAAGCCAAACAGGAGCCTGAGAACCTGGGGCCGTGGAAAGGCTTGCAATTTCGCCTCGTTGGCCCATTTCGTGGCGGCCGCGTGGTTGCCGCTTCAGGCGTGGTGGGACAGGATGACGTGTACTACTTTGGCGGCGTAGCTGGAGGCGTGTGGAAGACCACCGACGGCGGACTGAACTGGAAGCCGATCTTCGACAAGATGAAGGATGCGTCGCCATCGATCGGTGCGCTGGCAGTTTCAGAGTCGGACCCCAACGTCATCTACGTCGGCACGGGCGAAGCTTGCATTCGCGGCAACATCGTCGGCGGAAATGGGGTGTACAAGTCGATCGACGCCGGCACGACGTGGAAATTCGTTGGCCTTGCAGACACGCATGCTATCGGCCACCTGATTGTCAATCCAAAGAATCCCGATATCGCCTTTGTTGCTGCCTTGGGACATCCGTTTGGCGAGAATGCGGAACGCGGCATCTTCCGCACGCGGGACGGCGGCAAGACGTGGGAGAAGGTCCTCTACAAGGATGCGAAGACCGGCGGCATCGATATTACGTTTGATCCCAGCAATGCAAACATTCTTTATGCCGCTCTTTGGCAGGCGAAGCGAACGCCGTGGAGCATGGATAGCGGCGGGCCGGGAAGCGGCCTGTACAAGTCGATCGACGGCGGAACCACTTGGAAGGAAATCAAAGGGCACGGATTGCCGGAAGCCACGATTGGCCGAATCGGCGTGACGGTGTCGGGAGGAAATCCGAACCGAGCTTATGCGGTTGTCGAGGCTGAGAAGGGCGGAATCTATCGCTCCGACGACGGCGGTGAGAACTGGCGGCTCATGACCGACGACCACCGCTTCCGTCAGCGCGCCTGGTATTACTCGCATATCTTCGCCGATCCGAAAGCCACTGACACGGTGTACATCCTGAACACTGCAATGTATCGCTCGACCGATGGCGGCAAAACCTTCAATCGCATTCGCGCGCCGCATGGCGACAATCATGCGCTGTGGATCGATCCTACGAATCCCAAGCGCATGATCAACGGTAACGACGGCGGCGCTACCATTTCTTTGAATGCAGGCGAGAGCTGGAGCACTATCTACAACCAGCCGACGGCGCAGTTCTATCACGTAGCCACCGACACACGGACACCGTACTTCGTTTATGGAGCCCAGCAGGACAACTCGACGGTTGCGATTGCCAGCGCGAGTCCCTCAGGGTCGATTGATCGTTCCGATTGGTATCCGGTGGGCGGGGGCGAGAGCGGCTACGTCGCGCCAGATCCCAACAACCCGATGATCGTCTATGCCGGTTCGTATGGTGGCGAAATCACACGCTATGACCACCACACACAACAGGAACAGGCGGTTACTCCGTGGCCGGTGAATCCGATTGGATGGGCGGCGGCCGATGTGAACTACCGCTTCCAATGGACTGAGCCAATCGTGTTTTCGCCGCACGATGCGAAGACGCTGTATTTCGCGGGAAACGTCCTGTTCAAGACTACCGACAACGGCATGAGTTGGACGATCATCAGTCCTGACCTTACCCGGAATGACAAAGCGAAACAGGCGGCGTCGGGCGGCCCCATCACCAAGGACAACACCGGCGTGGAGGTTTACGACACGATCTTTTCGGTGGTGGAGTCGCCGGTGCAGAAAGACCTGATCTGGGCAGGAACGGACGACGGGCTGGTACACCTTACGCGCGATGGCGGCCAGCACTGGGAGAACGTCACTCCCAAGGCTATGCCGGAGTGGGGGACAGTCAGCTTGATCGACGCTTCGCCCCGTGATGCCGGCACGGCCTACATGGCTGTCGAACGGCACAAGATGGACGACTCTGCGCCCTACATCTTCAAGACCAACGACTTTGGCAAGACGTGGACGAAGCTGGTGAACGGAATTCCGGCGAACAACTACGTGCACGCGGTGAGGACCGATCCGAAACATCCGGGACTGCTGTTTGCAGGAACCGAGCAGGGCGTGTACGTTTCGTTTGATGACGGTGGAAAGTGGCAACCGCTGCAATTGAACCTGCCGGTATCGCCGGTGAATGATCTGGTCGTGAAGAACGACGATCTGGTGGTTGCCACGCATGGTCGGAGCTTCTGGATACTGGACGACATCAGCCCGCTGCGACAGTACAGCGATGCGGTTCCGCA
>DASRAA010000152.1:0-7320 GCA_035638375.1 Binatia bacterium | reverse complement strand
GTGACCCGGCACAAGCGCCATTTTGCGCGGGTAATCTGGGTTGTGCTTACTACTGCTTCGCTTTGTAGGTTCCCGCCATAGCTGCCTCAATTTCTTCGGCGGTGTGGGGAAGAGCAGCGGTCAGATTGACGAGATTGCCCTGGCTGTTGACCAACACAATGTCTTCGATGCGGATCCCGAGTTGCTCTTCGGGAATGTAGATGCCCGGTTCCACGGTAAAAACTGCACCACGCGGAATGGGTGCAGAAGTGTCGCCCGGGTCGTGTACCTCAAGTCCGACATAATGGCCAATGCCGTGAATGAAATATTGTCCCAACGGCTGGCCGTGTAGGTCTTTGCCGTGCGAGTTGATGTAATCGAAGGCCACTTTATTTAGTGAGTCGGATCCGCGTCCGCCAAGCGTGCTCTTGTCCCCCTTGAAGGCGGCCATGACTGCCCGTTGCGCGCCCAGGACGATGTTGTAGATCTCCCGCTGACGGTCAGTAAACACTCCAGTGGCGGGAGCGGTGCGTGTGATGTCGGAGGCGTACATCGAGTACTCTCCAGCTACGTCCATCAATACCACATCGCCGGCGCGGATCGGACCGTCGTTGGCGGAATAGTGAAGTACGGTAGAGTTCAAGCCTGCGCCGACAATCGGAGCGTACGCGGGACGTTCGCAGCCGTTCTTCAAGAGCTGATACTGCATTACTGCGTCCACATCGTGCTGATTCAGATTCGGTTTGATCATTTGCAGCGCCGCCATGTGGGCGGCGATGGAAGCATCGCTAGCGTGCCGGATGAGCTCGACTTCTCCTTTGTCCTTCACCACGCGTAGCTGTGCCAGAAGCGGCTTAACGTCGTGCAACGATGTCCGCATGGGAAAGCTGTTCGTGCGACGCAGCCATTGCAGGGGATCGGTGGAGGCGGAAGGCTGGTCCTCCTGCGGCAGGTCGACGTAGAGGGAGGCTGTGTTGCTTCCCAGCACGCGCATCAGTTCCACCGGCATCTGGTCGAGATTGGCGACGCGCTCGAAGCCGGTGATCGAGGCAACGTTCGGGGTGTCGGCGGCGAGCTTGGGGCCAGTCCATTTCTCCTGTGTGCGGTTATGGGCGGGGAGAAATAAGATCTCGCTGTAAGGCCGCCCGGGCGTATTGTCATGCCCCGCCACTTGCGAGACGATGACCAGGGCCGCGCCAGGCTCGGTCGACCCCGTGAGGTAGTAGAAATTGTTGTCCTGGCGGAACCCGTAGGTGGCGTTCGGGCCCTCAGGTTCAGTGCCGGCGAAGAGAATGGCCACTCCGCCTGCCATCTTCTGGGCTAGCGCCTGCCGGCGAGCGCGATAGTCGGCGTTGGATTGGCGCTCGAGGGCTGGCGATGAGACAGCAACGAGGAGCAGGGAAATACTAATGCAGTACTTGAAAGAGGTTAGGTATCTCATATTAACCAAAAGCAGTAACCAAAAGCCGCCCGGCAAAACGCGAAGATAGTTCATCGGGGGCTGAACCAGGATCTATTTTTCAGCCTCTTACGGCAAGATTCCAGTCGTGCCCTGACTCATTTCCTTGCCCAAGCGAATCTCTTCCCAAGCCTGTACATCTTCAAATTCTTACCCACCCTTTTTCTTACCCACCCTTTGCCAAAGCAAAGTAAGGGATGGGGCGCCGGAAGTTAATCAGAGGTTTCCTAAACTCCAACGGGAAATGGCTTTGTGCTGTGCTCTTCGCCCCGTGCCGCGACCAGGCTGTCGAAGCGCCCCTGCAAGAGCGACATCAATCCGGTGTACCAGTATCCGAACACGAAGAGAAACAGAAAGGGCACCGTGAAGTAGTTTTCGTTGGCGATGGCGTACCAGACAGTTAAAGCGAAGTATGTGCCGATTGCCAACTCGACGTACGGCACGAAGCCGAGGCGCTTGCGATATTTCTTAGCTGCGACAGTCTTGTCCTGCTTGGAGACAACGCGATACTTGGGTGTGCGGGCGAACGCCGTTTGCTTGCCGACCAGCGCTTCCAGAACGGCCTTGGTGTTGGTTACGGTTAGACCGATCCCGAGGGCCATCAGGGGCGGCAAGTAAAGAAATGTCCGCAGCCAGGTCTTGGGAAAAAGCTCCTTCTGGGAGACGAGATAGAAGCTGGAAATCGAAAACGTAGAGGCCATGAACAGAGGCAAGTCAATGTAAAGCATCTGAAACCAGCCTTGATAGAAGCGCAAGATCATGGCCGGCATCAGGAGAGCACTGAGGACAATCATCAGCGGATAGCTGATGTTAGCCGTCAGGTGATACCAGGCCTCTATCTTCTCCCGCCGCGACACCTTGGCGCCTAAGACCTTGGGCAGGTCTTTCTTGGCGCACTGAATGAGCCCCTTGGCCCAGCGCGCCTGCTGGGTCTTGAACGCCGTCATCTCGATGGGGAGCTCGGCGGGGCACTCCACGTCCTGCAGGTACTTGAACCGCCATCCTTTGAGCTGTGAGCGATAGCTGAGGTCGGTGTCTTCGGTGAGGGTGTCATGTTGCCAACCTCCGGCGTCATCGATGGCCTGCCGCCGCCACATTCCCGCCGTGCCGTTGAAGTTGAAGAACACCCCCGCCCGCGAGCGGCCGCCGTGCTCGAGGACAAAATGGCCGTCGAGCAGAATAGCCTCCACTTCCGTCAGGAACGAGTAGTTGCGGTTGAGGTGCGTCCAGCGGGTCTGCACCATCCCGACATCCGGCTCGGCGAAGTGATGAATGACCTTCATCAGCCAATCCGACAGAGGAGTGAAGTCGGCATCGAAAATGGCTACGAACTCGCCGCTGGCGGACTTGAGACCGGCATCGAGAGCGCCCGCCTTGAAGCCCTCGCGATTGGTGCGATGGTGGTAGCTGATGTTGTGTCCCTGGGCGGCGTAGCGCTCCACGATGGCGCTTGCTACAGCGACGGTTTCGTCCGTGGAATCGTCGAGCACTTGGATTTGCAGCTTGTCTGGCGGATATTCCATCCTACAAACGCAATCGACTAGCCGATCGATGACGAACTGCTCGTTGAAAATCGGCAGTTGGATGGTGACCTTGGGCAGCTCGGCAAAGCGCCGGACTGGGTCGATGGCCTTGTTCTTCGCATGCTTGTAGTACAGATAGACCAGTTGGTAGCGATGCAGGCCGTAGAACGCCAGCACGATCATCAGAGCGAAATAGGGAATCAGCAGCCCAAGGTCGAAGGCGTTGGCGTGGTAGAGCCCGCGAAACGTCGTGTCGAGGAAATGGCTGCGAAAGTAGTGACGCAGCCCATGTGGCGGCTCGGCCAGTACCAGGCCCATTAGGTAGTAGAGGAAAGATGCGTTCAGACGGGTCTCCCGCAGAGTATCATCGCACGACCTTATAACTGCAGTCGCAAGCGTCTAACGGCAACGCGATGATTGTACCTGAGGGGCGGGGTCGATTCGCTTAGAACCGCCTTGGCGTCCTAAGTGACTGTTCGGTATCCCAACTCGTGGCGGTCGAAAAATCGGGGGCTGAAACCGCTTCTAATGGCGACGATATCAGCGGCTGAAAGCTGGATGCTCCCAGTGGGGCGTTCGGCTACTTTCAGCCCACGCGATCGGCGTTGACTAGCACGGGCCAGAGGCGAAGAATAGAGCGGGTGGGGTTGGGATGAGTTTCCGCACAGTCTTGGCATTTAGCCTGGTGGGTACCCTATGGGCGGTCGGGTCGTTCGCGCAAAGGGCACCAGCCTCAGAACTATCTTCTGAAGGATTTGGGCACGATCCCGAAGATGCCTATCTTTCGCCTGCCCGCTATACCAACGCATTCTTCGGATTTGACTTTGACCTGGTCAAAGACGCTGGCCTGACTCCGGTGCCGCAACCTGCTTCCATCGACCGTCGCATTCAATTGCTGGAGATGGTGGGCGGAACTTCTGCACACGCTGCAGTTTCCCTTGCAGCCTACGAATACAGGAACAAGAACTACACCGACGCCAAAGGCATATTGCGCCGCGATCTCGATCAGGAGCTGTTTGTCGGCGTCGAAGAATTGCACGGGATCGGCAAGACGACGGTTGGAAATCGCCAGTTTTTCTATTACGAAACCCGCCGTGGTATCAATCAGCATGTGGTTCTCGCCGGCGAATTGACCGGATACATCCTCAAAGCTGACCTGAGCGCTCGCGACGTTAATCTGCTGCACCAACTGCTGGCTGCATTCTGCAACGCGGAGTTCTTTCCCGCAAACGATGCGGAGCGACATGCGGGCACAGCTGCGAAGCCTTACCAGGGGCCGGCAATCTCGGCGCAGCACCTCCGCGAGGTCAAGGAAGAGGTTCCAGCCGAACACATTGATCCTGGCAAGATCGAGGGAAACGTCTATCGCAATCACCAGCTTGGGATCACCTACGAGTTTCCCGAAGGCTGGAACATCGAGTTCATGGGAGCGATCGAGCCTGCGGTGGAGCGCTATCGCGAGAAGGTTAGCGGCGAGCCACTGCTGGGGCCACGCGAACGAGCTGTGGTGAAGGCTTGCCGCCGCGTACTATTGTCGTTATGGAGAACCAAACCACAACCTAGTGGGGAAGTTCCTTACGATGACTTCGGCGAAGCAACGCTCTCCGTAATGCCGTTGTCGTGCTTTCCGAACATTCGCTTTCCCGAGAACGCGAAAGATGGTACAGCCGTGCACCAGTTCGTTACCGGTCTCAGCTTCACCCAACCGTTGCAGCGCGACATGAATATTGCCCGGACTTATGAGATCGATGGCAAGACCTTCGTCGTGACGCAGGGAACGATCGCCTATAAGGACGATGGCGATGCACTTTCCAAACGCGTATCTGTGGCGCTGGCGATGACCGTGAATCGAGGCTATCTGCTCACATGGCTGTTTGCTGCGCCCCATGAAGCTGAACTGCGTGAGCTTTTGCGCGCGAAGGTTGGCTTTGCACCTGAACCAGGTGCGACGGCTACGGCTCCATCTGCGGCGGCTAAGGGACCGGCGTCGGCGAATCCTGCGAGTCCGCCGATCGAAGCCGCGCCTGCTGCTTCGCAGCAACCCAACACCGCCACAAATAGCGATCGCACTCCGCAATCGTATCCGCGGCCATCGCTGTTACGTGATGGGGAAACGGCCGAGACCGCGCAGAAGGCGGGGCAAAGCTCCAACCCTACACCGAAGTAACCGACAATTTCAGTGGAATCTTAGCCCCTTAGAATCGCCCGAATTTGCGCCACATGATTGATGTCATGCCCGGCGATCTGCACCGCCAGGTCGTGCAGGGTCATGGGTCCGCGCTCGGTGTGGACTCCGTGCCGCTGCCATTGCTCGGGCGTTAGCCGATCGAACATGCGCAGGTTAGCATCGCGCAACAGGCGAAACTGCTCAAGAGAGTCTTCCAGATCGCGCGTGCCATATTCACCCAGATCGGCCCAGAGCTCCTGGCCGAATCCCGGCAATGTGCAACCATCGTGCTCGAGCATCTGGCGATAGCGCCAGGTAGATACAATTTCAGCCTCAGCGAGGTGCGCCAGCACTTCTGCCACTGACCACTTTCCGGGGGCAGGCCGTTCCCCTAGCTTATCGACCGAAACTCCCGCAATCAGCCCGGTGATCTCTGGATAGGTTTCCCGCTGAACCGCCACCGGCTCCTTGCCTTCCATGAGCGCGAGGATCCGCGCTTTGTACTCGATTGGTGTTTCCACTATTCTCTCCGAGATCTAGTTGAGGAAGAACTTGGTATAGAGTGTGTCTCGCTGTACCGGACGGAAGCCGGCATCGCGAATAATGCGGCGCAGCTCCTCTTCCGTGGTGCAATTTCTGACGCCGGCGGCTCGCACCACATTTTCTTCGATCATGACGGAGCCCACGTCGTTGCCGCCGAAGCGTAATCCCATCTGGCAAACCTTCAACCCCTGGGTCACCCAGCTGGACTGAACATTCTCGAAATTGCTCAGATATAGCCGCGAGATGGCAAGAGTCTTGAGATACTCGACGGCGGTAGCTTCGTCCCAGCCGCGGCCGCCGAGTGCCGTGTTTTGCGGTTGGAAAGACCACGGGATGAATGCTGTAAATCCGCCGGTTTCTTCCTGCAGGTTATACAGCACTTGGAAATGATTCACGCGGTTTTCGTAGCTCTCGCCCACGCCAAACATCATGGTGGCTGTGGTGCGCATGCCCAGCTTGTGGGCGGTGCGATGCACGTTTACCCAATCTTCCGTAAGACATTTCAGGCGGGCAATTTTGTAGCGAACCTCATCGTCAAGGATCTCGGCGCCACCGCCGGGAATGGAATCCAATCCGGCAGCGCGCAGACGCTTGATTGTGTCCTCGATGCTGAGACCGCTCACCTCGGCGATACAGATGACTTCCGATGCGGAAAAGCAGTGCAGATGGACCTGGGGGAATCGCTGCTTCAATTCGCTGAGCAGTCTCTCGTACCAGCCGATCTTCAGGTCAGGATGCAGTCCGCCTTGCAGCAGAACGCCGGTGCCGCCAAGCTCAACTGTTTCGCGGACTTTGTCATAGATCACGTCGAAATCGAGGAGGTAACCTTCCGCTGCCAGCTTGCCCTTCAGGGGGCGGTAAAACGCGCAGAACGTGCAATATTCGGTGCAGAAGTTCGTGTAATTGATATTGCGGTCGATGATGTAGGTCACGACGCTGTCAGGATGCAGACGTTGCCGCACGGCATCGGCTTCCATGCCGATACCAATCAGGTCGTCGGAGCGAAAAAGATCCAGCGCTTGGGCTTTGCTTAGGGACATACGGTGTCACAACCCTGAATGACATTTTAATGCATACGACTTTCAGCTAATTCATGGAACTTTCGGCCCCGGCAGACGGAATCGAAATCAGCCTTCAGGCTTTACCGCCGCCCAACCAGCTTTACGCAACTAACGGAAGCAGTAGGAGTTTATAGAAATGCTCGTGGCACTGCGCCGCCACGAAGAATGATAGGCTATTCATTTACACGACAAATAAGGTGAGCCGGCCCTGGCCGCTTGGCCGTCGCGGGAGTTCAAGGGCCACCCCGTCAAAGGACGCAAAATGAACCAACCGATTCCCTTTGGATTTCCCAATGGCCGCAGCCTTCGTGTGCTGTTGCCCGGCGTGCTGCTGGCGCTAGCGTTTCCGGCATGGGCCTCGCTGGGCGACAACGTGACCACCGTGCAGAGCGACAAAGCGCACATGAAAGGCTCGTTGCGTACAACTGCAACCCAGCATTACGTGAAGCACGAGATCACCACCCCCAGCGGACAAGTAGTGCGTGAGTTCGTCTCTTCCGACGGCAACGTGTTCGCAGTCGCGTGGCAAGGCCAGTTTCAGCCTGATTTGCAGCAGTTGCTCGGTTCTTACTTCGATCCGATTAAGCA
>DASRAA010000151.1:0-19955 GCA_035638375.1 Binatia bacterium | reverse complement strand
GTTGCGCTTGAATCCGATGCCCGCAACCAGATCCGGAGCCGACCGGCTCTCGATGTGCTGTACCAGTTCCAGGAGAGCTTCTTCACCCTGGCCGCGAACCACATAGTCTACGCAGGGTGCTTCGAGGGTTTGTGTGGGAAGCAGTGAAGGATGCCATCCGCCAAGGATGATGGGGAATTCGGGCTGTCGTTCTTTGATGGCACGCGCAATCTCTACGGTCTCCCGGATCATCGGCCCGGTTACCAGCGAAACCCCAAGGCATACAGCATCACGCACCTCTTGCAGCACGCGCTGCTTGAAGTTCGGAGTGATCGTGGAATCGATGAGGACAACCTGATATCCGGCCCTCAGCAGCGGCGTTGCGACCGCGAGGATGCCCAGCGGTGCAGTCGCCTCACTGCTAGCAAATGACGGAAAGAAGAAGACAACTTTTTTCGACATTGCCGTCCCGACATGACGAAATGTAGGTTGGCCTAAAAGTCGGATTGTCACGGTGAAGTAAACAGATTGTGATGTTTTTGTGGATGATGCCTTCCGCGAGTTTTTATGGATTAAATTCATAGACAAGTGGGGCCGATGGAGATGGTCAGTATCGAGACCTGTGCCCATGGGTACAAGCACACCTTGCAAGTCGCGGGAGCGATGTGCATCGTCGAAACAAACTACCCGCAACTGGAATCCAGTCTCCGCGATTGGACACTGCCGACGCTAGGTTCCGACAATGCCGGAAGAGTTTCAATGCAGATATTCGTTAGTGCCGGCGAGGAAGCCCCGCAGCGTGCTCATTTTCGGGGCCTGCATCATCTAGTTGTCGCTTCATTCGGTCATGCCAACATATTTGTGTTTGACCTGCTGCGTCGCCGGGTTGTCGCTCGGGTGTCGGAGAGGGTTGCTCGCGATTTGCATTTTTGGAATCAGCTAATGCTCCCCATCGCTATTGGAGTGCTCGGCCCGACCGTAGGAGTGGTCCCTGTCCACTGCGCAAGCCTTTGCCGCGAAGGCGAGGGTTTGCTTGTAGCGGGGGTCTCGGGAGCGGGGAAATCAACCTTGACTGCAGCACTGGTGCAGTCTGGCTTCGACTACGTGTCGGATGACTGGACGTACTTAGGTGAACTCGATAATCGCCTGGTTGCCCATGGGATGTCCGCCCACATGAAGTTGCTGCCAGACGCTGTCTTATACTTTCCAGAGTTGGCGGGGCGCCCGGTGACGGCATCACTGGGCGGGGAATTGGCCTACGTGGTGGAGGCGGATTTCCTTGGCGGCCGTGTTGTTCGCTGGTGCGTACCACGCTGTTGTATTTTTCTGGAAAGGACATCTCGATCCCAAAGTAGCTTTGCGCCGTTGAGCACCGTGGAAGCTCGCCATCGCTTCCAGTCAACCGTTGAGCGGCTGCCTAGCCAATTATCGGAGACAGAAAGCACCCGTGGGGAGATCATAGAACGCATCGCCGATTTGCCCTGCTGGACGTTTTCCTACGGGGGCACGCCACAGTTCGCGGCTCGCGAGATTTTGTCATTTGTCTCTTGTCACAGACACAAGGTGAGGGCGTGAACCTCGCGAACACCCCGGTTCCCGACCTCTTGCGCCGATTCATTGCCACTCCGCATGTTTCCACGTTCTGCATTGGCGATACTCCCGTCAGGTTAGAGACGAACGATCCCGTTCTCGCCGGCGCGATTCATAACTCGACCGCGTTGTGCGAAACTGAGAATGGCTCAACCACTTCGTATTGGAAACTAATCAGAGACGAGCAAGCGCCCTGCGGTGGAACAGAGATCACCGTTTTGTCGGCCGGACCACTTGGAATACTCCTTTTTGGTTTCGGAACCGTCATTGCCGCGGATCGAGAACGGCGCGAGATATTAGGCTTCGTTGCCGCAGACCTCTCTGCGGAAAGATGTGTGACCATGGTTTTGCCTATCGTTCTTGAGCTGTTTCAAGCGCCACAAGAAACGCTAGCGCAATGAGTACAGATGGGAACCGTAGAACAATGCGCCAAGACCTTTCTTAAAGTGTGAGATCACTTGACAGCCGGTGATGATCGTCACAACTTCTCCGGCCGGTCCTGTTTAGAACTCTCGTGTTGGAGAGTACGCGGTATGGATGGCTGTCAATACTACAAGCTACCGTCGGCACCTGATTGGGAGGAGGGTTCGGCGATGGGCGCAACCACATTCACATCGATGCATCGAAGACTCAACCATGACTGAGGTGTGACTCGATCCTTCATCGCTGCCCTTGCTATTAGCTGTGGTTTGGGCCCTTTGCCATAATCTTAAGTCAACCCAATCCGGACCAGGATACGGCGCCGGTCGCAACTGCAATCTTGTCGTCTCATAGCCAACGCTTATGCTAGGGCGAGGACTCCCTGACCCGTAGACAACTAGTTCAACAATCTGTTCTACCCTGGGTTCGCCTTGCCCTCGCTCTGTTCTCCCCGAGCCGACCAGCATTTACGGGTTTTTACAAACAAGTCACAATTCAGAGATTGTGCGGTAACAACTGCGAAATCCACGACAGCTTATCTTAAGCAACGTCGAATGCGACCTGTGACGCAAGAAGCCCAGTACCTGTGGACCTTTCCGACGGTAAGGCGCGTTGTAGAGAGCTTGGACAGATGAATCAACGACTCGCACAAGCCGTGATTGCCACCTTCCGGGACAATGATAGAGATACGCATGCGCGACAACTCGCCTCTTTTGATGTTCGGGATTGGCGGCGGTGCTTGCACTGGCTGGATGCGAGCGGACTAGCGCTTTACTTGTGGAGCAGAATCAGTTTTCTCGGTCTTGGGAAGAGCGTCCCGCGCGAAATCGCCGAAGACCTGAGACTGAGGTTGCGCGACAACAAGCATCGAACTGCGCAATTGTTCAGGGAATTTGAGTCTATTAATCGTGAATTTCAGCGAGCTGGCTTTAGGTACGCCAATCTCAAGGGCTTTACGCTAGTTCCTGAATACTGTCCAGATCCTTCGCTGCGTTGCCAGTTCGATCTTGATTTCATACTGTACGGCTCGGACGCGCCAGCTTGTCGCAAGATTTTGAACGGCTTCGGGTACGTCGAATCTGGAAAACATAATGACGTGGTGGAGTTCAAAGCCGGCATGGAGCAGGTTTGCTCCATAAAGGACCTGTACAAACCCAGAATTCAGCGTGCCGTGGAAGTCCACTTCGTTCCTGAATCGCGATCCACCAATCCGAGCAGTAGCCCTCTGGCACGGACTCAGACCAAGATTTGGAACGGAGTAGTGTTTCCCGCCCTTTCCGACGCTGATGGGTTCCTCTGGCAAGCGAGGCATCTATTCCGACACGTGAACAGTGAGTGGACCCGGATTTCCTGGTTGCTGGAATTCAGGACTTTCGTCTCAGCGCACCGGGATGAGGCTGAATTCTGGCATCAAGTTCGTCAACAGGCCGCAAACAGCGATGAAGACGCTCTAGCAGTGGGACTCGCGGTCTGGCTCGCGACTGCCGCCTTCGGAGAATTTGCACCGCCTACATTGACCGAGTGGAGCTCGGATGTGCTTCCCAAACAAACGCGAGTGTGGCTGGATTGCTACGGGACAAGAGTGTTGCTGGCTGATTTTCCTGGGACGAAGCTTTACTTGCTGCTGAATCGCGACTTGTCGAAGGACAACGACTCCGGGAAGATCGACTGGGGAAAGGTCCTGCCGCTGCACCGCCCGCCCCGGGTAACGTGCCCCGCTGGTGGAGCGACTCGGTGGAGGATCGGTGCAAGCCTGTCGGAGATGAGCTTCTTGCTCTTCCGGATGCGGTTCCACATTGCTGAAGGCATCCACTACTTGATCGAGGTGCAGCGGTGGAAGCGGATCCTGAACGCATCGCTTGGGTGAGGCATACGACATGACCTGCCTCAGGCGTCCGGGCGCCACTGCCGATTGGATTGTGTAGAAGCAGCGAGTCCGACTCGGCGGGGGCGTTCGCAGTTGCTGTGTTGAAGGTCAGGTCACGACGACCTAAGTGACATGGCGAAGCTTTGAAAGCGTCATGCTAGATACCTCGAAAACGGTAGGTGGGCAGAGGTGAGACTCATGGACACCTTCTATTCAGAGCAACTGTCTGCATCTGCCCCTCAGTGGTATGCCGTCCAGACACGGCCACGTCATGAGAAACGGGTCGCCGAGCGGCTTCGGGCAAGGTCCGTGGAAACGTTCCTGCCCGTGCACCGCTGCCGGCATAAATGGAACAACGGAGTTCTCGCAGACCTCGAGTTGCCGCTGTTTCCGGGCTACCTCTTCGCCCGTGCACCTATCAGCGAGCGCATTCGCTTGCTGCAACTGCCCGGCATAGTTGGTTTTGCAGCCTCATCGGCCCACCCAACAGCAGTACCAGACGTTGACATAGAAGCGCTGCGTACGATCACAAGTAGCTCACGAGTCGAACCATATCCATTTCTAAACGTGGGCGATCGAGCTCGCATCGTCGCTGGCCCGCTTGCCGGGTTGGAAGGTATCTTGCTGAGACGCAAGCAGGCACTGAGGATAATCTTATCGGTCCAGATCATCATGCGTTCGATTGCCATCGAGGTCAGTGAGTTCGACGTTGAGCCACTTCAACACCGGCAACGATTGGTGTAACCAAAACAACTGAGACAATTTATTCGGCTTCGTGTTTCCCTGCATGGGAGTATCGCTCATGATCACGCATCATAAAGTGAAATTCCTCGGGTTGCCGACCCTCATGTTCATCCTACATGCGCCGAGCGTTGTCCTCTCCCAGGACTCGATGTCTGCCTATGGGGCGCCAGACGTCCAGACCCCGGCTATCTTATCGCCGGCTGCACAGATTGCCCTTCCTGCAGATCGGATTATTGAACTGCTACGAGACAAGCCTGAACTCTTAATTGAACTGAAGAAGGTTGCCGCCGAACGTCTTAGCACCAACGGAATTGAGGTACAAGAGGACTCTATTAGCGATGAACTACTGTTTGAAAAGATAGTTTCCGATTCGGGCTTGCGGTCAAGCCTAACCCTGTGGCTAAGAGCGCGGGGCTATGTGTCGGATGTAGACATTCAGCAATCCAAAGCTATTCCACCAAAGCTCGACGAAGATTACACGCCTCAGGACTACTACCGCCAGATGCCACCCATCCGTACTGCCGTTCCGGCCGCTGGCCATGAACTGTCTGGCGCCACGCCGCCCAATCCCAGTGAGGATCAGCCAGAGGAGTTAAGGAGTTCCTATGTGCCAATACCCGCGCCGGGAAGGACCTCGCCGACGCGCGTGCCAAACAATGTCTCCAGTTCAAGCGAACGTGATCCTAACACTGCAAGCAGCCAGCAAGTGTTACATCGCACAGCGCCTTACAACCTGCTCTCCATGCGCGATCTGTATTCTCAGGTCCCCGACCGCAATTCGTCATTACGGCGCTTTGGCTCCGATGCTTTTCTCAGCAGGGGAATGGATTCGCAGAAAACGGTTTTCGATTTGCCTGTGGGCCCGGACTATGTACTTGGTCCAGGCGACACAATCAGCATTGATTTATGGGGCGGAGTGTCACAGCGGTTCAGCAGAACAGTCGATCACGAAGGTCGAGTGTCGCTTCCCGAGGCGGGACCGGTTGTTGTAGCAGGACTGGCGCTCGAGCGAGCCCAAAAGTTGATCGAGGACGCGCTCCTCTCGCAATTCCGTAACGTGAAAGTGGAAGTTTCGATCGCCCGGCTTAGAACAGTTCGCATATATGTGGTAGGAGATGTGCAGCGGCCCGGGGCTTATGACGTCAGCTCGCTTTCTACACCGTTGAACGCTCTCTACGCGGCTGGTGGACCCACCGCGGTGGGCTCGCTGCGCACGGTGCGGCATCTTCGCGGCAAGCAGTTGATCGCCGAAGTGGATTTGTATGACTTCCT
The DNA here is from genome assembly GCA_035638375.1 of Binatia bacterium. Lineage (GTDB taxonomy): Bacteria > Acidobacteriota > Terriglobia > Terriglobales > Acidobacteriaceae > DASRAA01. The sequence goes on along the minus strand of DASRAA010000151.1, from coordinate 14,083 downwards.
GTTACACGGGGTGCGAAGCGACGGTGAACGCCTGCAGGCGGGCGACACGATTCTCGTTCCTCCCGCAGGAGTGCAAGTTACTGTCTCGGGAATGGTACGCAGGCCTGCAATCTACGAACTGAGGAACGAAACCAAACTGTCCGAGGTCCTTGATCTCGCTGGAGGTCTACTGGTAGCAGCAGCTACGAGGGAGATCAAGGTTGAGCGCATCGAGGAGCACGAGCACCGGATCTCACTAAGCGTTAGTTACCCAGAAGGCGGCACGGCCGAGGCCCTGGCCAAGGCGATTCAGTCTTTTGTCGTGGTTGACGGAGACCACATATCGGTTGCTCCTATTCTTCCCTACAGCGAACGTTCAGTTTATGTTGAGGGTCATGTCATTCGCCCCGGTAAGTTCGCCTATCGCGATGACATGAGTCTTAATGATGTAATTCACTCCTACCAGGACCTCCTTCCCGAGCCCTCGGATCACGCCGAAATAGTTCGCCTGCGTCCCCCCGACTATCGTCCTGAAACCCTTGAGTTCAGCCTCTCGGAAGTATTGATTGGAGACGACCCCATCCATTTGCAGCCCTTTGATACGATTCGCATCTTCGGGCGTTATGAGGTCGATGCGCCGAGAGTGACCATCCAGGGCGAAGTGTTGCGTCCGGGTCAATACCCTCTTCCAGAAGGAATGACCGCGGCGCAACTGGTTCGCATGGCCGGAGGATTTACCCGCGCCGCACTCCTGGAAAACGCCGATCTTACTAGCTACGTAATCGTCCACGGGGAAAAGGTCGTAAGCCACCGCACCTCCATCGATATCGGCCGGGCAGTAAAGGCCAAGGATTCAGCGGCGGATGCGCGATTAAAACCCGGTGATGTGCTTACCATTCACCAACTCTCGGGATGGAGCGACATCGGGGCGTCGGTCACACTCAAGGGCGAAGTCACCTATCCGGGAGCATATGGCATTCAAGATGGAGAAAGACTTAGTTCGGTGTTGAAGCGCGCCGGTGGTTTCCGGCCGGGAGCCTACCCAGCCGGGGCAGTGCTGCTGAGAAACCAAGTCCGCGAGCTCGAAGAGAAGAGTCGCGAGGAGCTGATACATCAGTTGGAGACTACATCTGCGGGAGCCAAGCTATCGCCGGCGGCAAATGGAGGGGAACAAATTGGAACACTCCAGTTCATCATGGCGCAACAAAAGCAAGTGGTGCAGCAACTGAAAAGCCTCGCGCCCACGGGGCGGTTGGTTATCAAGATCAGCACCGACATTTCCAGTTGGGAGAACACACCGGTTGACATCGAGTTGCGTTCCGGTGACGTGCTGAGCATACCCAAGAGGCCTAGTTTCGTTCTGGTGACAGGACAGGTCTACAACAGCGCGGCGCTTACCTTTGTTCCCGGCAAGAGTGCCGGCTGGTACCTGAGCCGTGCTGGTGGCCCGACCAACATGGCCAACAAGAAAGAAATCTTTGTCATTCGTGCCAATGGCTCGGTTGTCGGTCGAGATTCAGGAGGCTGGTACAGCAACAATGTATTGGAGACAAAGATGCAACCGGGCGACGTCGTTGTGGTGCCGCAAAAGATTATTGGCGGTAACAACACCTGGAGGAACCTACTGGCGACTGCTCAGCTTATGTCTAACATAGCAATTACGGCGCATGTTGCCGGGTTCTAGAAGACCATTGTGTTCCACGGTGTCAGAATCAGCCTTGCCATGTTGGTACTTGCAATGGCGCTCGATCTCTGCGGACAAGATCCAGCACAGAGCGTCGATCCGGCCGTGGCGGACAACGGCGAAAAACAACGAACTGCAAGTAATATGGCCTCCACCTATGTTCAGCTCGACAGTTGGGTGTACCCGGCGTTCGATCGGTTGGCCGCACTCGGATACTTGCAGACAGATTTTCCCGCTCTGCGTCCCTGGACACGAATGGAATGCGCTCGCCTGGTTCTGGAAGCCGCTGATCGAATGGCGGATGGTGAATCCGACTCTGAAGCAGCGGCTCTTTATCGGAGCTTGTCCAGCGAATTTGCATTAGAGTTGCGGAGAGAAGATGGCGCTCCCAATACTGGCGCGCAGATCGAATCCCTTTACAGCGAAGCGATCCACATCGCTGGTCAGCCCCTTGCCGATGGCTATCATTTCGGCCGAACAGTCGTGAACAATTTTGGACGGCCTTTCGGTGAAGGCGCAAACTTCTATGCCGGCGCTGCCTTGCGTGCTCAGGCGGGTTGGCTAGCATTCTATGTGCGCGGCGAGTATCAGCACAGCGGCAGTGTTCCCGCGCTCTCCCCCCAGGCCCAGGCCGCAATTGCGCAGGCGGATTTCACACCTGCAGCTGCACAGGGTCCGCCGTCGGATGTCTCTCGCTTTCGTTTGCTCGACACATACCTCGCCGTCGCTTTCAAGAACAATCAGATATCGTTCGGCAAACAGTCGCTATGGTGGGGACCGGACTTCGGTGGTCCCATGTTGTACAGCGACAACGCCGAACCCATCACTATGCTGCGGTACGACCGGGTAAGCCCGTTTAAACTTCCCAGCTTTCTTGGGACTTTAGGGCCAATGCGCGTGCAATTCTTCATTGGGCAACTCTCAGGTCAGCAATTCGTCAGCATTCCCATTCCAGGCAAGCCGGGGCAGACGCATGTGGTTGGACGGTCCGGGGTCTCCTTGAATCCTCAGCCGTACATTAACGGGATCAAGTGGAGCATAAATCCTACCCCGAATCTGGAACTCAGCTTCTCGGGAACAGTGATTTATGGGGGACCGGGTTTCCCGCTTACTTGGCAAACCTTTTGGCGCAGCATCGCCTCCTTTCAGACGGTCAAGAACAGACAACATGATCCCGGTGATCGCCGGGCTGCATTCGATTTTAGCTACCGCATACCAGGTATTCGCGATTGGCTGACGCTCTACTGTGATTCCTTTGCCGATGATGAGGCGTTTCCCCCTGCTTATCCCACGCACAGCGCTTGGAGCCCAGGCGTTTATCTGCCAAAGCTACCCTTCAACCATAAGCTTGATTTTCGTGCAGAGGGCGCCATGACTCCGCAGCGACTCTTTCCTGGATTCTTCTACTTCAACGTGCACTATCTGAGCGGCTATACGAATGGTCGGCAACTGATGGGTAGTTGGATCGGACGGCAAGGCAGCGGATTCCAGCTCTGGACGACCTATTGGCTGTCGGGACGCAGTACTTTGCAAGTGACCTATCGAACGATGTGGGTTGATCATAGCTTTCTTCAAGGTGGATGGTTGCGAGACGTAGCCGCCAATACTAACCTTGCGCTCGGTTCGAGTTTCGCTCTACAGGCGAGTATTCAATTTGAACGCTGGCAGTTTCCGCTGCTAGCCTCCGGCCCAGTGTCGAACGTTGCCACATCCCTGCAATTGTCCTACACGCCCCGCTGGAGTGTGCACTGATGGCCTCCTTCACTGAGACAATGCTACAAGCGCAAAACGATCGTGCGGAGCTGAGGCTCGACAACAACCATTACGGCTGGGTGCCGAACACCTCACTCCTGTGCGACCATCGGCGGGTTCTTGTCAAAGTGTTCCTGTGTTCGTTGGTGCTGAGCACGCTGGTTGCTTTCCTCATGCCGAAGGAGTACGAGTCAACGACGCGCATGATGCCACCTGAGCAACAGGGAATAAGCACGGCGGTACCCTTAGCGCTCGCGGGAAAAGCTATGCCCAGCGCGCTGGTCGCGCTCGCGGGCAGCGCATTGGGTATGAAAGACTCAGGCGCTCTCTTTGTGGACCTTCTGCGTAGCGGAAGCATCGAGGGAGCGCTGGTGGATCGCTTCGATCTGCGGAAGGTCTACCACAAGAAGTATAAGCAGGACGCGCTGAAGAAGCTAACTGGCCGTACCGAAATAACCCAGGACCGTAAAAGCGGGGTGATTACGATAGTTGTCACCGACACCGACCGCCAGCGCGCCCGCGACATGGCACAGGCGTACCTCGATCAGCTCGATTCGTTGGTGATTCGAGTAAATACTTCTGCCGCGCGGCGCGAGCGCGAATTCATTGAGCAACGCCTCATCACCGTGCAGAACGATCTGGAGAAAGCCCAGGTCGCGCTTAGCGACTTTGCCAGCAAGAACGCGACGCTCGATATCAAAGAACAGACCAAGGCTATGGTAGAGGCGAGCGCAAAGCTTCAGGCGCAGCTGATTATGGCCCACGCGCAGGCAGATTCGCTGGCGCAGTTCTATGCACCGGGCAACGTGCGCATGCGGGAGGCAAACGCCCAGGTCGCCGAACTCGAGCGCGAACTGAAGAAGCTTGGCGGATCGGCAGCTCAACCAGGAGAGGAGCTGGACAGCAACGCGCTTTACCCGCCACTTCGGCAGCTGCCCGTATTGGCCGTGCGCTGGGCCGACCTCTATCGCCAGGTGAAAGTAAAGGAAACGGTGTACGACCTCTTGACTGAACAATACGAGCTGGTCAGGATCGAAGAGGTAAAGTCTGTGCCCAGCGTCAAAGTGATCGACCCGCCTAGCTGGCCGGAAAAGAAGTCGTTCCCCCCAAGATTAATCATCATTTTGGCGTTGACGAGTTTCGCGGTATTTACTGCCGCAATGATCCTGGTAATCCAGCACCGTTGGCTTCGCCTGTCGTCGCACGACGCCCGCAAGCGGCTCGTCCAAAGAATGTGGATCGCACTTAGAAACGACACTGAAGAACTCCGGCACATTGCCCGTGGAAAGCTCTCTTCCGCAAACTTGTCCTAGTTATTCAGCCGATAGAGGCCCAAATTTGCGGATGCAATGGCGCTCGCTTCGTGATTCAGCGAGAGCCCGCGCCAGCATTCGTAACGCACTCTATGGAGCGATGGAGTATATCGTTTTGCCGCTGACGATGTTGTTGGCCACTCCCTTTCTGCTGCATCACCTCGGAATTGTGCAGTTCGGGTTGTGGGTGCTGGCAAGTGCCGCGGTGACCAGTTCGAACTTAATCAGCACCGGATTCGGCGATGGCGCTCTTAAGTACGCTTCCATGTATCGCGGAAAAGCCGACGCTAGTCGTTTTGAACACACCGTTCGTGTCAACGTGACGATCAATCTCGGGCTGGGCGGAATTCTAGCGAGCGTGCTGTGGTTCGGGTCCCCATTGGCGGTACGCTCGATCTTCAAGATCGTCCCCACGCTGCAGAGCGATGCGGTAACTGCTTTTCGCATCGGCAGCGCGATTCTGATCGTCCGCTGTATTGAGAGCGTGTTGACCGGTGCGCTACGCGCGCATGAGCGGTATGCACCTGCAGTTCAGATCAGCATCGTCTCGCGCGCGGCGATTGTGATTGTTGCTTGTGCTGTGGTGTGGCAAGGTCACGGCATTGTCACCATCATGTCGGCGACGCTCTGCGTCGTCGCGTTTTCTGTGCTCGTGCAGGCGGTGGCGGTGCGTATTTTGATCGCTAGAATTTGGCCGCTTCCATCATTCGACCGGCTCGCCTTCGCGGACGTCTTCCGATTCGGCTGCTTCAGCTGGTTACAGGCGTTTGCCGGATGCGTTTTCAATCAAGCCGACCGCCTGGTCGTTGGAGCGCTGCTGGGTACGCCCGCCGTTGGCTACTACAGCGTCTGTGTGCAAGCCGCGCAGCCCATTCACGGTTTGATTGCGGCTGCCCTCCACTTTCTTTTCCCCCACCTGAGCGCGCGCCTGTCCACCGCCTCCGCCGCGGAACTCCGTGGGGTGGTAATGTCCATCGTTCGATTGAACGCTTTGATGGCGGCGGTCATGTGCATTCCGATGGTTCTTTTTAGCAACGTGATCCTTCGGTTGTGGATGGGTGCCGCGTTTGCCGCGCATGCCTGGATAGCGCTGTCGATTATCGCCCTTAGTTTCGGTCTTCTGTCTCTGAACGTGAGCGCTCATTACGCTCTGCTCGCGCTGGCGCAAGTTCGCCTCGTTGCTACATTGAACCTGCTTGGTGGAGCCGCAATGCTTATCTCCATGTTGCTGCTTGCACCTCGGTTAGGTTTGCCGGGAGCGGCAGCGGCCCGACTTCTGTACGGGCCAATAACCCTGTTCATGTATCCCCGACTGCGACGGCTGCTCTCGCCAAGTGCGTTGAACACGCACACAGAACTCGGACAACTTATCGTGTCTGGAACAGAAGCTCGGTAGAAGCCAATGGAAGCTGTACAACAGTTGGTCCGCGCATGCAGGCGTGAGCCATCTCGCGGCCTCCTGCTCTGCGGAATAGGCGGTTTTTTGCTTGCCTTCAAAGGGTCGCTGACTTTTTTGTTTTTTCAATCGAATCCGCGAATGGGCACTGCCGTAACAACGGGCATTACCGTAAGCTATGCCTTGCTCGTTCTCGGATACACGATCCTGGATCCTCCGAAAACATCGCGCGATGCCAGCCCCGTGCTGCTTCGCTGTATATCGCTCTATTTAGTGTTGTCTGGAGCGAGCCTGGCTTGGACGGCAAGCAACTCGGTGCTTGTCGCCAGCGCGTACTGGCTTGGTGTAGCCGCTGACGTTTTATCTATTCGATTGCTACTTCGCTACCGCCCCGTGCAGGACAACGCCGATCGCATCATGCAAGGCTTCATTCTGGGTGCTGCTATCGTCGCAGTCATCGCCTGGACAGCTCCCGTTATGGACGACATGCGGCTAGGCAATGAAGACTTTCTACACCCCAACTTCATAGGATTTGAATTCGGCATTGCAGCCTTGCTTGCAGCATACTTCGCACAACAACGGAAGACCTGGGGTTGGGTCTGCGCGGGCTTCGTCGTTACAACGGTTCGCACTTTGAGCAAGGCTACGATCGTTGGTCTTATTTTTGCGGGTCTTTATTACGTGTTGCGCGGATTACAAATCAGCCGCAAAACGCGTATGTTCATTGCGCTCGGCAGCGGCCTCGTAATTCTTGGTTTTTGGGGATTGCTGGAAGCTTATCTCGATGTTTATACGAAAGGCAGCAACCTGGAGACCCTGACAGGACGCACTTATATTTGGGCCACTAGCTTCGAAATGGCGATGGAGAAGCCTTGGATCGGGCACGGATTCGATTCGTTCCGATGGCTTTTTCCCCGGTTCGGCACGTTCCAACCATGGCAGGCTCACGATGAGTGGCTTCAACAATTATTTGCGTATGGCGTTATAGGCTTGGTGATCGTGATAGCCATCTACGTGAGCTTCTACCAAATAATAAGAACCGGCCGAAACACCGGAATGAAATCACTGGCGACAGCGATTCTAGTCCTGGTGCTTGTTCGCAGCCTGGTCGACACGGATCGCTTTGAACTTTGCTTTCCGCTGTGGCTGATGACGATGCTCTCGATCGCGCTCGTGAGCAATCCCGTACAGCAGCGCTCCCAATGATGCAGAAACTCAGCTTCTCTATCGTCACGCCCTCCTTCAACCAGGCGCCTTATATTGATGAGGCGCTACAAAGCGTGCGCCGACAGAACTGGTCGAATCTGGAACACTTGGTCATGGACGGCGGATCGAACGATGGAACAGTCGCCGTCCTTCGAGGGTATTCCGGGCGCTCCGAATGGAGCCACCTGCGTTGGTGTTCCGAGCCGGATCGGGGACAGGCCCACGCTCTGAACAAGGGGTTCGCTATCGCATGCGGTGACATCATCGGCTGGCTGAACTCCGACGATCGGTACCTGCCGTTGTGTTTCGAGCGGGTGGCGAGCGCTTTCGAGCGGCATCCGGAGGTTGATGTCATCTACGGTGATTATCGCTACATAGACGAGGCCGGGAGTCCACAGCAGGTTCGTCGCGAGATCGAATTCAGCCGTTTCGTACTCCTCTACCATCGCGTGCTATACATCCCAACTACCAGTACGTTCTTTCGGCGCCGAGTTTTCGAGAACGGGCAGTTCCTCGACGAGCGTCTGGACTTTGCGCTCGACGCCGAGTTCTTCATACGGCTGGCAAAGAATGGTTTTCGATTCCACCATCTGCGGATGGTGCTGGCGGACTTCAGGTTTCAACCGAACAGCAAGACGTGTAAGTCCGCCCACCTGCAGCTTGAGGAAAAGCGCCGTATTATGGAAACCTACTCGCCGGTCCTTCAGGCGCTGCCCTGGCCTACATTGCGCAGGAGCCTCGGCAGCTTGCTAAGTTCGTTGGCTGCGGCGCTGCGATACTCGGAAAAGCTGTTGCGCGGCTGTTACATGGACGAGCGTTGGCGGTCACGGTTGCGCTTCGGTTCATAATCGAGCTCTCATGCACATCCTCATATCTGCGGTGTCCTCAGCGCGGCAGCCGTCGGGTATTTGTCGCCACGCTGCAAACCTCGCAACCGCTCTAGCCGATGAGCCCAAAGCGTCACGCGTTACGCTGCTGATCGGCCACTGGCAGATTGCATATTTCCGTGCCGCATTCGGTGTGAGCAACACCCCAACCGCTATTTTGCCGGTTGACCTAGCCATCAATCCATGGGCTCGCAACGCCTGGTATTACTTCACACTTCCGACGATCGTGCGCGAGCAGGGCGCCGACATCCTTCAGCTTTCGTTCCCTGCGCCGATTCGGAAGTCGCTTTTTCGTTGTCCCCTAGTGTTGTCGCTGCACGATCTCTATCCCTATGACGCGCCAAGCAACTTTGGATACCTCCGGGTCTTGTTCAACCGCGCCTTCTTACGGCAGGCTTTGAGGGCCAGCGACGCCGTTGTTTGCAGCTCCAACTTCACTCTTGACCGCCTGCGGCGATACGCGCCGGCCATCGCCTCGCAGAAAGCCATACGCATCTATCAGAGCGTTCCGCTTGACCCGTGCTCGGAGGTCCCACCCGCGGCGCAGCTCGGTATCGCTGGACCTTTTCTGCTAGCGGTCGCGCAGCATCGTCGCAATAAGAATCTCGACATGTTGATATCGGCGTTTGCCATATTTCGGCAACGTCGGGCAGATCAATCCCTCCGTCTGGTCATCGTGGGTTCCGAAGGACCTGAGACGCGCGCCTTGCGATCCCTTGTAGAGCGACTCTTGCTTCACCAACACGTGCTCTTCGTATCAGGCCTTAGGGATGCCGAATTGTGCTGGTTGTATCGTAGCTGCGAACTTCTTGTCGTACCGTCCAGCATCGAGGGCTTCTGCTTTCCGCTGGTGGAGGCATTGCGCTGCGGGAGCCGTATTTTGTGTTCGGATATTCCAGTCCTGCGCGAGGTTGGCGAATCACGATGCGACTACTTTAAACGTGAACTGGGCGCTGCGGGGTTGGCGAAGGCGATGGAGACTGCATCGCACAGGCCACTACCTGAGCCCCACATCTCTGATCGCTTTCGCAGGGATGAGATCGCTCGCCAGTACCTGGCCTTGTACACCAGGCTGGTGAGCGACCGCCATCAACCTGCACCTTCCGCGCAGCTTTACCATGAGTCCGTCCAATAGCATCGAGTCGGGAGCCAATTTCCGAACCCACGAGCGCGCCAACGTCCTCGGCATCGGAGTTCACGCCGTGGACATGGACGCCGCCGTCGCGACTATCGAAAATGCAATTGCGACTTTCAAAAAAGGGTACGTGTGCGCTACTGGCGTTCATGGTGTCATGGAAGCGCAGCGCGATGCTTCGCTGCGCACCGTGTTCTCAAAGGCGCTGCTGGTGGTTCCTGACGGAGTGCCGACAGTCTGGATGGGCCATCTGCAGGGATTGCGGAAAATGCAGCGCGTCTTCGGGCCTGACTTGATGCTCGGCGTCCTTGGTAGTCCCGCACTGCGCGGCTGTTCACATTTTCTATATGGTGGCGACAGCGGCGTGGCGCAGCAACTTCAAGCCATTCTGCGCCGACGCTTTCCTCGTGCGCGCATTATCGGAGCATACACCCCTCCGTTCAGGCCGCTCGACCGCGCAGAAACCGCAGAGTTGCGGCAAATCATCGCGCGCGCGCACCCCGACATTATGTGGATTGGGTTGAGTACACCGAAACAAGAACGATTCATGGCTGAGTATCTGCCACGCCTGAACACAACGTTGATGATTGGAGTCGGCGCTGCGTTCGACTTCCATACCGGCAGACTGAAAGACAGTCCGCAATGGCTGAAGCGGCTGGGCTTGCAATGGCTGCACCGGCTGGTACAAGAGCCCAGGCGGCTTGGCAAGCGCTATCTTGTCAACAATCCGCTGTTCCTAGCCCAAGCTTCTTTGCAATTGGCGGGAATTCGCCGCTTTGTGCTTGATCCGCAACAGGCAACGAATCTCGTGCGGCATGACGAACTACGCGAGCTGTCACACCGTCACTAAAACAACGTTCCATAGTGTAACTCCGAGGACCTCGTTCGGTGTCAACCTCTGAACGTATCGTAATCACTTTCGGCGACCCAGCCGGCGTTCCGCAAACAAAGGCCAGTCACCGCTTCGGCGGTTCAAAGCGAGTATGGCGTCAGGCAGCGATGGATTTCATGACCGTCTCGCTGGGGCTCGTCATCATGCCGACGGCGTTCCGCGGCAGCGTCGGCGCGGGCTTGACGCAGTCGTCCCCCGTGTCAGTGATTGCAACTGCGATGATGATCACGACCGTACTGGCGTTCTCGGGCGCGTACCTTTCCCGCGTGACACCCGTCAACATTGGCAACATTGAAGGTCTGGTTCGGGGCGTTTGTTGCGGGTTGCTGCTCCTCGTCTTCGGCAGCATTGCGACACGCACAATGCCGCACCCGCGTTTACTGATGGGAGTGACCATCATGATCGGAGGGCTCGTGGCGCAACGGGAAATTGCCTACGTCCTTAGGAAAAAGCCATGGCCAGCGGCGCCAGCGCTATGGTTCACTTCCGGTGTCGAGGTCGGCATCACAGACGACTGTTCCTACCATTGCGAAATGATGCAGGGCGACAGCTCAGCGGGGCGTCTGCTGAAGCGCATGCTCGACATCGTCGTATCGCTAGTCGTTCTCATTTTGGCGCTGCCGCTGCTCGCCTGTGTAGCAGTCCTCATCAAGCTGGATTCCCCCGGCCCGGTATTGATTCGGCAGCGGCGTATCGGCAAGTGCGGCGTGCCGTTTCGCATGTGGAAATTTCGGAGTATGCAATCTGGCGTATGCCGCTACGCTCCTTCTCCAGTCAGCGAGGGCGACCCGCGGTTGACAAAAATCGGCCGGGCATTGCGACGCTTCAGCATCGATGAGTTGCCGCAGCTTGTGAACGTGCTGCAAGGCGCCATGAGCCTCGTCGGCCCGCGCCCGGAGATGCCTTTCATCGTGCAAAACTATGACGCGCGCGAGCGTTTGAGGCTAAGAGCCATACCCGGAATCACAGGTCTGTGGCAGATCAGTCCGGCGCGTGCCACGCCCATCCATCAGCACGTGGAACTCGATCTCTTCTACATCGAGAACCGAAACATCTTTCTGGATCTCGCCATTCTGCTGCGCACGATCACAGCAGTGTTCCGCGGCATTGGCGCTACCTAGACCCACATCGGCAAGCACCACACAAATCTATCGAGGAGATTCAGCATGAGTTCAGAAAACTTGAGCGTGGCTGTTACCGGCGCAGGAGGGTTCATCGGCCATCATCTGGTCAGCTTCCTTAAGGCCCAGGGCTGCTGGGTGCGGGGCATCGATCTGAAATTCCCAGAGTTTTGTACGACTGCGGCCGATGAGTTCGAGATTCTCGATCTGCGACGCTGGGAAGACTGCCTGCAGGCCACGCGCTCCGTCGACATGGTCTATGCGTTGGCCGCTGACATGGGAGGAATGGGTTACATCTCGAGTCACCACGCGCGTATTCTCCACAACAACTCTCTGATCAATCTGCACACCCTCGAAGCAGCGCGCTTAAACTGCGTGCGCCGGTATTTCTTCACTTCTTCCGCGTGCGTTTATCCGGAGTACAGGCAACAGCGAACCGACGTTGCGCCCTTGCGCGAAGCCGAGGCCTATCCCGCCGAGCCGCAGGATGCCTACGGATGGGAGAAGCTGATCACAGAACAGTTGTGCTTGCATTATCGGCGAGACTACGGCATTGAAACTCGCATCGTACGCTTCCATAACATCTTTGGCCCCTACGGAACTTTTGAAGGTGGACGAGAAAAAGCGCCTGCAGCGTTGTGCCGAAAGATCGCCACGGCAAAGCTGACGGCAAATCCTGAAGTCGAAATCTGGGGCGACGGCGAACAGACTCGATCATTCTGCTATATCGATGACTGTGTCCTGGGGATTTACAAATTGATGCAATCGAGCTTTGACGAAGCGCTCAACCTCGGCCAGGACCGTATGATCAGCATCAATCAACTGGCTGGCATGATCGCCGGCATCGCAGGTGTGGACGTGCGGCTAAAGCACGTGCCCGGCCCGCAAGGGGTGCGCGGCCGCAACTCGGATAACAGTTTGCTCCGCCAGGTCCTGAATTGGGAGCCGGAGATCAGCCTTGAAGATGGTCTGGCGAGGACATACGCTTGGATTGAAGCAAGGGTGGCGGCGCAGTTATCGGCGGGCAGTACACGCAGCATGGCTGAGGTGGCCTGAGGCGCGAAGCCGATGCCACGGCTCTCAGTGCTTGCGCGTTCACCGGCAATCGCTTTGCGGCGAATGGCTGCTTGCCGGCTTTCGTTGAAGCAGATCATTCTGACTGGCGAGTGGGTAATCCTGCTGGCTGCTGTCGCGTACGCGGGCGGACGCGCTGTGCCCAGCGCCTGGCGTCACCTGAACACCGACTTCCCGAATTATTATGTGACCGCGCACTTGCTGCGCGAGGGTTACAGGACAGACCGCATCTATGAATGGATCTGGATACAACGCCAGAAGGATCGGATGGGTATCGCGCCAGGCGATCAACCCGTCGTAGGCTTCATCCCGCACACTCCGTTTTCCGCCCTCCTGATGTGGCCATTGACCTATTGGCAACCGCTCACCGCAAAACGAATCTGGATCGTCTGCAACTTGCTAATGGTTTTGGCAGTGGCAGTATTGTTGCACTCTCTCACGCAGGTTCCATGGCGCCACATCGCGCTGCTCATATGTGTGAACTTTCCACTCCTGCGCAACCTCGAATATGGTCAGTACTACCTCCTGCTGCTCCTGGTGATAATTGCTGCATTGTGGCTCTATCTGAAAGACAGGTGCTTCTTTGCTGGCATACTGATGGGCGTTGCGGGCGGGTTGAAACTCTTTCCTGCATTGTTTGTCTTCTACTTCGCGCGCAAACGAGATCTCCGCTCGATAGGAGGTATCGCGACGGGATCGCTGGCGTCCATAGCTGCCTCTGTATGGGCGTTCGGGCTCGCGCTGCATCGCACTTATCTCATGCAGGTGTTGCCCTGGGCGCTGCGTGGGGAAGCGAATGATCCCTACAATCTCGGCTCCGGGTCGCTCTCATCGCTGCTGCACCGGCTGCTGATTCGCGAACCGGAATGGAATCCTCATCCAGTGACACATGCGCCGGCAGCATTTGCTGTGCTCCATTCGTTGCTGCAAATGCTGTTGCTGGCGCCTGCGATTTATCTCGTCACACGCAGCCGCGAAGATTCGCAACGAGTCCACCTGGAGTGGTCCACATTCCTTGTCGCACTGTTGGCGGTTTCAACGTTACCCGCTTTTTACCATTTCACTCTGCTGATTCTGCCGGTATGTATCTTGGCAGCTGCATTTCTGCAGGAGCGTCAACACGTACGACTGACGCTGCTATTGATTCTTTACTTCGGAGTGTGCTTCCCTAATTGGCCGCGCAGCACCGCGAGCAGCTGGTGGGTGCTTCTGAACGTACCTCGGTTGACCTGTCTTCTTCTGTTATGCGCGCTTAGCTACCAGACTCTGGCTAGCTCGCACTCTGCAGAGGCCGAACGCCGGAGGCGATGGATATGGGCAATAGCATTATCCGGCGTGTTAGGTGTTCAAATTGCCGCAACTCTGTACCACCAGCGAGGAGCATACGAGGATCGTGCTTCAAGGCTTAGTACCTCCCCCGAGCTTCTTTTGAAAACTGATCCCATCGCTCGCGCCGATGGTGAAGTTGGATTCATCGCAATGCGATCTGATGGGTACGTCGCCGGATCTATTGGCAGCTCAGGTGCTTATCTGCATCCCAGCGCGACTGATCAGCTCAGTCAGACTGCTGGTGGGCAGACAAATTGGATTGAACAAGCCGGAGTGCAGCAGCAAATCGTCAGAGCGGGGCGGAATCAAGAAGCG